>NZ_JBJGYP010000004.1:0-218948 GCF_054050055.1 Geodermatophilus sp. SYSU D00814
CGCCCCCTCCCGTCACCGCACCCGCCCAGCCCGCCCTCAGGAGCCCCGTTGAGCGTCCAGCCCGTCCCCGCCGACCGCGCGCCGAGCGACTTCGACGACCCCGACGACGTCGCCCGCGCCTTCGCCGCGCAGGGCTACGTCACCGACCGGCGGCTGGCCACGACGACGTTCGTCATGTCCCGGCTGGCCAAGCCGCTCCTGCTGGAGGGGCCGGCCGGCGTGGGCAAGACCGAGCTGGCCAAGACGCTGGCCGCCGTCACCGGCCGCCGGCTGCTGCGCCTGCAGTGCTACGAGGGCCAGGACGAGACCAAGGCCCTCTACGAGTGGGACTACGGCAAGCAGCTGCTCTACACCCAGATCCTGCGGGAGAAGACCGCCGCACTGCTCGGCGACGCCGACACCCTCGAGGCCGCCGTGCAGCGGATCGCCGACGCCGACAGCGCCTTCTTCACCGAGCGCTTCCTCGCCGCCCGGCCGCTGCTGGAGGCGGTGCGCTCGGAGGAGCCGGTGGTGCTGCTGGTCGACGAGGTCGACCGCGCCGACGAGGCGCTGGAGGCGGTGCTGCTGGAGATGCTCGCCGAGTACCAGGTGTCGGTGCCCGAGATCGGCACCTTCGTCGCGCGGCAGCCGCCCTACGTCGTCCTGACCTCCAACAACACCCGCGACCTCTCCGCCGCCCTCAAGCGCCGCTGCCTGCACCTGTTCCTCGAGTACCCCGACGCCGAGCGGGAGCTGGAGATCCTGCGGTCCAAGCGCACCGGCCTCGACGACGCCGCCGCGCGCCGGCTGGTGGAGATCGTGCGCGGGCTGCGCGGGCTGGACCTGCGCAAGGCCCCCAGCATCTCCGAGACCATCGACTGGGCGCGCACCCTCGCCGTCCTCGGTGTCGGCGAGCTGTCGGCCGAGGTGCTGGCCGACACCGTGTCCGTCGTCGCCAAGTACGAGCGCGACGTGCAGCGCTCCCGCGACGCGCTGCCGCGGCTGGTCGACCCGAACGCGACGGTGCCGGAGTCCCTCGGCCACACCCACTCGCACGGGTCGCACACCCACGGCGGGCACACCCACGACCACCCGCACGACCACCCGGACGACCACGCGCACGACCACCCGGACGACGACGGCCGCCGCGTACGGGCCGCCAAGGACACCCCCGGCCGGCACGACCGCAACTACTACGGCCAGCAGGCCGCGGCCGAGGCGCCCGACGCGGCGCCCGCGCCGAAGCGGCAGGTGGGCGCCGGCCAGGGGTCGCGCTCCTTCCCCGCCGGCAACCGCGGCGGCGCCCGGCGCCGGCCGGTCTGACGTGGAGGGGGCGCTGCACCGGTTCGTGCGGCTGCTGCGGCTGCGCGGCATGCGCGTGTCGACGGCGGAGGTCCTCGACGCGTCCGAGGCCGCGGCCGCCGTCGGCGTCAGCGACCGCGCCGCGCTGGAGGCCGCCCTGGGCGCCGCCCTGCTCAAGGACCGCCGCGACGCCGAGGTCTTCGCCGACACCTTCGACCGGTTCTTCACGCTGCGGCCGGTGGTGCCCGACGCCGAGGAGCACGGGCACGCCCACGACGACCTCGAGGACACCGGGGAGCTGACCCGGATGACGTGGTCGGCCGACCCGCCGACCGACGTCCAGGAGGGGCACAGCCACGGCAGGCCGGTCGACATCCGCGACTTCTTCCGGCCCGAGGACCTCGCCGCGCAGTACAACCTGCACCAGGAGGCGAACAAGATCGACCTCGCCTCGCTGACCCAGCAGATCGTGCTGTCGTCGGAGAGCCCGGCCGGTCCGGCCGACGACGCCCAGCAGGTGCAGCTGGAGGTGTCGCGGCTGCACGACCCCGGCCTGCCCGGCGAGCTGGTGCGCGCCGGCGGCACGCCGCTGGACGTGCAGCTGACGGTCGCCCAGCAGCAGGCGCTGCGCGACTGGCTGGCCGACCCGGTCGGCGACCTGGACCCCGAGGTCGCCGAGGCACTGCGCCGGCAGCTGGCCGGCGTCATCGAGGACCTGCCCGGGCTGCTGGCCGCCCACCTGCAGAAGCTGGCCGAGATGGCCGACCTGGCGGTCGAGGAGCGCGAGCTCGCCCGCGCGCCGGTCGAGAAGGTCACCGAGGCCGAGCGGGCGCGCATCGAGGAGTCGCTGCGCCGGCTGGCCACGTCCCTGCACGGCGGCCTGACCCACCGCAAGCGGCAGTCGCCGCGCGGACGGGTCGACGTCGCCCGGACCATGCGGAGCAACATGCGCTACGACGGCGTCCCGTTCCGGCCGGTGACCACCCGGCTGGCCGAGGACCGGCCGCGGCTGGTCGTCGTCGCCGACGTGAGCCTGTCGGTGCGGGCGACGGCGCGGTTCAGCCTGCACGTGGTGCACGCGCTGCAGGACCTGTTCGCGCAGGTGCGCACGTTCGCCTTCGTCGACGACGTCGTCGAGATCACCGACCTGTTCGACGAGCACCCGCTGGAGCACGCCCTGGGGCTGGTGTTCGGCGGCGACGTGGTCGACGTGGACGCCGCCAGCGACTACGGCACCGTGTTCGCCCGGCTCGCCGCCGACCACTCCGGCGCGTTCACCCGCCGCTCCACGCTGCTCGTGCTCGGCGACGGCCGCGGCAACGGCAACGCCCCGCGCCTGGACGTCTTCGCCGACCTCACCCGCCGCGTGCGCGAGACGATCTGGCTGACCCCCGAGCCGCGGTACTCCTGGGCGCTGGGCGGCTGTGACCTGCCCGCCTACGCCGAGCACTGCGACCGGGTGGAGGTCATCCGCGACCACAGCGGGCTGGAGAGCTGGGCCACCGACGTCGTCACCCGCGCCTCGGCCCGCTGACGGGGTGTACACGTCCGCGGACGTGCACACTGCGGGCGTGAGCGACCTGACCCACTCCGGCTCGATCGTCGTCGCCGCCTCCCCGGAGTCCCTGTACGACCTGGTCAGCGACGTGACCCGCACCGGCGAGTGGAGCCCGGTGTGCGTGGCCTGCTGGTGGGACGAGGGCGCGACGGGCGCCGTCGGCGACTGGTTCACCGGCCGCAACGTCACCCCCGACCGCACGTGGGAGACCCGCAGCGTGGTGGCGGTCGCCGACCGCGGCCGGGAGTTCGCCTGGCTGGTCGGCGGGACGCGGGCGCGCTGGGGGTACACCCTCGAGGCGGTCGAGGGCGGCACGCGGCTGACCGAGTCGTGGGAGTTCCTGCCCGGCGGGCTGGAGCTGATGGAGGAGCGCTACGGCGAGGACGCGCCGGAGCAGGTGCAGGTCCGCATCCGCGCCGCGCGCGAGGGCATCCCGGCGACGCTGGCCGCGATCAAGCGCGTCGCCGAGGCCGGCTGACACCCGCCGTCCCGGCCCGGCCGGAGGCCGTGCCGGTCCGCGCCCGTGCACGGTCCTCAGATCAGGCCGAGCTTCGAGCCCGCGTAGACGGCCTCGGCCCGCCGGGACACCGCGAGCTTGCGCATGAGGTTGGTGACGTGGAACTTCGCCGTCGTCGCCGAGATGTAGAGCTCGCGGCCGATCGCCTCGTTGGACAGCCCCCGGGCCAGCAGGGCCAGCACCTGCCGCTCCCGGCCGGTCAGCTCCGGGGACGACGGCGACGACGGGGACGACGACGGCGCGGCCAGCGAGCGCACCACCATCGCCGCGCTGTGGCTGTCGAAGGCGCTCTCGCCGCGGCGCACCGCCCGGATCGCGGCGACCAGCGCGACGGCGTCGACGTCCTTGAGCACGTAGCCGCGCGCGCCGTGCCGGATCGCCTCGAGGACCAGCCGCTCGTCGAGGAACGTGGTCACCACCAGCACGCCCGGCGCGGGGGTCCGCGCGGTCAGCTCGCCGCACAGCGCCAGACCGGCGACGTCGGACCCCGCTGACAGCTTCAGGTCCAGCAGCACGATGTGCGGGCGGGCCGCGGCGACCAGGTCGAGCGCGGCCGCCGCGGTGGCCGCCTCGCCCACGACCTCGATGTCGGGCTCGCGCTCGAGGATCGACCGCAGACCCTGCCGGACGATGGCGTGGTCGTCGACGATCACCAGCCGGATCGGGTCAGTCACCGGTCCCCTCCGCGGGCGGATCGGACGGGAGCGGCAGCCGGACCTCCACCCGCACCCCGCCCATCCGGGCGCGGGCGACGCGCAGGCCGGCGCCGAGCTCGCGGCAGCGCGACTCGATGTTGCGCAGCCCGCGGTGGTGGCCGTCGCCGCGCCGGACGGCGGCCCGCAGCAGGCGGCGCAGCGTCTCGGGGTCACCGGTGCCGTCGTCGGCCACCGACAGCCGCACCTCCCCGGGCCGGTAGCCCAGCCGGACGGTCGCCCGGGTGGCACCGGCGTGCCGGGCGGTGTTGGACAGGCACTCCGTGGCGATGCGGAACAGCTGGTGCTCGGCCTCCGGCGGCAGCACCCGCGGCCGCCCCTCCACCCGCACCGCGACGGCCAGCCCGGGCACCGACGGCAACCGGTCGAGCAGGCCGGGCAGCGCCGGCCCGGGCACGCCGTGCTCGTGCTCCGACAGCGCGTGGATGGCGCCGCGCAACCGCTCGACCGCCTCCCGGGTGAGCGCCTTCGCGTGCCCGAGCCGCTCGTGCACCTCGGTGTGGTGGGCCACCTCCGGGCGGCACCACTCGATCGTCATCCCGGCGGAGAGCACGTGCTGGGCCACGCTGTCGTGCAGCTCCCGGGCGATGCGGTGCCGCTCGGCGTCGACCGCCTCGCGCTGCGCGGCGACGTCGAGGCGGTGCTCGGCCTCGGCGAGCTGCTCGTGCCGCTCGGCGAGGTCGCGGGCCCGCTGGTCGGCCTCGGCGTAGAGCCGCTCGGTCTGCCGGCGCAGCGCCTCGGAGCGGGCCAGCAGGTGGTCGGCGTGCAGCGCCACCGCCGACTGGTTGGCCACGATCCGCAGGATGGACAGGTCGGCCGGGTCGGCGCTGCGCGGCGCCCCGCCGCAGGCGACCAGAGCCCCGACCGGGTCGCCGTCGACCACCAGAGGGACGACGACGGCGCCGCCGTCGGCCCGCCAGGGCTCGACCTCCCCGGCGGCCAGCGCGGCGGCGACCGGCCGGCCCACCTCGGCCGGCAGCGCGGCGAGCTCGGCGACCCGGGCGCCGCCCGGGCCGCGGCCGACCAGCCGCGGCCGGGCCAGCGGCAGCGCCTCCTCGGCGAGGGCCAGCACCACCCACGGGACCGCGAGCTGCCCGGCGGTCGCGTCGACGACGACGCGGCAGAGCGCGTCGGCGCCCTGCCCGGTGGCCGACAGCACCCGGGCGACGTGCTCGAGCTGCGCCATGGCCCGGGAGAGGTCCTCGGCGGTCTGCCGGTACTCGGCGTACCAGCTGGGCTTCGACGAGCGCAGCCCGGTGAGCTCGGGGATGCCGGGGACGGGCGCGCGGGGGGTCACGGGCACCCCGGGTCAGCGCCGGCGGGCGGTCACAGCGCGGCCCGGAACAGGGCGGCGATCTCGGCGCGGTCGGCGTCGCGGGGGTTGGTCGACAGGCAGGCGTCGCCCAGCGTCGTCGTCGCCAGCCGCTCGACGTCGGACTCCCGCACGCCCAGCGGGCCGAGCCGGCTGGGGCAGCCCAGCTCGGCGGCCAGCCGGGTGACGACGCCGGCGGCCTCCTCCGCGGCCTCCTCGCCGCTCAGGCCGGTGACGTCGACGCCCATGGCGCGGGCGACCGGCAGGAACCGCTCGGGGACGGCGCGGGCGTTGAACCGGATGACGTGCGGCAGCAGCACGCCGTTGACCACGCCGTGCGGCACGTCGAGCAGCCCGCCGACCTGGTGGCTCATCGCGTGGGTGGCGCCGAGGATGGCGTTGGTGAAGGCCAGCCCGGCCTCGAGGCTGGCCTGGGCCATGCGGGTGGTGGCGGCGGTGTCGTCCGGCGCGGTGAGCGTGCGCCGCAGCGAGGTGCAGATGAGCTCGACGGCGTGCAGCGCGTGGACGTCGGTGAGCGGGCCCGACGCCCGGGAGACGAACGCCTCGATGCCGTGGGTGAGCGCGTCGAGGCCGGTGGCGGCGGCCAGGTCCTCGGGCATCGTGGTGAGCAGCCGGGGGTCGGTGAGGGAGATGTCGGGGACCAGCGCCCGGCCGATGAGGGTGGCCTTGAGCCGCCGGGTGGTGTCGGTGACGACGGCGAACTGGGACACGTCGGCGCCGGTGCCCGCGGTGCTCGGGCACATGACGGTCGGGGGGATCGCGGTGGTGACCCGGTCGACCCCCTCGTAGTCGAGGATCGACCCGCCGTTGCTGGTCACGACGGCGACCGCCTTGGCCGCGTCGATGACCGACCCACCGCCCAGGCCGACCACCACGTCGCAGCCGCTGTCGCGGTACCGCTGCACGCCCTCGGCGACCTCGTGGTCCTTGGGGTTGGGCGTCAGCCCGGTCCACACGGTGGGCCGCAGGCCGGCGTCGGCGAGGTGGCCCGCGAGCTCGGCGAGCCAGCCGGCCTCGACCAGGCCGGCGTCGGTGACGACGAACGGCCGGCGGGCACCGAGGCGGCGGGCGGCGAACCCGGCCTCGGACAGCGCGCCCCAGCCGAACACGACCTCGGGGACGAGGTACTTGCTGAACCCGGACGTCGGCTCCGCGGACGAGCAGGGAGCCGGCCGGACCGGGCGGTCGAGCGCGCGGCGGACCGGCGGGGGCCCGTGCCGCAGGGGGACGGCGGTCACCGCGCCGGGTGGGGCGGCAGGTGGGGAGCGGGCACGACGACCTCCGGGGCACGGACGGCCCGCCCACGATAGCCGGTGTCGTGATGCGCGTCACACGACTGCGCCCCGCCGATCCGGAACGGCGCGCACGTCCGCGGAAGTGCCCGGAGGCACTTCCGCGGACGCGCACGGCAGGGTCGGGAGGGACCCGGGGGTCAGCGGCCGAGGATGCCGCCGATCGCCCCGCCGAGGCCGCCGCCCTGACCGCCGCCACCGCCGAGCATCTTGACGAGGTCCATCGGGTCGAGGCCGAGCTTCTGCAGGATGCCGGCGTGCTGCTCGGTGTCCACCTGGCCGGGCAGTTCCTGGTCGGCCTGCTGCGCCTTGGCGTCCTCGCCCTGGGACTGCAGCAGCTGGAGGATCTGTGCCTTGTCGATCTGCATGAGCCGCCCGGTACCCGCCGACCGGCGGCGCACTCACCCCGCGGCGCGCACGACCCGGTCGGGCCGGACGACGGCGTACCGCGCCCGCCCGGTGTCCAGCCACGCGCTCAGCGCGCCGTCGACGTCGTCGACCTCGGTGCGCCGGCCCGCGGCGGTCACCGCGACGCGGCCGGGTGAGGCCGTCGCGACCACCGCCGTCCCGGCGCCGAGGACGTCGTCGAGCCGGCACTCCCGCCCGTCCACCCGAACCCGCGCGCGCGGCACCAGCGCGCCCGCCAGCCGGCGGCCGGCCCGGCCGCTCCGGTCGACCAGCGGGCCGGGGCGCAGCGGCGGCGTCCGGCTGTCGGCGGCGTAGGCGGCCAGGGCCGGCACGCTCGCGACGGCGGCCAGCACCGCCCGGCGGACCGGGACCGCGCCCGCTCCCCCGCCGGTCATCAGCCGCCCGACCAGCGCGGCGAGGCGGACCAGCGCCCGGGCGTGCGGCCCGCGCTCGGCCCCGTGGGTGTCGAGCAGGTCCTCGGCGGCGGCGCCAGTGACGACGGCGGCCAGCTTCCAGGCGACCTGGTGCACGTCGCGCAGGCCCAGCCCCAGCCCCTGGCCGACGAACGGCGGGGTCAGGTGGGCGGCGTCGCCGGCCAGCAGCACCCGTCCCCGGCGCCACAGGTCGGTGACCTGCGCCCGGTAGACGTACTCGGCGGCGCGGACCACCGCGGCCTCTGCGGCACCGAACGGCGCGAGGAGCCGGGGCAGCCCGCCGGTCAGGCCCGCCACCGTCTCCCCCGGCAGCAGCCGCGCCTCGAACCGGTAGCGGTCGCCGCTGACCGGCATGAACGTGGCCGCGCGGGCCGGGTCGCAGACCTGGTGCACCCCCGGCCACACCGGCAGCGGCGACGGCGCGCGCAGGTCGGCCACCAGCCACCGGTCGGGCCGGCCCAGGTCGCGCATCCGCCCGCCGAGCAGCCGGCGCACCGTGCTGTGCGCGCCGTCGCAGCCGAGCACCGCCGCCGCGTGGACGTCGGCCCGCTCCCCGGTGCGCCGGTCGACCACCGTCACCGTGACGGACCGGTCCGCCCGCTCGGCGAGCCCCACCGCCTCCGCCGCCGTGCGCAGCGTGATCCCCGGGGTCCGGACGACGGCGGCGCGCAGCACGGCCTCGAGGTCGGGCTGGTGGAACATCGACGCCTGCGGCCAGCCGTGCCGCCCCGCGCCGGGCTCGCGACCGAACTCGGCGAGCACCCGGTGGGCGGCGTCGACCAGCCGCAGCCCCGCCGCCGGCCGGCTCACCGCGAGGAAGTCGTCGGCCACGCCGGCGTCGGCCAGCGCGCGCAGCGCCTCGTCGTCGAGGTGCACCGCCCGCGGGACGGCGGGCGGGCGGGGCTGCCGGTCGAGCAGCAGGACCGCCAGCCCCCGCCGGGCGAGCAGCAGCGCGGCCGTGGCACCCACCGGCCCCGCGCCGACGACGACCACCGGCGGCTGCGACACGCCGTCCAGTCTCCCGGACCGGCGCACGGCTCCCGCACTGGCATCGTGGAGTGGCCATGGCATCACCCTCCGCGACAGCACCGCCGCCCACCGAGTGGCGCCGCTACGGCCGTCCCCGCCGCGACCGGGGGCGCACGCTGGTCAGCGGTCTCGGCCAGACGCTCGTCACCGCCGGCCTCGTGCTGCTCCTGTTCGTCGTCTACGAGCTCTACGTCACCGACCTGTTCGCCGCGCGCGAGCAGGACCGGCTCGCCGACGAGCTGCGCACCGGGTGGGACGACGCCCCCGTCGTCGGCGTGCCCACCTCCCCCGTCGAGCCCGGCCTGGGCGAGCCGTTCGCGGTGCTGCACATCCCGCGGCTGGGCGAGGACTGGTCCCGGGTGGTGCTCGAGGGCACCACCGAGGACCAGCTGTCCCAGGGGCCGGGCCACTACGTCGGGACGGCGATGCCCGGGCAGCAGGGCAACCTCGCGATCGCCGGTCACCGGGTGGGTCGCGGGTCCCCGTTCCTCGACCTCGACGCGCTTCGCCCCGGCGACCCGATCGTCGTCGAGGTGGCCGACGGCTGGTTCACCTACCGCGTGCTCGGCGACGAGGCCACCGGGGACTTCACCGACCCCAGCGGCATCCCCGGGCAGCAGATCGTCACGCCCGCGGACGTCGACGTGATCGCCCCGACGCCCGGCGGCGCCGCCGACGCCGCCCCCACCGGCGCCTACCTGACGCTGACCACCTGCCACCCGCGCTACTCCGCCCGACAGCGGCTGATCGTGCACGCCGTCCTCGACGGGCCCGGCGTGGCCCGGGCGGACTCACCCGACGGGCCGCCGGCCCTGACCGAGGACTGAGGACCCGTGTACCGCTGGATCTGGCACCACCTGCCCGGGGGCACCGCGAGCCGCTCGGCGCTGTCGCTGCTGCTCGCCCTCGCCGTCTGCGCGCTGCTGCTGTTCGTCGTGTTCCCGGTGGTGGAGCCGCACCTGCCGTTCAGCTCGGTCACCGTCGACCCCGGCCGCTGACGGAACGGCACCGGCCGCCCCGCTTGACGGCACCCGGTGTCACACGGAGTCTGTGGCCCGGCGCACAGCCCGTCGACGGCGACGGGCGGCGAGACCGCACTGACGGAGGGACACCGGGTGAAGACCAAGGGCGCGATCCTGTGGGGCGTGGGCGAGGAGTGGTCGGTCGAGGAGATCGAGCTCGGCGACCCGAAGGCGGGTGAGGTCCAGGTCCAGCTGGCCGCCTCGGGGCTCTGCCACAGCGACGAGCACCTGGTCACCGGCGGCACGCCCGTGGCCTTCTACCCGGTCATCGGCGGGCACGAGGGCGCCGGCGTGGTCACCAAGGTCGGCCCCGGCGTCACGGGGCTGCAGGAGGGCGACCACGTCGTCACCGCCTTCATCCCGGCGTGCGGGCAGTGCCCGCCGTGCTCGAAGGGGATGCAGAACCTCTGCGACCTCGGCGCGAACCTGCTGGCCGGGACGTCGATCTCCGACGGCAGCTACCGGGTGCAGGCCCGCGGCAAGGACGTCATCCCGATGTGCCTGCTCGGCACGTTCTCGCCCTACATCACCGTGCACCAGGCGTCGGTGGTCAAGATCGAGCCGGACGTGCCGCTGGAGATCGCGGCGCTGGTCGGCTGCGGCGTCACCACCGGCTGGGGCTCGGCCACCAAGGTCGCCGACGTCCGCCCGGGGGAGAACGTCGTCGTCATGGGCGCCGGCGGCGTCGGCATGAACGCCGTCCAGGGCGCGGCCGCGGCCGGCGCGAAGCGGGTCATGGTCATCGAGCCGGTGGCCCGCAAGCGCGAGTGGGCGATGGACCTCGGCGCCACGCACGTCTTCGAGTCCGCCGAGGAGGCGACCGAGAAGGTCAACGAGCTGACCTGGGGCCGGATGGCCGACAAGACGATCATCACCGTCGGCGACATCCAGGGCGAGGACATCCAGACCGCGCTCAGCCTCACCGGCAAGGGCGGCCGGGCGGTCGTCACCGGCATGGGCAACTACGCCAACACCGACGTGAAGCTCAGCCTCTTCGAGCTGACCCTGCTGCAGAAGGACCTGCAGGGCGCCATCTTCGGCGGCCTGGCCCCGCGGGCGGCGATCCCCGAGCTGCTCAGCCTCTACCAGGAGGGCCAGCTCAAGCTCGACGAGCTGGCGACCACGAAGTACTCCCTCGAGGACGTCAACCAGGGCTACCAGGACATGCGCGACGGCAAGAACATCCGCGGGATGATCGTCTACACCGACGCCGACCGCTGACGCCGTCCCCCGTGCCCGCCGGCGCTCCCGGCGGGCACGGGGAGCGGCTCAGCCGCCCCGCAGCTCCGGGAAGTCGGTGTCGGCCCAGTCGGTGCCGGTGCCGGCGGGCGCGGCCTGCTCCTCGCGGTGCCGCAGCTCGACCCGGCGGATCTTGCCCGAGATCGTCTTGGGCAGCTCCGCGAACTCGATCCGGCGGACCCGCAGGTAGGGCGCCAGCCGCTCGCGCGCGTGGCGCAGCACCGCCAGCGCCGTCTCCGGGCCCGGCTCCCACCCCGGCGCCAGGGTGACGTAGGCCTTGGGGACGGCGGCCCGCACCGGGTCGGGCACCGGGACGACGGCGGCCTCCACCACCGCCGGGTGCTCGATGAGCACGCTCTCCAGCTCGAACGGGCTGATCTTGTAGTCGCTGGCCTTGAAGACGTCGTCGGTGCGCCCGACGTAGGTGATGTAGCCGTCGGCGTCGCGGGTCGCGACGTCACCGGTGTGGTAGTACCCGCCGGACATCGCCTCGGCCGCCCGCTCCGGGTCGGCCTGGTAACCGGACATGAGGTTCAGCGGCCGCTGGGCGAGGTCCAGGCAGATCTCGCCGTCGTCCCCCCGCTGCCCGGTGACCGGGTCGACGAGCACCACGGGGACGCCCGGCAGCGGACGGCCCATCGAGCCCGGCCGCAGCTCGGCGCCGGGCGGGTTACCCACGGCCGCCGTCGTCTCGGTCTGGCCGTAGCCGTCGCGCAGGGTCAGCCCCCAGTGCCGGCGCACCTGCTCGATGACCTCGGGGTTGAGCGGCTCGCCGGCGGCCACGACCTCCCGCAGCGCGCCCGGGCCGCCGGAGAGGTCGGCCTGGATGAGCATCCGCCACACCGTCGGCGGGGCGCAGAAGGTGGTGACGCCGGCGCCGCGGACGTGCCCGAGGACCCGCGCGGCGTCGAAGCGCACGTAGGTGAACAGGTCGACGGTGGCCTCGGCCGCCCACGGCGCGAAGAAGCAGCTCCAGGCGTGCTTGGCCCAGCCCGGGGAGCTGATGTTGAGGTGGACGTCGCCGGGCTGCAGGCCCAGCCAGTACATCGTCGACAGGTGCCCGACGGGGTAGCTGACCTGGGTGTGCTCGACCAGCTTGGGCCGGCTGGTGGTGCCGCTGGTGAAGTACAGGAGCAGCGGGTCACCCGGCTCGGTGCCGGGGTGGCCGGGCGGCTCGTCGCTCCCGCCGGCGGCGTCGTCGTAGGGCGCCCAGCCGGCCGGTGCGTCCCCGACGGCGATGCGCCCGTAGTCGCCGGGCACGCCGTCGAACTTGCCGGCGTCGGCGGCGTTGACGACGACGTGTCGGGCGCCGCCGCGGCCGATGCGGTCGGCGAGGTCGGCCGGGCCGAGCGCGGTGGTGGTCGGCACGATCACCGCGCCGAGCTTCATGACGGCGAGCATCGACTCCCACAGCTCGACCTGGTTGCCGAGCATGAGGACGACGCGGTCGCCGCGCTGCACGCCGCGCCCGCGCAGCCAGCCGGCCACCTGGTCGGAGCGGCGGGCGAGCTCGGCGAACGACCAGCTCGCCGTGCGCCCGTCCTCGCCGGTGATGCGCAGCCCGGGCCGGTCGACGCCGCGGGCGATCTCGTCGAACCAGTCCACCGCCCAGTTGAACGGGCCCTCGATGCGCGGCCAGCGGAACTCGGCGGCGGCCTTCACGGGGTCGCCGCGCAGCCCGAGCAGCTGGTCGCGGGCCTCCCGGTAGGCGGTGGTGGCGGTGCCGGGCATGGGTGCGCTCCTCGGGTCGTGCGGTCGCGTGCCGGGCATGGTCGGCCGGGGGTCCGGGGCGCCGCCACCCCCGATCTCGCCGGGCCGTCGCCGCCGTCGCGACCTGCGCTAACGTGACCTGGCTCACCGTCGTCCGGACGCGCGAGGAGGTCCCCCGGGTGTCCCTCCCCGCCACGGCACGTCCCGACGACCGCGATGCGCTGCGCGCCGCCGTCCGGGAGGTGCACGCGCGGTCGGGGATGAGCGTCGTCTTCGCCGCCGGGCCGGTGCAGGGTCCGTCGGCCCGCATCGACGAGCTGGTCGGCGTGCGCACCCGGTACCTGCGGGGGCTGGAGATCCGCACCGGCGCGGGACTGGGCGGGCGGGTGCTCAGCGAGGGCCGCCCGGCGGGCGTGGAGGACTACGAGCGGGCGCTGGACATCACCCACGAGTACGACGGGCCGGTGCTCGCCGAGGGGCTGCGCACGGTGGCCGCCGTCCCGGTGCTGGTCGGCGGCCGGGCGCGGGCGGTGCTGTACGCGGCCAGCCGGGAGGGCGGGTCGATCGGCGACCGGGTTCGTGACGCGCTCGCCCGCGCCGCCGCCCGCATGGGGTCCGAGCTCGCCGTCCGCGACGAGGTGGACCGCCGGCTGGCGCTGATGGCCACCGCCGCGACCGGTCCGGCACCGGCCGAGGACCCGGCCCGCTGGGAGGAGGTGCGGGCGGTGCACGCCGACCTGCGGCTGGCCGCGCAGGCCATCGACGACGCCGCCCTGCGCGAGCGGCTGCTGTCGGCGTGCGGGCGGCTGGCGGCGCTCGGGGCCGCGCCCGACGCCGCGGCGCCGGCGGTGCACCTGTCGGCCCGCGAGGTCGACGTCCTCACGCAGGTGGCGCTGGGCTGCAGCAACCGCGAGACCGCCACCCGGCTGTCGCTGCGGCCGGAGACGGTGAAGAGCTACCTCGGCTCGGCGATGACCAAGCTGGACGCGCACACCCGCCTGGAGGCCGTGGTCCACGCCCGGCGGCTGGGGCTCCTGCCGTAACGCGTGCGGTGCTCACGCCTGTTGATCATGGAGTTGTTGCCGCCGACACGCGCGGACACGCCGCCGGGAGCGGCAACGACCCCATGATCAACTCGAGCGGACGTCGTGATCAGGGCGCCCGCCGGAGCAGGTCGGCCCGGCGCCGCAGCCGCGCCGGGGTGACGAGCACCAGGACGAGCAGGCCCGCGCAGACGACGAGCCCCGCCCACCACCACGGCGACGCGGTGACCGCCAACCCCGCACACAGGAGGACCAGGACGACGGTGGTCAGCAGGGCCCGCGTCCGGGTCTGCGCCAGCAGCGCCAGCCGGCCCTCGACGACACGCAGAGCGGCCCCGCGCACCTCGTCGTCCTCGGGGACGGGGCCGCGCCGGGCCGCCCGCTCGACCAGCGCACGGTTCCCGTGCGGAAGCGGCCCGAAGGCGTCCAGCGCGTCGTGCGTGTTCCGGGCGACGAGGAGTGCGAGCACCGGCGCGCAGACCACGGCCACGACGACGCCGGTCACCACCGCCGAGCTCCAGCTCGCGTCCCCGACGAACCGCAGCCCCAGGACCAGGAGCGGTGCGACCAGCACCCCCATCACCAGGGTCAGCGCCCATCGCGACGCACGCAGCAGCCATGCGTTCACGCCGTGATCCTGCGGTGCGGGCACCGTCCCGACGATCGCGTTCACCCGGTCGTGATCATGGGGTTGTTGCCGCCGACACGCCGCACCGCCGTGCACGCAGCCGATGATCAACACCCCGCGCGAGCGCCCGCCTCGTGATCAGCCGAGCAGGCGGGTGAGCGCCGGCCCCAGGTCGCGCACGGTGCGCACCATCTGCGCGCTGCCGCCGCCGCGCGCGGCCAGCGCCCGTGCGGCCTCCTCGGCCTCGGGTGTGGGGAGCGGGCAGAGCACGTCGAGCCGGTCGATGCCGGCCAGCGCCGTCTCCGGCGGGTCACCGGTGGTGTGCAGGCAGTCCGACAGCAGCACCACGGCGCGCTCGTCGGCCACCTCCTCGGCCAGCTGCAGCCGGGCGGCCCGCAGCGCCGCGGCGAGGTCGGTCATCCCGTGCCCGCGCAGCCCCAGCAGGTGGGTGACGACGTCCTCGGCGGCGCGGCGCTGCCCGGTGCGCTGGACGACGTCGACCTCGCGGCCGAAGGTGATCAGGCTGGTCCGCAGCTTCTCGTCGCCGGTGAGGACGACGCCGGCCGCCGCCACCGCCGCGATGGCCACGCCCAGTCCCGTCATCGACCCCGACGTGTCGACGGCGAGGCACACCGCCCGCCGGTTCCCGGTCCACGTGCGGGTGACCAGGTCGCCGGTGGTCAGCGGCGTCCCGACGTCCCAGCGGTCCAGGGTGCGGTCGAGGTCCAGGTCGCCGTCGCCGCGCCGGTCGGGCACCAGCCGCCGGGTACCGCGGGTGCGGGTGCGGCCCACCCGGCCGACCTGCACGAACACCCGCGCGGCCAGCCGCTGGGCCGCCGAGCGCAGGTCGCGGTCGGTGGCGGCGGCGAGGTCGGTGAGCAGCGCGGCCGCGGCGTCGGCGTCCTCGGCCATCAGCGCCGCGAAGGCCTCCTCGTCGAGCTCGCCGACCTCCGGGCTGACCTCCTCGAAGGCCTCGTGCCGGGCCGCCATCTCCCGCCGGCTGGTCTGCCGGCGCCCGCCGCCGGAGCGCCGGTCGCGGCGCAGCGAGGACCCCGAGTCGGTGCCCGCCGGCGTCTCCGGCGGGCCCTCACCTTTTCCCTCGTCACCACCACCCGCGGGGTCCGCGGCGTCGGAGGGGTCCTCCGGCGGCGGTGACCCGTCGGGCGGCCAGACGCCGTCGAGGATCTCGTCGATGACCGCCTCGGCGGTGCGCTCGACACCCTCGGCGATGCGGATCCGCCCCGACAGCGCGGCGTAGGCGGCGTCGCGGGCGGTCTCGCGGGCGCCGTCGGCCCCGAGGCCCGACTGCCCGCGCACGTCGAGCAGGCCGCCGAGCAGCAGCACCAGGTCGATCGCGCCGCGCACCGACGAGCCCATCCGGACGTCGCGGTGCTCCCGCGACGCGCGCACCAGCCGGACGGCGAGCCCGATGAGCGCCGGGGGTGCCCCGGTGACGGCCCCGACGATGGACCGCTCGGCGGCGGCGTCCTGGTAGCCCAGCACGACCCGGCACATGCGGTCGGCGATGGCCTGCCCGACGCGGGCGGTGCCGATCGCGTCGAAGGGGTTCATGGCCGCGATGAGCCGGAAGCCGGCGGCCGCCTTCACGTGCCCGAGCCGGGGCACGGTGATCTCGCCCTCGGTCAGCACGGTGATGAGGACGTTGAGCGTCTCCTCGGGGATGCGGTTGAGCTCCTCGAGGTAGAGCAGCCCGTGCCCGCGCATCGCCGTCAGCAGGGGCCCGTCGGTGAAGCTGCCGGGCACGTACCCGTCGGCGAGGACGGCGGCGGGGTCGTACTGGCCGATCAGCCGGGCCGGGGTGAGCTCGGCGTTGCCCTCGACGAAGACGACCTCCTGGCCGACGTCAGCGGCGATGGAGCGCAGCAGCGTGGACTTGCCCGTGCCCGGCGGCCCCTCCAGGACGACGTGGCGGTTGGTGCGCAGCGCGACGGTGAGCACCTCGCGCTCCCGGCGCAGCCCGATGACCGGGTGCGGCGCGGTGGGGTTGCCCACGCGACTCCTCTCGGGGACGGGGGCCAGACCTGCACACCGGCCCCGGGGGAGCCGGTGTGCAGGCCTCGCCGGGGACCGCTCAGGCCGGCGCGCCCTCCAGCGGTGGGGTGTCGAACCTGATGACGCCGCGGATGTTCTTGCCGTTGACCAGGTCCTCGTAGCCCTCGTTGACCTGGTCGAGGGTGTAGGTCTTGGTGATCAGCTCGTCGAGCTTGAGGTCACCGGACTGGTAGAGCTCGACCATCTTCGGGATGTCGTGGAACGGGTCGCCCGAGCCGAACAGGCTGCCCTTGACGGTCTTCTCGAACAGGGTGAGCAGCGAGCTGCTGAGCTCGATGTTGTTCTTGGTCGGGTCGGCCAGGCCGGTGATGACGGCGGTGCCGCCCTTGCGGATGGTGTTCACGGCGTCGGTGACCACCTTCGCGTCGACGACGCCGACGGTGATGATCGCCTTGTCCGCGCCGACGCCGCGGGTCAGCTCCTGGACCAGCTCCTGCGCCTCCTCCGCGGTCTCCACGCTGTGGGTGGCGCCCAGCTGCTCGGCGGCCTCCCGCTTGTTGGGCAGCGGGTCGACGGCGATGACGTTGCGCGCGCCGGCCAGCGCCGCGCCCTGCACGCTGTTGATGCCGATGCCGCCGATGCCGTAGATGACGATCGTGTCGCCGGGCTCGGTCGCCGCCGCGTGCACCGCCGACCCCCAGCCGGTCGGGACGCCGCAGCCGATGAGCACGACCTTGTCCAGCGGCAGGTCGGGGTCGACCTTGACCGCGGAGTTCTCGCTGATGACGGCGCGCTCGGAGAACGTGCCGAGCATGCACATGCCGCCGTAGTCGTTGCCGTCGTCGTCGTGGAAGCGGTAGGTGCCGTCGGGGAGGTTCCCGACGAGGATCGACGCGCCCATGTCGCAGAGGTTCGACTTGCCCGTCGAACACCACCGGCAGTGTCCGCACACCGGCAGGAACGAGCAGATGACGTGGTCACCGGGCTGCAGCCGGGTGACGCCCGGGCCGACCTTCTCGATGATCCCGGCGCCCTCGTGGCCGCCCACGATGGGGAACTGCGGGACGATGTCGCCGTGCCGCAGGTGCTCGTCGGAGTGGCACAGCCCGGCGGCGACGTAGCGGATGAGCACCTCCCCCGCCTTGGGCTCGTCCAGTTCCAGCTCGGTGATCTCGAACGGCTGCCCGACGTCGCGCAGTACGGCTGCCCTGGTCCTCATCGACACTCCCGTCGCTCGGCCGCCGCGGCTCGACGGCACGTCCTCGGCCGGGTCATCGTCCGGGCGCGGTGCGGCGGCGGGCACCCCCGGACGGGGGGAGGCCGCGTCAGCGGGGGGTCAGACGGTGCGTGGTCGGGGAGCCACCCGGCGGGGCAGTCCCGCGCGGTCGGCGTCGAGGGGGACCGCGCTGGCCAGCACGGCGGGCCCGAGCCGCAGCACGCCGTCGGTGAGCGGCGCGCAGCGGATGCCGGCGCGGCCGCGCAGGCCGCGGTGGGCGCCCGGCGCGAGGACGGTGTCCAGCCACGCGCAGGGGTTGGCCGGCCGCCCGCCGCGCAGCACCACCACGCCCTCGCCGCAGTCGAGGGAGAACACCTCGCCGCGCAGCGCCTCCACCTCGGCGCCGCGCAGGACGACGTTGCGGCGGGCCAGCAGCGGGTCCAGCGGGCCGGTCCCCAGCTCGACGGCCAGCGTGTCGACCGACTCGGCGGCCAGGACGGTGACGGCGGCGTCGCGGTGCGCGGCCCGGCCGGCGTAGCGGTCGCCGACGACGCCGTGCCCGGCGCGCACCTCGATCCGCCCGACCCGGTCGCCGTCCTGCGGCGGGACGACGCCGCCGGGCCGCCCGTCGTAGCGGTGCACCGGCGAGACGAGCAGCCCCACGACCTCGACGTCGTAGCGGAACGTGAGGTCACCACTGACGTGCCCGGCCGTGCGGCCGCCCTGCAGGGGCCCGCCGCGAGCCTGCGGGTGCTGGGGGGCAGGGTGGTCCTTCGTCATCGGTCGGCAGTGCGGTGGATCGGGCCCTCCGTACCGGTCAGCCGCTCGCCGCTGCCGCCCCAGCGCCCGGCGATGATCTCCGCGGCGATCGAGACGGCCGTCTCCTCGGGCGTGCGCGCGCCGAGGTCCAGCCCGATCGGCGAGGACAGCCGGGTCAGCTCGTCGTCGGTCAGCCCAGCGTCGCGCAGCCGGTCGAGCCGCTCGTCGTGCGTGCGCCGCGAGCCCATCGCGCCGACGTAGGCCACCGGCAGCCGCAGCGCCACCTCCAGCAGCGGGACGTCGAACTTCGGGTCGTGGGTCAGCACGCACAGGACGGTGCGCTCGTCGATCCGCCCGGCGTCGACCTCGGCCTGCAGGTACCGGTGCGGCCACTCGACGACGACCTCGTGGGCGTCGGGGAAGCGGCGGGCGGTGGCGAACACCGGCCGGGCGTCGCACACCGTCACGCGGTAGCCGAGGAACGCGCCGACCCGCGCGACGGCGGCGGCGAAGTCGATGGCGCCGAACACGACCATCCGCGCCGGCGGGGCGAAGGAGGACACGAACAGCGTCAGCTCGTCGCCGCGGCGCTCGCCGTCGTGGCCGTAGGTCAGCGTGCCGGTGCGGCCGGCGGCGAGCATGCCGCGGGCGTCGTCGGCGACGGCGTCGTCGAGGCGCTGCAGGCCCAGCGTGCCGGAGGCGCGGTCGGGCCAGAGCACCAGCCGGCGGCCGATCCGGTCCTCCGGACCGCGGACGACGGTGACGACGGCGACCGGCTCGTGCCGGGCCACCGACTCGGCGATCTCGCCCAGTTCGGGGAAGGACTCGCGCGAGACCGGCTCGACGAACACGTCGAGGATCCCGCCGCAGGTCAGGCCGACGGCGAACGCGTCGTCGTCGCTGACGCCGTACCGCTCGAGGGTGGGGACGCCGGTCTCGACGACGTCCTTGGCCTCCTCGTAGACCGCCCCCTCGACGCAGCCGCCGGACACGCTGCCGACCGCCGTCCCGTCGGGACCGACCAGCATCGAGGCGCCGGCGGGGCGGGGCGCGGATCGCCAGGTGGCGACCACCGTCCCCATCCCGACCGTCTCCCCGGCCTGCCACCAGCCGACCAGGTCCTCCAACACGTCACGCACCGCGGGCCTCCTTCTCAGGCACGGGAGATGACCCCGGACAGTTCCTCGAACGCCGCCAGGCTGTGGCCGGACACGAACGCGTCAACCGACGGCAGGGCCGCCTGCATCCCGCCGGTGAGTGGCTCGTAGCCGCTGCGCCCCTTGTGCGGGTTGACCCAGACGACGGCGTGCGCCAGCCGGCGCAGCCGCGCCATCTGCTCGCGCAGCAGGTCCGGGCTCCCCCGCTCCCAGCCGTCGCTGCACACCACGACGACGGCGCCGCGGGCGGTCCCCCGCTGGCCCCACCGGTCGAGGAAGGCCTTGAGCACCTCGCCGAGCCGGGTGCCGCCGGACCAGTCGGGGATGGCCTCGCCGCTGGCGGCCAGCGCCCGGTCGGGGTCGCGCAGCCGCATCTCGCGGGTGACGCGGGTCAGCCGGGTGCCGATGGTGAAGACCTCGGTCGAGGCCGGCCGGGAGCGCACGGCGGCGTGGGCGAAGCGCAGCAGCGCGTCGGCGTAGGGGCTCATCGACCCCGAGACGTCGACGAGCAGCACCACCCGCCGCGGCCGGGGCCGGGCCCGCCGGCGCAGCAGCCGGGTCACCTCGCCGCCGTCGCGCAGTGCCCGCCGGACGGTGCGCGCCGGGTGCACCGACCCGTGCGGGGCCGGCCGGCGCCGGCGGGCCCGGCGCATCGGCGCGGCCGGGCGCACGAGTGCGAACAGCCGGCGCAGGTGCTCGCGCTCGGCCGGGGTCAGGTCGGCGACGTCGCGGTGCCGCAGCACCTCGTCCCCGGACGCGGCGACGGCGAGGTCGGAGGGGTCCTCGCCCTCCTCACCGGCGCCGGCGCCCTGCTCCAGCGGCGCGGTGGCCGCGACCCGGGGCGGGGTCTGCGCGGTCGCCGTCGACCGGCGGGGTGCCTCGCCGCCGAAGTAGGCGGAGAAGGCGGCGTCGTAGCGGTCGAGGTCGTCGGGACCGGCGCACAGCGTCAGGCGGCCGGCCCAGTAGACGGCGGTCGCGTCGAGGACGTCGAGCGCCGCGACCGCCGAGAGCATCGCCTCGACCCGGTCGGGCGAGGCGCCCACCCCGGCGGCACGCAGCGTCCGGGCGAACCCCAGGACGACGCCGACCACGTCGCGACGTGCTGGAACGGCCCCGTCCGGAGGCTCGCGCCGAGCGTGCGAGGCGTGAGGGGGACGGGGTCCTTCGTCAGCTGCCACCGAACAGCGCTCCCCGGGCCAGCGCGTGCACCCGGTCGGTGTCCTCCCGGTACTTGAGGACGGCGCCGAGCGTGCGGGCGGCCAGGTCGGGGTCGAGGTCGCGCGCGCCGAGGGTGTGCAGCGCGCTGGCCCAGTCCATCGCCTCGGCCACGCCCGGCGGCTTGAGCAGGTCCAGCGTGCGCAGCTTCGCCGTCGCCCGGGCCACCTCGCGGGCCAGCCGCTCGGTGACCTCGGGCAGCCGGGTCCGCAGGATCGCGACCTCGCGGTCGAAGTCGGGGTGCTGCAGCCAGTGGTACAGGCAGCGGCGCTTGAGCGCGTCGTGGACCTCGCGGGTGCGGTTGGAGGTCAGCACGACCAGCGGCGGGACCTCGGCGCGCACGGTGCCGAGCTCGGGGATGGAGATGGTGAAGTCCGACAGCACCTCCAGCAGGAAGGCCTCGAACTCGTCGTCGGCGCGGTCGACCTCGTCGACCAGCAGCACGCTCGGGGAGTCCTCGAGGGCCTGCAGCAGCGGGCGGGCGAGCAGGAAGCGCCGGTCGTAGAGCGAGGCCTCCAGCGTCTCGGTGTCCCCCGTGGCGTGCGCGGCCTCGGCGGCCCGCAGGTGCAGCAGCTGGCGGCCGAAGTCCCAGTCGTAGAGCGCCTGGCTGGCCTCGAGGCCCTCGTAGCACTGCAGCCGGTACAGCGGGCGGCCGGTGACCTCCGCCAGCGCGCGGGCCAGCGCCGTCTTGCCCACGCCGGCCTCGCCCTCGAGGAAGAGCGGGCGGCGCATGACCAGGGCCAGGTAGGCCGCGGTGGCCAGCCCCTCGTCGGGGAGGTACCCGGTCGCCCGGAGGGCGGCGGTGAGCTCGTCGGGACCGGCCGGGAGCCCGTCGGTCCGGGGAGGGGTCGGCGACGCCGCGGCCGTGGTCTCGATCACGCCGCCGAGCATCCCACCCGCACGCGCCGCGGGCCGCGCCGGAGCGGGCGGCCCCGGACAGCACGGTGGCCGGCCGGGAGTCGAGGTCTCCGGCCGGCCACCGCCGTCTCGTGCGCCCGGTCGGTCCCGGGCCCGGGGTCGTGCTGTGCGTCAGCGGCCGATCTTGCCGTCGTTGTCGCGGTCGAGCGCGTCCTTGGCCTTCTGCACGAAGCCGCGCTCGTCCCGGCCGGTGGTGCCGGTGGTGGTGCCGGTGCCCGCGACGCCGGACTGGCCGCCCTCGACCTCGATCTCCTCCTTGCGCACCTGCTCGTCGACCCGCTGCTGCTCGGTCACCGTCTCGGTGTCGAGGCGGACGCGCTCGACCGGCACGGCCTCCTTCTCCACCACGGGGCGCTCGGCGTGCAGGACGACCTCGTGCTCCTCCTCGGAGATCGCCGGGCCGTCCATCGCGGCGCCGACGTTGGCGTCGGTGATCGGCTCGCGCTCGACGCGGACCTCCTCGTGGGAGACCGGCACGGTGGTGCTGACGTTCTCCGTCACGACGTACTTGCGCAGGCGGGCGCGGCCGGCCTCGACGCGCTGCGTGCCCACGTTGACGTGCTCCTCGGAGCGGGTCATCGCGCTGTCGGTGGTCGGGCCGGAGGTGTCGTGACCGACGGCGCGGCCCTGGACGTCGTCGTAGACGCCGTCCCCGTCACGGTCGGCACGGCCGGTGGTGCCCATCCCGGCACCGCCGGTGGTGAGGTCCTGCTGCGTGCGGGTCTGGTCGGCGCTGTAGGTGCCGGCCGTCCCGGTGTCGCGGACCGTGCCCGTGGTCTGCGTCGTCTGCGTGGTCTGGGTGCCCGAGCCGGAGCCGAGGTCGTAGTACCGGTACAGCTCCTGCTCCTCCTGCGGGGACAGGTGGCCGTCGGTGTCGATCCGCGGGGCGTCCTTGACCTTGGCCTTGCTCACGTGGACACGCAGGCCGTCGTTGGTCAGGTCGGCGTCCCGCAGCGGGATGAAGGACTCCTTGGTGCCGAACAGGCCGGTCCGCACCGTGGCCCACTCCGGCTGACCGGTCTCGTCGTCCAGGTAGACCTCCGAGACCGAGCCGATCTTGTCGCCCGTGTCGTCGTAGACGTCCTGCCCGATCACACGGCTGATGGTGTCGGTGCCGATCATCGTCGTTTCGCGCTCCCATCTGAGCTCAGGTGTTCCGGTCGACAGATGGGTGACCGGGCTCGCGAGACCGAAACGACCCGACGCGATCTTCCTCGTACCCACTCCCCGGCCGCCCGGCCCGGACGCCTCTCCGGAGCGGCACCGGACGACCCGTTCCCGCAGGTCAGCGCCGGGTGGACGGCCGCGACGAGAGCCCCCGGGACCGACCGGCGAGCCGCGACGGACGAGCACACAGCGTCAACGGCGTGTCGCCCGGGCGTGTCGCGCCCGCTCCCTCCCGGCGCGTCTGCAGGCCTCGCGCGCCGTCATCGGCTCTCCTGGGGAGGTGCCACCCCGCTCCCCCTACGACGACCTGGTGCACCCCCGCACCGTCAAGAAGCCGACGCCGCAGGTCGCCGCCGAACGCGACCTCGTCGTCGAGGACCCCAGCTCCGGGTTCGTGGGCGCCGTCGTCCGCTGCGAGAAGGACGTCGTCCACCTCGAGGACCGGTTCGGGAAGGTGCGCGCCTACCCGCTGGGCCCGGGCTTCTGGGTCGACGGCCGGCCGGTCGTGCTGGTGCGCCCGACCCCGAGGGGACCGGCGACGCCGACCCGCAGCGCCTCGGGCTCGACCTACGTCGCCGGCGCCCGCGCCCGCGTGGCGCGCGAGGGCCGCATCCACGTCGAGGGCAAGCACGACGCCGAGCTCGTCGAGAAGGTGTGGGGCCACGACCTGCGCATCGAGGGCGTCGTCGTCGAGCCGCTGCACGGCGTCGACGACCTGCCGGCGATCGTGCGCGAGTTCCGCCCGTCGTCGGGACGGCGCCTGGGCGTGCTGGTCGACCACCTGGTGCGCGGGTCGAAGGAGTCGCGGATCGCCGAGCAGGTCACCGGCCAGCACGCGCTCGTCGTCGGCCACCCGTTCATCGACATCTGGCAGGCGGTCAAGCCCTCCGTCGTCGGCATCCGCGCCTGGCCGGAGGTGCCCCGGGGCGAGGACTGGAAGACCGGCGTCTGCCGCCGGCTGGGCTGGGAGGACGACACCGGCTACGTGTGGGCGCAGCGGATCCTCGCCCGCGTGCGCACCTGGACCGACCTCGAGCCCGCGCTGATCGGCCGCGTCGAGGAGCTCATCGACTTCGTGACCACCGACTGAACCCCCGTCGAGATCACGCGATCCCGACCGCTCCGCGCCCCGGACGTGCCGAGATCGCGTGATCTCGGCACGTCCGGCCCCAGGTCAGCCGGGGACGTAGTCGAAGGTGTCCGGGTCGGGCCCGGTGCGCTCGCCGCGGTCGAGCGCGGTGATCGCGGTCATGTCCTGACCGTCGAGCTCGAAGTCGAACAGCGCGAAGTTCTCCTCGATGCGCGAGCGGGTCACCGACTTCGGGAAGACGACGTCGCCGCGCTGCACGTGCCAGCGCAGCACGACCTGCGCCGGCGTGCGCCCCAGCTTCTCGGCGACGGCCACGACCACCGGGTCGTCGAGGACCTTGCCCTGGGCGATCGGCGACCAGGCCTCGGTGACGATCTCGTGGTCGGCGTCGAACGCGCGGACCTCGTCGTTGGCGAGGTAGGGGTGCACCTCGATCTGGTTGACCGCCGGGCGCACCTCCGTCTCGGCGAACAGCCGGCGCAGGTGGTGCGGGTTGAAGTTGGAGACACCGATCGCCCGGCACCGCTCGCCGGCGTAGATCTCCTCCATCGCCTTCCACGTCTCCACGTAGTCGACGTCGATGGTCGGCAGCGGCCAGTGCACGAGGAACAGGTCGAGGTACTCCAGGCCCAGGTCGTCCATCGTCTGGTCGAAGGCGCGCAGGGCGTCGTCGCGGCGGTGGAAGCCGTTGTTCAGCTTGCTGGTGACGAAGACCTCCGACCGGTCGAGGCCGGACTCGCGGACGGCCTGGCCGACCTCCTTCTCGTTGCCGTACATCTCGGCGGTGTCGATGTGCCGGTAGCCGACCTCGAGCGCGTTGCGCACGGCCTCGACGGTGTTCTCCGGCTCGATCTGGAAGACGCCGAAGCCCAGCTGCGGGATCTCGACGCCGTTGTTCAGGCGGATGGTGGGCACGGTGGCCACGGGCACTCCTCTGGCTGACGACGGGTGGTGACGACGGATGGGCCGCCGCGCGCGCACCGGGCGCGGCCTGCCGGTCCACCGCCTACCCGGGGACCGGGCGCTCAACCCGCCTCAGAAGTAGTCGAGCAGCGCGGCCGGCGGCCCGCAGGCGAGCAGGTCCAGCGCGGCCGGGTCGTCCGGCCCGGTCACCAGCCCGGCCAGCGCCGCCGCCCGGCCGCCGGTCGCCCCGCCGTACAGCTGCGCGAACCCCCGGACGTCGAGCACCAGCCCGGGCTCGGAGGCGGGACGGCGGAGGTCACCGGCGCCGTCGGCGAGCTCGAGCTCCCAGGGGCCGGCGTTCCCCGGCACGGCGGGGTCGAGCAGCGTGAACGCCACCCGCCCGCGCACGTGCGCCGGCCAGCCGCGGTCGGCCACGGCGCGCACGACGTCGACCGGCCGGTGCATGAACGCCGTGCCCGGGCCGGCGAGCGAGCGCTCCAGCGGCAGCGCGCCGGCCACCGCGTCGCCGGGCAGCAGCGGCACCCGCACGGTGCGGGTCACGCTGCGCCAGCCGGCCAGGACCGCCACCAGCGCCCGCGCGGCCTCGGCGGTGACCGCGACCAGGTCGTGGACGGTCAGCCGCGCCTCGGGGCCGTACCCGCTGCCGCGCTCGTAGGTCAGGGCGCCGGTCGGGACGCCGTCCTGCTCGACCACCGTGAGCCCGTCGACGCCGTCGGGCCAGCGGCGCTCGTGCGGCAGGTCGAACGCGCCGCCGCGGCGGGTGAGCAGCCCCGCCCGCGGCCGGGCGACGGTCTCGTACAGCGCGTCGAGGACCGCCAGGTCGGCCGGCTCCCCCGGGCGCACGTCGACGCCGGGCACCGGGGCCGAGGGCAGCGAGGCGGTGTCGAGGTCAGCCCGCTGCAGCGCGCCGACGACCTCCCACCCGAGCCGCCGGTACACCGCCGACACCGTCGGGTACAGGGCGCTGACCGCCGCGCCCCGCTCCCGGCCGCGGGCCAGCAGGTCGGTGAGCAGCGCGCGGGCCACCCCGCCGCCCCGGTGCTCGGGGAGGACGGCGACGCCGCCGACGTCCGCCGTCGCCACCGCCCGGCCGCCCCACCACTGCCGGTGGCCGGTGTCGGTGGCCTTGCCGACCAGCCGGCCGCGGGCGTCGAAGGCGCCGAGGCGCAGCACCCCCTCGACCGGCCGCAGCGCCCGGTCGGGCGCCTCGGCGGGCCCGCCGAAGGCCAGCCGGCCCAGCTCCCACGCGGCGGACAGGTCGTCGTCGGCCAGCGGCCGGACGACCACGGTCACGCCGGCACCTGCTGGGGCGTCTGGCGCAGCAGCGGCGCCCCGGCCAGCCCGATGAGCCCGGCCGCGGCCGCGGCGAGTGCGGGGACGGCGAAGGCCGCCTGCGCGCCCCACGCGTCGACGGCGGCACCGGCCAGCGCCGAACCCGCCGTGACCCCGACGGTCAGCCCGGTGTTGGTCCACGACAGCGCCTCGGTGAGCGCCGACCGCGGCACCCGCGACTCCACCAGCGAGGCGCCCGACACCAGCACCGGCGCGACGGCGAGGCCGGCGAGGAACCCGGCGCCGATCAGCAGCGGCAGCGAGGACACCGCCCACAGGCCCTGGGCGGCCACGCCGAAGGCGACGGCGGTGCCGAGGAACCGCGCGGCCAGCGAGCCGGGCAGCCTGGCGACGCCGTAGGCCAGCCCGGCGACCAGACTGCCGCCGGCGTAGAGCGCCAGCGCCAGGCCGGCCAGCGCGGGCCGCCCGCTCTCCTCGGCGAACGCCACGACGACCACGTCCATCGCGCCGAAGACCGTGCCGACGCCGAGGTAGGCGGCGCAGACGACGAGCACCGCGGGCCCGAGGGCCGCCCGGCGCCGCCGCCCGCCCTCGACCGGGGCCACGGCCACGACCGGCTCGGTGGCCCGCTGGCGGGACAGCCACACCCCGCCGACGGTGCCGAGGACGACGCCGGTCGTGAACCCCGCCGCCGGGTCGATCAGGGTGGCGAGCACGGTGACCAGCGGGGGCCCCACGACGAAGACCACCTCGTCGACGACGGACTCGAAGGCGAACGCGGTCTGCCGCCGCTCGGCGTCGGCCAGGGCGGCCGCCCACCGGGCGCGCACCAGGGCGCCGATGTTGGGCAGGCTCGCGCCGGTCAGCCCGGCGAGGGCGAACCAGGTCCAGGTGGGTGCCTCGGTGACCACGACGCCGACGAACGCCAGCCCGGTGACCAGGTACGCGACCATCGCCAGGCGCAGGACCGCGCCCTGGCCGCGGCGGTCCATGGCCCGGGCCCACTGCGGGCCGGCGACGGAGGCGACCAGGGCGAGGGTGCCGGAGACGGCGCCGGCCAGCGCGTAGCTGCCGGACTCGCCCTCGACCAGCAGGACCGCGCCGAGACCGAGCATGGGCAGCGGCAGCCGGGCGACCCACCCGGCGAAGGAGAACCACGCGGCACCGGGGACGACGGTGAACAGGCGGGCGTAGGGGCCCAGCAGGGGACGGAGGACGGTGCGGGGTGACACGGCTCTTCTCGCGCTTCCTGGCCACAGGCGAGTGCGGGACTGCCCGCCGGACTCTCGGGTGGCGACGCGACCGTAACAACGGCGCACCCGTCCGTCGTCCCCGTTTCGGTACGTACGCGTGTCATCACTCACAGTCCGGGGTCGGGACCGGCACCCTGACCGGCGCCCGTCCACCCGACCCGAGGAGCCCCGTGGCCCCCACCTCCCGGCCGCGTCCCCTGCGCGCGGTCCTCGTCCTCCTGCTCGCGCTCGCCGCGTTCCTGGTCCCCGGCACCGCCTCGGCCTCCGGGGGCGACGACGGCGGGACCGAGGGCGCGAGCAGCGGCGGCGACTTCGCCGTCACCGTCAACGGCCGCACGTCCAACCCCGGCCCCGGCAGCGAGTACCGGCTGCGCGACGTGACGCCGACCGGGCCGATCGCCGTCCGCGGCCGGCACGTGACCTACACGATCGACCCCGCGACCCTCGGCGTGTACGACTACGCGCTCACCGGCGCCCCCGACCCGCAGCGCATGGTCACCGCCCCGACCGTCGTGTTCGCGTCCAAGGTGCCCGTGCTCTCCGCGGCCCAGCTCCGCGGCGTGCGGATCAGCGAGCTGCGGCTGCGCGACGACGTGCTGGTGGTCTCGTTCACCACCGCCTCGGGCGGCAAGTTCAAGATCCAGTCGAAGGACGCCCCGCAGGGCGGGATCTTCCAGATGGAGCAGGAGTTCGGCACCGCCGTCGAGTACGTGCACACCCTCGGCGCCGGCCTCTTCTACTTCGTCAACGAGTACACCGGGAAGATCAACTTCGGCAACGGCGTGGCCGCCGACGCCACCCACCAGATGCTGCTCGGCAAGGACAGCCCGCAGGTGGCCACCAAGCTGTCCCAGACGGCGACGACGACGCGCTGGTCGGTGGCCTCGGGCGGCCGGATGGGCGGCGTGCTCGGCGAGGACTCGATCGAGCTCTCGGCCGGTGCCACCAACTGCACCACCGACTGCCAGGCGCGCAACCGCATCCAGGACTCCGTCCCGGTCCCGCCGGACCCGACCGACCCCACCCCGATCGGCTGACCTCCCCCCGGCGTCGCAGCGTCGGTGCAACCCCCGCATCCGCGGTCGCGGCCCGGAACCCCCGGTCGCGACCGCGGATGCGGCGTCTGTGGGGACGTACGCGGCGGGACGGGCGACGCGATCCCGTTCCGCGGATACATTCGCGACGTGAGTGCCACCCCGCTCCCCGACCCGCGGCCCCGCGCGGCCGACGGCGTCCTGCCGGGCGCGCTGCCCGGCCGTGGCGGGCTGGTCGACCGGCACGGCCGGGTCGCCACCGACCTGCGGGTCTCGCTCACCGACCGCTGCAACCTGCGCTGCTCCTACTGCATGCCACCCGAGGGCCTGCAGTGGCTGCCCAAGGTCGAGCAGCTCACCGACGACGAGGTCGCGCGGCTGGTGCGCATCGGCGTCGAGCAGCTGGGCATCCGCGAGGTCCGCTTCACCGGCGGCGAGCCGCTGCTGCGCCCGGGCCTGGTCGGCATCGTCGCGGCCGCCACCGCGCTCGACCCGCGGCCCGAGGTCAGCCTCACCACCAACGCCATCGGGCTGACCCGCGTCGCCCCCGCGCTCGCCGCCGCCGGCCTCGACCGCATCAACGTCAGCCTCGACACCCTCGACCGCGAGCGGTTCCGGCAGCTGACCCACCGCGACCGGCTCGACGACGTCCTCGCCGGCCTGCGCGCCGCGCAGGACGCCGGGCTGACCCCGGTGAAGGTCAACGCCGTGCTGCTGCGGGGCATCAACGAGGACGACGCCGTCCCGCTGCTGGACTTCTGCCTCGAGCACGGCTACCAGCTGCGCTTCATCGAGCAGATGCCGCTGGACGCCCACCACGCCTGGACCCGCGGGGAGATGGTCACCGCGGAGGACATCCTGGCCCGGCTCTCCGCCGCGCACGACCTCGCCCCCGACACCGAGGAGCGCGGCTCGGCGCCCGCCGAGCGCTGGCTGGTCGACGGCGGCCCGGCCACCGTCGGCGTGATCGCCTCGGTCACCCGCTCCTTCTGCGGCACCTGCGACCGCACCCGGCTCACCGCCGACGGGCAGATCCGCAACTGCCTGTTCGCCCGCGAGGAGTCCGACCTGCGGACGGCGCTGCGCGAGGGCGCCACCGACGCCGAGCTCGCCGACCGCTGGCGCATCGCCACCCTGGCCAAGCTCCCCGGCCACGGCATCGACGACCCGAGCTTCCTGCAGCCGTCCCGGCCGATGTCGGCCATCGGGGGCTGACCGGCGGTGGCCACCGTGACCGTGCGCTACTTCGCCGGGGCCCGGGCGGCCGCCGGCGTCGACACCGAGACCTGCGCGGCCGGCACCCTGGCGGAGCTGGTCGACCGGATCGTCGAGGCCCACGGCGAGCGCCTGGGGAAGGTCCTCCCCGCCTGCTCGTTCCTCGTCGACGGAACGCAGACGCGCAACCGCGCGTTGCAGCTGGGACCCGGGGCGACCGTCGACGTGCTGCCCCCCTTCGCCGGAGGATGACCGCCCCCCTGTGAGCAGGCCTCACCATCCGAACCCCTCCCCGCTCCCCCGGGGCCGATCGTGATCGAGTGGCTGCTGGTCCTCGTCGGCGTCGTCCTGGTCCTCGCCTGCGCCGCGTTCGTGGCCTTCGAGTTCTCGCTGGTGACCGTCGACCGGCCCACCGTCGAGCGCGAGGCGGCCGCGGGCGTGCGCGGGTCGGCCGGCGTCCTCGCCGCACTGCGCACGCTGTCCACCCAGCTGTCGGGCGCCCAGCTGGGCATCACCGTCACCAACCTGGCGATCGGCTTCGTGGCCGAGCCCTCGATCGCGGCGCTGCTGCGCGGCCCGCTGGAGTCGGCGGGCCTGTCCGGCGCCGCCGCCCGCTCGGTGTCGATCACCCTCGCGCTGGTGCTGGCCACCGCGCTGACCATGGTGTTCGGCGAGCTGGTGCCCAAGAACGTGGCCATCAGCGAGCCGCTGCGCACCGCCCGCGCGGTGTCGGGCTTCCAGCGCGGCTTCACCCGGGCGACGTCGCTGGTCATCCGCCTGCTCAACGGCTGGGCCAACGCGACGCTGCGCCGGGTGTTCGGTGTCGAACCGCAGGAGGAGCTCGCCTCCGCCCGCTCGCCCGACGAGCTGACCTCGCTGGTCCGCCGGTCGGGCCGGCAGGGCACGCTGCCCACGGAGACCGCGGAGCTGCTCGAGCGCGGCCTGGCCTTCGGGGAGCTGCGCGCCAGCGACGCCGCCACCCCGCGCACCCGCATGACGACGGTGCCCGAGCAGGCGCCGGTCGCCGAGGTGCTCACCGTCGCCCGCGACTCCGGGCACTCCCGCTTCCCCGTCGTCTCCGCCGCCGGTGTCGACGACGTCGTCGGGATGGTCCACGTGAAACACGCCCTCGCCGTCCCCCGCGACCGGCGGGCGGCCACCCCCGTGTCGGCGGTGATGCTGCCCCCGCTGTTCGTCCCCACCTCGCGGCGGCTCGACGACCTGCTCGGCGACCTGCGCCGCGGCGGGCTGCAGATGGCCGTCGTCGTCGACGAGTACGGCGGCACCGACGGGGTGGTGACCGTCGAGGACCTCGTGGAGGAGCTCGTCGGCGACCTGGCCGACGAGCACGACGAGGAGGCCGGCGACGACGTCGTCGACCGCGGCGACGGCACCTGGTCGGTGTCGGGCCTGCTGCGGCCCGACGAGGTGGCCGCGACCACCGGGCTGTCGGTGCCCGCCGACCGGCACTGGGAGAGCGTCGGCGGGCTGGTGCTGCACCTGCTCGGCCGCATCCCGGAGGTCGGCGACCGGATCGAGGCCCGGCCCACCCTGCCGCCCGAGCTGGCCGCGGAGGCCGAGGGCCTGCCGGCGGGGGTGTGGGTGCGGGTCGAGCGCGTCGACGGCACCCGGGTGGAGCGGGCCGTCGTCGGCCCCCTGCCCGCGGTGAGCGGGGACGAGGAGGACGGCCGTGGGTGACTGGGGCGGCGTGCTGGTCGCCGTGGTGCTGCTGCTGGCCAACGCCTTCTTCGTCGGCGCCGAGTTCGCGCTGATCTCCGCGCGCCGCTCGTCGATCGAGCCGCTGGCCGACGCCGGCTCCCGCCGGGCCCGCACGACGCTCGCGGCGATGGAGCGGGTGTCGCTGATGATGGCCGGCGCGCAGCTGGGCATCACCGTCTGCTCGCTGGGCCTGGGCGCGATCGGGGAGCCCGCGGTGGCGCACCTGCTCGAGCCGCTGTTCGCGCTGCTGTCGGTGCCCGAGGGCCTGGTGCACCCGATCTCGTTCGTCATCGCGCTGACCGTCGTCGTCGCGCTGCACGTGGTGATCGGCGAGATGGTGCCCAAGAACCTGGCGCTGGCCGGGCCCGACCGCGCCGCGCTGGTGCTCACCCCGCCGCTGGCCGCCGTCGTCACGGTGCTCAAGCCGGTGATCGTGGCGCTCAACGCGCTGGCCAACGCGGCGCTGCGGCTGCTGGGCGTGCGGCCCAAGGACGAGGTCACCAGCGCGTTCACCCGCGACGAGGTGGCCGGGCTGATCGGTGAGTCCCGCGCCGGCGGGCTGCTCGACCAGCGCGGCTTCGAGCTGCTCACCGGCGCCCTGGGCCTGGAGGAGCGCGACACCCGCTCGGTGCTCATCCCCCGCGCCGCGCTGACCGTCGTCGCGCCCGGGGACGACACCGCCGCCGTCGAGCGGGCCGCGGCGGCCACCGGGTACTCCCGCTTCCCGGTGGCCGACGGCGCGGAGCTGCTCGGCTACGTGCACGTCAAGGACGTGCTGGTGGCCGACGGCGCGCCGGAACCGCGGGTCCGCGACATCACCCGCCCGCTGCCCCGCGTCGCCGCCGACGACGACCTGCGGCGCACGCTGGGGGTCATGCAGACCGGGCGGGCCCAGCTCGCCGCGGTCGCCGACGGCGGCCGGGTGGTCGGCGTCGTGGCCCTGGAGGACATCCTCGAGGAGCTCGTCGGCGAGATCCGCGATGCTGCACACAGGGCACCCGCTCGGGAGCCGGGGAGGACGGGAGCGCGATGAGCTTCATCGACAAGGCGAAGGCCAAGGCCGAGGAACTGCTGGGCCGGGCCGAGGAGCTCTACGGCGAGTCGCACGGCGACGCCGCGGCGCAGGTGGCCGGCGAGGCGCACCGGCTCGAGGGCGAGGCGGAGCTCGAGGAGGAGCGCGCCGAGGAGGCCGCGCACGGGCACGGCAGACCCCGCCGCACCGACGAGGACGGCCAGGCGCCGGTCTAGCGGCTCAGTCCCCGAGGCGCAGGGCCACCAGGGCGACGTCGTCCTCCGGGCGGCCGTGCACGAGCCGCTCGATCACCTCGTCGCACAGCTCGCCGAGCGGCCGCCCGGCCAGGTCCGAGACCGCGTCGGCCAGCCGGGCCAGCCCGGTGTCGAGGGCGACGCCGCGGCGCTCGACGAGGCCGTCGGTGTGCAGCAGCACCGTGCTGCCCCGCTCCAGCACCAGCCCGCTCTCGTGCCGCGGGCTGGCGGGGTCGACGCCGAGGAGCAGGTCGACCGGCGCGGCGGGCAGCTCGAGCAGCCGCCCGGCGGGGTCGAGGACCAGCGGCGGCAGGTGCCCGGCGCTGGACCAGCACAGCCGGGTCCGGCCGGCCGCGGCCTCCTCCGGCGTCTGCTCGAAGCGGGCCACCGCGGCGGTGGCATAGGTGTCGACCGCGAGGGTGTCCATGGCGCGGTCCAGCCCGCGCAGCACCTCGGCCGGGCCCGCGTCGCTGTAGGCGGCGATGCCGCGCAGCAGCGAGCGCAGTTGGCCCATCGCCGCGGCGGCCGCGGTGTCGTGCCCGACGACGTCGCCGATGACCAGCGTCGTCGCCCCGGCCGGCTGGGCGAAGGCGTCGTACCAGTCCCCGCCCACGCGGGCGGCCTCGGCCGCCGGGGTGTAGCGCACCGCCAGCCGGCCCAGCCGGGAGCCGCGGGGGGTCGTGAGCAGGCTGCGCTGCAGCGCCTCGGCCAGCTGCCGCTGGCGGGCGAACAGCCGGGCGTTGTCCAGGGCCAGCCCCGCCCGGCCGGCGACCTCGCGGGCGGTGAGCGGGTCGACGCGCGAGCCGTTGCGCCCGCCGGAGAGGAAGGTGAGCGCGCCGATGACCCGGTCGCGGCCGGGCAGCGGCACAGCGAGCACCGCCGGGGCGCCCAGCTGCGCGTAGAGGTCGCGGGCCTCGTCGTCGTGGATGGCCGCGAGGACGTCGGCGCCGTCGGCCTCCACCGTCTCCCCGCCCAGCGCCCGCACCACCGGCGCGGCCGACGGCATGCCGGGCAGCCGGACGGCGGCGTAGCGGTGCAGCAGGTCGCGGCGGGCCGGGTCGCCGTGCCAGGAGCCGAGGTCGCGGGGGCGGCCGTCGTCGTCGAGGACGGTGAGCAGGCAGGCCTCGCCGAGCTCGGGCACGACCAGCCGGGGGATGCGGCGGACCGCCTCGGTGAGGTCGAGCGTGCCGGTCAGCTCGGCCCCGACCCGGGCCAGCAGCGACAGCCGGTCCTGCGCGGTGCGGCGTGCGGTGACCTCGGAGAAGTACAGGGCCAGCCCGTCGGTCCGCGGCACGGCGCGCACCTCGAACCAGCGGTCGAGCGGCTCGGGGTAGAACGCCTCGACGGTGCGGGCCCGGCCGGTGGCCACCACCTCGCGGTAGGTGCGCCCGAACTCGGTGTCGACGGCGAACGGGAACGACCGCCAGTAGCAGGCGCCGACCAGCTGGTCCCACGTCCGGCCGAGGACGGCCTCGCCCTCGCCGTTGACGTAGGTGATCCGCCAGTCGCGGTCGACGGCGACGTAGCCCAGGGGCATCGCCTCGAGGACGGGGTCGCGCTGAGCGTGCACCGGAACGCCGCTCCCGTCCTCACGCTGTCGAGGGGTCGCCGGGAGACCGCGCCCCGCCCTTGGAGCCCCGGCGCCTGTTGTGCCACGGGGTCGGCCGCCGGTCAAGACACCCGGCCGGGCCGCGACCGTGTGGTGACCTGCCGCCTCAGGGGCAGGCGACCCACTCCTCCTCGCCGTCGGCGAAGACCTGCCGCTTCCAGATGGGCAGCCGCTTCTTGACCTCGTCGACCAGCTCGGCGCAGGCGCGGAACGCCTCGCCGCGGTGGGCGGCGCTGACCGCGCAGGCGAGGGCGACGTCGCCGATGCCCAGCAGCCCCACGCGGTGGGAGACGGCGACCGCGCGGACCTCGGGTCGGGCGGCGAACTCCCGGGCCAGCTCGGTGATCACCTGCTCGGCCGTCGGGTGGCCGACGTACTCGAGCTCGGTGACCGACCGCCCGCCGTCGACGTCGCGGACGACGCCGCAGAAGGAGACGACGGCGCCGGCACCGGGATCGGCCACCGCCTGCTCGTGCTCGGCGACCGACAGCGGCTCGTCGACGACTCTGGCGATCAGGTGCCCGGCGATCACGGCGCCGAAGCTACCCCGCCGGGTGGCACGTCGAGGTCCACCGGGTCGGCCAGGCCGGTGCAGTCGACCTCGGTGACGGCGTGCGCGGCCAGGTAGCGGCGGGCGCCCTCGTCGCCGGTCGCCGTCGCAGCGACGCCGGCCCAGTGCTCCCGGCCCAGCAGCACCGGGTGGCCGCGGACGCCGTCGTAGGTGGCCACCGCCAGCGCGGCCGGTCCGGCGTGCGCGGCCACCGCGCGCAGCGCCTCTGCTGTCATGCCGGGCATGTCGACCAGCGTGACGAGGGCGGCGTCGACCCTGCCCGGCCAGCCGCGCAGGCCGTCGAGGCCGGTGCGCAGGCTGGAGGCCATGCCGGTCTCCCAGTCGCGGTTGGCCAGCACGGTCGCGCCGTCGAGGTCGGCGGTGCGCCAGACGTCGACCGCCCGCGCGCCGAGGACGACCAGCACCGGGTCGCACGCCGCCCGCGCCGTCCGCACCGCCCGCTCGACCAGCAGGCTGCCGCCGTACTCGACCAGCGCCTTGGGCATGCCGTAGCGGCGCCCTCCGCCCGCGGCGAGGACCAGCCCCGCGACCGTGCTCATGCCCCCAGCCTCCCTCCCCGCACGATCAGTTGACCTGATCGTGCTGCGTCCTGGCTCACCGTGGGGGGTGAGCCAGGACGCAGCAGGGTGATCCCACCTGATCATCGACGCCCCCCTCAGCGGGCGTAGACGGCGATCTCGGAGGCCTTGACCACCGCCCACACGCGCGAGCCCGGGGCCAGCCCGAGCTCGGCGAACGCGGTCGCGGTCACGTCGGCGAGCAGCGGCACCTCGCCGTCGAGCTCGCAGCGCACCGTGGACCCGTGCGGCGTCGCGCCCGCCAGGACCGCGGGCCAGGCGTTGCGCGGGCTGCCCTCGGGCCGCGACGGGTAGAGCGCCACCGACTCCGGCCGCACGGCGACCAGCACCGGGCCCTGCGCCGGCTCGGCGACGGTGACCACTCCCCCGCCGTCGAGGCGCACGGTGAGGCCCCCGGCGGTGCCGGGCAGCAGCGAGAGCCCGACCAGGCGGGCGACGTAGTCGGTGCGCGGGTGCCGGGCCACGTCCGCCGGCGCCCCGGCCTGCACGACCGCGCCGTCCTCGACCACCACCACGCGGTCGGCCAGCGCCATCGCGTCGACCGGGTCGTGGGTGACCAGCACGGTGCTGCCGGCGAAGTCGGCCAGGTGGCGGCGCAGCTCGGCGCGGACGGCGAGGCGGGTGCGCGCGTCGAGCGCCGACAGCGGCTCGTCGAGCAGGAGCAGCGCCGGGTCGCCGACCAGCGCCCGGGCCAGCGCCGCGCGCTGCGCCTGCCCGCCGGACAGCTGCCCGGGCCGCCGGTCGCCGAGGCCGGCGATGCCGACCCGCTCCAGCCACGCCGCCGCCGCCCGGCGCGCGGCCGCCTTCGGTGCACCCCGGGTGCGCGGGCCGAAGGCGACGTTGTCGAGCACCGACAGGTGGGGGAACAGCAGGTGGTCCTGGAACACCATCCCCAGCGGGCGCCGGTGGGCGGGCAGCTGCACCCCGCCGGCGACGTCGTCCCAGGTCGTGCCGTCGACGACGACCCGGCCGCCGTCGGGCGGCAGCAGGCCGGCCAGGACCCGCAGCAGCGTGGACTTGCCGGCGCCGTTGGGCCCCAGGACGGCGAGCACCTCGCCGTCGGCGACGTCGAGCGCGACGTCGACGGTGAGCGGACCCCGGCCGACGACGACCCGCGCGGTCAGGGTCACGCGGCCGCGCCCCGGCCCAGCCAGCGGTCGCGCAGCAGCAGCAGGGTGGCCACCGAGACGACGAGCAGGACCAGCGAGAGCACGATCGCCGCCTGCGGGTCGCGCTGCAGGGCGAGGTAGACCGCGAGCGGCATCGTCTGCGTCGTCCCGGGGAAGTTGCCGGCGAAGGTGATCGTGGCGCCGAACTCCCCCAGCGCCCGCGCCCAGCACAGCACCGCCCCGGCGGCAACACCCGGGGCCACCAGCGGCAGCGTCACGCGGCGGAAGGTGGTCCACCGGTCCGCGCCGAGGGTGGCGGCGGCGTCCTCGTAGCGGGCGTCGGCGGCCCGCAGCGCGCCCTCGACGCTGATGACGAGGAACGGCATCGCCACGAACGTCTCGGCGATGACCACCGCCGTGGTGGTGAACGGGATGGTGATCCCGGTGGCCTCCGCCAGCCAGCGCCCGACGATCCCCTGGCGGCCCAGCACCAGGAACAGCGCGACACCGCCGACCACCGGGGGCAGCACCAGGGGCACGGTGACGAGCGCGCGCAGCACCGCCCGCCCGCGCGCCCGCGAGCGCGCGAGCACCCAGGCCAGCGGCACCCCGAGGACGACGGAGACCAGCGTGGCGAGCGTGGCCGAGACCAGTGACAGCCGCAGCGCCTGCCCGACGCCGGGGGCGGTGAGCAGCGTGCCCAGCTGCGACCACGGCGTGCGGACCAGCAGCCCGGCCAGCGGCAGGACGAGGAAGGCGACGGCGAGGGCGGCGGGGACCAGCAGCGGCGCCGGGGTGCGGTCCCGCCTCACGGGGAGCGGAAGCCGGCCGCCTCGAGCGCCTGCTGCCCCTCGTCGGACAGCACCAGGTCGACGAAGGCCTGCGCGGCGTCGGCGTTGGGCGCCTCCGCCAGGGTGACCAGCGGGTAGTCGTTGACCGCGTCCTCGGCCTCCGGGAAGGCGATGCCCTCGACGGCGTCGCCGGCGGCGGTGACGTCGGTGGCGTAGACCAGGGCGGCGTCGACCTCGCCGAGCTCGACCTTGGTCAGCGCCGCGCGCACGTCCTCCTCCTGGGTGTCGGGGCGCGGCGTGACCCCGGCGGCGGCGAACACGTCCTCGGCGGCCGCGCCGCAGGGCACCTCGGGCGCGCAGACGGCGAAGGCGAGCTCCTCGCGGCCGAAGTCGGCCAGGCCGGTGATCCCGGCCGGGTTCCCCGGGGGGACGGCGATCTCCAGGACGTTCGCGGTGAACACGGTCGGGTCGCCGTCGGCGAGGCCGGCGTCGGTGACCACCGCCATCTGCGTGGGGTTGGCCGAGGCGAAGACGTCGGCCGGGGCGCCCTGGGTCAGCTGGGTGGCCAGCGCGGAGCTGCCGGCGAAGTTGAACTGCACGGTCAGGTCGGGGTTCTCGCCCTCCAGCTGCTCCCCGAGGCCGGTGAAGACGTCGGTGAGCGAGGCGGCGGCGAAGACGGTGAGGGTGCCGGTGAGGCTCTGATCATCCGCGGCCGACGTCGTCGTGGCCGCGGCCCCGTCGTCCCCGCCGCCGCAGGCGGTGAGCGTCCCCAGGGCCGCCGCCACCAGCACCGCCGTGCCCCGCACGCGCATCGGGTCTCCTCCCCACCGGGCGGACCATGATCGATCCGCGCCTGCGGGACCCTAGCCGAGTCTGATCCGGATGTGCGGATGCGAGGACGCGCAGGTTCTCCGAGGAACCGGGCCGTCGGGTCCGGCCGGGAGCAGCTCAGGGGGTCTCACGGCACGTCCACGCTCACCTGGGTCGCCTTGACGGTGGCGACGGCGCGCACGCCGACGTCGAGGCCGAGCTCGTCGGCCGCCTCGCGGGACATCAGCGACACGAGGCGGAAGGGCCCCGCCTGGATCTCGACCTGAGCCATCACGGTGTCGCGGACGACGCGGGTGACGATGCCGGCCAGCCGGTTGCGGGCCGAGGAGCCGCGGGTCGTCCCGGGCTCGGGCGCGTCGTGCAGCTCGGTGGCCAGGCGGGCGAGGTCGGCGCCGTCGACGTGCGCCGGGCCGCTGCCCACCCGCGAGGCCGGCAGGCGGCCGCTGTCGATCCACCGGCGGACCGTGTCGTCGCTGACGCCGAGCAGCGTCGCGGCCTCGGCGATCCGGTAGCTCGCGCCCACGCCGGGCGACCCTAGTCGCCGGTACGACGGTCCCGGCGGCTCCGGGCTGCCTGGGGACGCGGCGCCGCCGTCCACAGGCGTCCGGCGTACCCGCCGTCGCGGCGGGAGAGCATCGGGCCGTGCTCGACGACGCCTGGCTCACCGACCTCCTCCGCTCCTCCGGCGGCCTGCTCACCGACGCCGGCGTGGCGTCGGAGCTGGCGGCCACCCTCGCCGCGCGCCACCCGGACGTCGACGGCACCGGGACCGCCACGCGCGCGCTGCTCGCCGCCCTGGACGACACGTGGGAGCGCGGGTGGCAGCCCGCCGACGTGGTGCACGCCGCCCGCGCGCAGGTGACGGCGGCCTCGGTGCCGCTGGTCCTGGCGCTCGTCGCCGAGCACGCGCGGCGCACCGACGCGGCGGCGCGCGCACCGCAGACCTGGCTCGACCAGCTGCGCGAGCTCGGGACGCCGTCCGCGGGCGACCCCGCGGTCGTGGGCGCCTGGGCGCGCCGCGAGAGCAGGTCGCCCGCGGACGCGTGGCGGATCGTGCTGCGGCTGGCCGGGCTGCTGCGGTCCACGGCGCTCCTCGACGTGCTCGTCCCGCCGCCCTCGCGGTGGGGACCGGCCGCCCGGCGGGAGACGGCGTCCGGCCCGGACGACGCGCGGGTGCTGCGCCGCATCCGCGCACTGCTGGCGAAGGCGGAGTCCACGGAGTACTCGGAGGAGGCCGAGGCGCTGACCGCGAAGGCGCAGGAGCTGATGACCCGGCACGCCGTCGACACCGTCCTCGTGGCGGACCGGCCCGCCGCCCGCTCCGACGTGACCACCCGCCGCGTGCACGTCGACGACCCGTACGTGCAGGCCAAGGTGCAGCTGCTCGGCGCGGTCGCCGACGCCAACGGGGTCCGGCTGGTCTGGTACCGGGACCTGGGCATCGCCACCCTGGTCGGGATCGCCGCCGACCTCGACGCGGTGGAGCTGCTGTTCACCTCGCTGCTGCTGCAGGTGGGTCAGGCGCTCACCGCGGCCGAGCGCGCGGCGGGCCGGCGGTCGGCGTCCCGGTCCTTCCGGCGGGCGTTCCTGCTCGGCTACGCCGGACGGATCGGCGAGCGGCTGACCGACGCCCGCGAGCGGGCCACGCGGGCGGCCGCGGAGGAGCAGGGCGTGGACCTGCGGCCGGTCCTGCGATCGAGGCAGGAGGCCGTCGACGACGCGTTCACCGAGATGTTCCCCCGCGTGCGCAGCAGCCGCGGCCGCTCGTCCGTCGACGGCGCCGGCTGGCAGGCCGGGCGGGCGGCCGCGGACTCCGCCGACGTCGGCTCGCGCCGCGCCCACCTGCGGTGAGGTGCCCCGGCGGGAGCGCGCCCGGCCACCTGCGCACCGTTTGCCGATCTCGGCGCCCGGGCAGCGGCACCCGGTGTCACGCACCCCTCGCGAGAACCCCGCCGGCGGCTCTGCCTCGGTCCGCACCCGCCGGCTGCGCGAGACGGCCCGCGACGTCCTCGGCTACGACGAGTTCCGCCCCGGCCAGGAGCGCGCCATGCAGGCCGTGCTGGCCGGCCGCGACACGCTCGCGGTGCTGCCCTCGGGCGCCGGCAAGAGCGCCGTCTACCAGGTGGCCGGGCAGCTGCTCGACGGCCCGGTGGTCATCGTCTCCCCGCTCATCGCCCTGCAGCGCGACCAGGTCGAGCGGCTCGCCGAGCTCGGCGAGGAGGCCGGCCGGGCCGCCCAGCTCAACTCCAGCCTGTCGGCCGGCGAGCAGCACGCGGCGCTGCAGGGGCTGGCGGAGGGAACGGTCCGCTACCTGTTCCTCGCCCCGGAGCAGCTCGCCAAGCCCGAGGTCGTGCACGCGGTCCGCGAGGCCTCCCCCGCGCTGTTCGTCGTCGACGAGGCGCACTGCGTCTCCGCCTGGGGGCACGACTTCCGGCCCGACTACCTGCGGCTGGGCCAGGTCGTCGAGCAGCTGGACCACCCCACGGTGCTCGCGCTGACCGCGACCGCCGCGCCGCCGGTGCGCGCCGAGATCGTCGAGCGCCTGGCGATGCGCGACCCCGAGGTCGTCGTCGCCGGCTTCGACCGCCCCGAGATCCGCCTCGAGGTCGACCACCACGCCGACGCGCACGCCAAGCGCACCGCCGTGCTCGACCGCGCCGCCGGGGAGGTCGAGGCCGGCCGCGGCCCGGGCATCGTCTACAGCGCCACCCGCAAGGGCACCACCGACCTCGCCGACGCCCTCGTCGAGCGCGGCCTGCGCGCCCGGCCGTACCACGCGGGCCTCAAGAAGAGCGAGCGCGAGGACACCCAGCGCGCGTGGATGGAGGACGAGCTCGACGTCGTGGTGGCCACCACCGCCTTCGGCATGGGCATCGACAAGCCCGGCACCCGGTTCGTCGTGCACGCCGAGCCGGCCGACTCGATCGACAGCTACTACCAGGAGATCGGCCGTGCGGGCCGCGACGGGCAGGCGGCGCTCGCCGTCCTCGTGTACCGGCAGGAGGACCTCGGGCTGCGGCGGTTCTTCGCCGCGGGCGCCCCCGCCGAGGAGGAGCTGCAGCAGGTGGCCGGCCTGGTCGCCGCCGCACCGGCGGCCGGCCTCGAGGACGGCGTCGACGTCAGGCAGCTGCGCGAGGAGACCGGCCGGGGCGCCACGCCGCTGGCCCGCGACCTCAACCTGCTCGAGCAGGTGTCGGCCGTCGTCCTCGACGACGAGGGCGCGGCCCACCCCGCCGACGGCGCCCCCTCCCCCGGCCAGGCCGCCGCCGCGGCCCGCGAGCTGGCCGAGCACCACGAGCGGGTGGACCAGAGCCGCGTGGAGATGATGCGCGGCTACGCCGAGACCACCGGGTGCCGCCGCCAGTACCTGCTCGGCTACTTCGGCGAGCAGCTCGAGGAGCCGTGCGGCAACTGCGACACCTGCTCGGCGGGCACCTCGCACGAGCAGCCCTCCGGCGCCGACGCCGACACCCCGTTCGCGCCCGAGACCCCGGTGGAGCACACCGAGTGGGGCCCCGGCGTGGTGATGCGGGTGGAGGACGACCGCGTCGTCGTGCTGTTCGAGGAGGTCGGCTACAAGACCCTCGCGCTCCGGGCGGTCGAGGCCCACGACCTGCTGCGGGTCCGCGGCGGTTGAGGAGGAGCCGCCGGCCCGGGACCCGGGCATGCTGTGGGCCACCACACACCCCGACCGGAGGAGGTGGCCCCGTGGCCTCGACACCACGGTCGCCGCTCGGCGACGAGGTCCTCGACCAGCTGCTCGCCCACGCCCGCCTGGACCTCACCGACGACCGGCGGGCCGCGGCCGGTCCGGCCGTGACGATGGTCCTGGGGCTCTACGACAGCCTCGACGACGTCGCGGTCGGGGAGACCCCGCCGGCCTCGGCGTTCGACGCGCGGTGGCGGTGAGGGAGTGCAGCCCCACGAGCTGAGCATCGCCGAGGCCGCCCGGCAGATCGAGCAGCGGAGGCTGTCCCCGGTCGAGCTCGTGCAGTCCGCGCTCGACCGCATCGAGCAGGTCGAGGACCGGCTGGGCGCCTTCGTCGTCGTGACCGCCGAGCAGGCGCTGGAGGCGGCCCGCCGGGCCGAGCGGGAGATCGCCGGCGGCGGGTACCGCGGGCCGCTGCACGGCATCCCCGTGGGCATCAAGGACCTCTACGACGCCGTGGGCCTGCCGACGACGTCGAGCTCCGCGGTCCGCGCCGACCACCAGCCGACGGAGGACTCCGCCTGCGTGGCCCGGCTCCGCGACGCCGGCGCGGTCGTGGTCGGCAAGACGCACACCCACGAGTTCGCCTACGGCGTGCTCACCCCGACGACCCGCAACCCCTGGGACACCGGGTGCGTGCCGGGTGGCTCCAGCGGCGGGTCCGGCGCCGCGGTGGCCGCCGGGGAGTGCCTGCTGGGGATGGGCACCGACACGGGCGGGTCGATCCGCATCCCGGCGTCGGTGTGCGGCACCGTCGGCCTCAAGCCCACCTTCGGCCGGGTCTCCCGCGCCGGCATCACGTCGCTGTGCTGGTCGCTGGACCACGCCGGGCCCCTCACGCGGACCGTGCGCGACGCCGCCCTGGCCCTGCAGGCCGTCGCCGGCTTCGACGCCCGCGACCCGGGGTCGGTCCAGGAGCCGGTGCCCGACTACACCCGCGACCTCGACGCCGGGGTCGGCGGCCTGACCCTCGGCGTGCCGACCACCTACTTCTTCGACGACGTCGACCCCGAGGTGGAGGCGGCCGTCCGGGAGGCGATCGCCGTCCTCGAGGCCCAGGGCGCGCGGCTGCGGGAGGTGGAGATCCCCTACGCCGGCCAGATGATGGCCGTCGAGTTCGGCATCGTCATCCCCGAGGCCAGCGCCTACCACCAGGAGATGCTCCGGGAGTCCGGCGAGCGGTACACCACCGACGTGCGGGTGCTCCTCGAGGCCGGGGAGACGGTGCTCGCCACGCAGTACATCAAGGCCCTGCGCGTGCGCACGCTGGTGCAGCAGGAGTTCCGCCGCACCTTCGAGGGCCTCGACGCGCTGGTCTGCCCCACCCTGCCGACCGCCGCGGCCCAGGTGGGCCAGGAGGGCTTCACCTTCCCCAGCGGCGCCCGGAAGTCGGTGATCGACGCCTGGGTCGGCCACTCGGCCCCCGGCAACGTGACCGGCCTGCCGGCGCTGTCGGTGCCCTGCGGGTTCACCTCCGCCGGGCTCCCGATCGGCCTGCAGGTCATCGGCCGGCCCTTCGACGAGCCCGGGGTGCTGCGCGTGGGCCAGGCGTACGAGTCGGCGACGGACTGGACCAGCCGGCGGCCGCCGCTCTGACCCGGCGATCCGCCACCCCGTCGGGTGCTCGCCCTGCGGGGCGGCCGCACCGCGGCGATGATCACCCGAGGACCCGGGCGCGGCGCCCGGGCGGGAGGAGTGCGCTCGTGAAGGTCCTCGGCATCAACGCCATCTACCACGACCCCGCCGCGGCGCTCGTCGTCGACGGGCGGGTCGTGGCCGCGGCCGAGGAGGAGCGCTTCAGCCGGCGCAAGCACGGCAAGCGCCCCCTGCCCTGGAGCGCCTGGGAGCTGCCCGAGCTGTCGGCCGCGTGGTGCCTGCGGGAGGCCGGCATCCGCCCGGAGGAGCTCGACGCCGTCGCCTACTCCTTCGACCCCGCGCTCATGGGCACCCCGGAGGACTCCGGCCTGTTCGACGACGGCGACACGATGCGCAAGAAGTACGCCGAGATGGCGCCGGACTTCCTCGCGCACGCGCTGCCCGGCCTCGACCCGGCGAAGGTCCGCTTCGTCAAGCACCACGTCGCGCACGCGGCCTCCGCGGGCAAGGCCGCTCCTCAGCGGGACAACGCCGTCCTGGTGCTCGACGGCCGCGGCGAGGCGCACAGCCACCTGGCCGGCCGCTACGTCGACGGGCAGCTGGAGGTCCTCGCCGGGCAGGCGCTGCCGCACTCCCTCGGGCTCATGTACGAGGAGCTCACCGACCACCTCGGCTTCCTGCGCAGCTCCGACGAGTTCAAGGTCATGGCGATGGCCTCCTACGGCAAGCCGCGCTTCCTCGGCGAGCTGTCCGAGCTGATCCGGCCCACCGGCGACGGCGGGTTCGTCACCGAGCGGATCGACTTCACCGAGTTCGCGCCCCGCCTCGGCAAGGGCGACGACTGGACCGAGGCGCACGCCGACCTCGCCGCCAGCGTGCAGACCCGGCTGGAGGAGGTGCTCGTCGACCTCGCCCGCTGGGTGTACGAGCAGACCGGCGAGAAGACGCTGACCATGGCCGGCGGCGTCGCGCTCAACTGCGTGGCCAACACCCGCATCCTGGCCGAGACCCCCTTCGAGGAGGTCTGGGTGCAGCCGGCCGCCGGCGACGCCGGCACCGCGCTGGGCAGCGCCCTGCACGTCGCGCACGAGCTGGGCGAGCGCACCGAGCCCATGCCCGGTGCGGCGCTGGGCCGCGGCTGGGACGACGACGAGATCGAGCGGTGGCTGCAGACCGCGGCCATCGACTACGAGCGGCCCGACGACGTCGCCGAGGCGGTCGCTGAGGTCCTCGCCGACAACGGCATCGTCGCCTGGTTCCAGGGCCGCAGCGAGTACGGCCCCCGCGCACTCGGGCACCGGTCGCTGCTGGCGCACCCCGGCTTCGAGGCGAACCTCGAGCGGATGAACGACGTCAAGGGCCGCGAGCAGTTCCGCCCGGTCGCGCCGATGGTGCTGCTGGAGCGGGCGCCGGAGATCTTCGGCCGCGGCCCGATCCCCTCGCCCTACATGCTCTTCGTGCACGACGTCGCCGAGGAGTGGCGCGACCGCATCCCCACGGTCACCCACGTCGACGGCACCGCGCGCATCCAGACCATCGACCCGCAGACCGAGCCGCTGGTGCACCGGATGATCGCGGCCTTCGAGCGGCGCACCGGGTTGCCGGTGGTGGTCAACACCAGCCTGAACACCGCCGGGCGGCCGATGGTCGACGACCCGCGCGACGCCCTGGAGTGCTTCGGCTCCGCGCCGGTCGACCTGCTCGCCATCGGGCCCTTCGTCGTCCGCCGGCCGCGTCCCACACCGCGTCCCACACCGCGTCCCTGACGGCCTCGCCCCTCCCCCGGCCGGGGGAGGGGCGAACCGCGACGGCCACTCCCTGCGAAGACCGGGTGCACGGGATCCGATCGGTGACGATCCGGTAACGACCCTCCCCTGATGGGGGGGTGGTCGTTGCCGGCCCGTTCCCGCCGGGTACCGCCGGACCAGCGCCCGCCAGGACGGCGAGCGCGACGCACGCGAGGAGACGGACACCATGGCTACCACTGGCAACACCGGCGCGCGGCAGGGGATGACCTGGCCCCAGACGCTCGCACTCGTCTTCGGGGTGGTCTACCTCCTGGTCGGCATCGTCGGTTTCTTCATCACCGGCTTCGACGGCTTCGCCAGCAACCGCACCGACGGCAACGAGGACATGCTCCTCGTCTTCATGATCAACCCGCTGCACAACGTCGTGCACATCGTGATCGGCGTGGCCGGGATCGCCCTGTCGCGCACGCTGGCCGGCGCCCGCACGTACGGCTGGCTGCTCGCGATCGGCTACGGCGCGGCCTTCGTCTACGGCCTGGTCGCGATCGGCCAGGACTGGGACTTCCTCAACATCAACGCGGCGGACAACGTGTTGCACGTCGCCACGGCCGTCATCGGCCTGGTGATGGCTCTGGGCCCGGTCAACGACCGCACCGCCCGCCCCGCCCGCGCGTAACCGAGGGCCGTTCCGGTACCGCTCCCGGAGCCGGGTCCCCGCCACCTCGGCGGGGGCCCGGCTCCTGCCGTTCCCTGCGCCCCCCGGTGCGACGCCGGTCACGCAGCGGTCTACCTTCCGGGACATGGACTTCGCCCTCTCCGCCCGAGCCGAGGACGTCTGCGGCCGGATGTGGGACTTCATGCGTGAGCAGGTCTTCCCCGCCGAGACCGTCTACGAGGAGTGGCGGGCCGCCCGCGGCCACGACGACCACGCCCACCCGCCGGTCCTCGAGGACCTCAAGAAGGAGGCCCGCGCCCGGGGCCTGTGGAACCTCTTCCACCACGAGCTCGGGGGGCTGACCAACCTCGAGTACGCCTCGGTCGCCGAGATCATGGGCTGGTCGCCGGTGATCGCGCCCGAGGTGACCAACTGCGGCGCCCCGGACACCGGCAACATGGAGACGCTGATGATGTTCGGGACGCCCGAGCAGAAGCAGCGCTGGCTCGAGCCGCTGCTCGAGGGCGAGATCCGGTCGGCCTTCGCCATGACCGAGCCCGACGTCGCCTCCTCCGACGCCCGCAACATCCAGACCTCGATCGTGCGCGACGGCGACGAGTACGTGATCAACGGCCGCAAGTGGTGGACCAGCGGGGCCGCCGACGAGCGCTGCCAGATCTTCATCGTCATGGGCAAGACCGACCCCGAGGGCGCTCCGCACCGGCAGCAGTCGATGATCCTCGTGCCGCGGGACACCCCCGGACTGGAGATCCTGCGCCACCTGCCGGTGTTCGGGTACCAGGACCAGCACGGGCACTCCGAGCTGCGGCTGACCGACGTCCGCGTCCCGGCGTCGAACCTGCTGGCCGGCGAGGGCGACGGCTTCATGATCGCCCAGGCCCGGCTCGGTCCCGGTCGCATCCACCACTGCATGCGCGCGATCGGCATGGCCGAGCGGGCGCTGACGCTCATGGTCGACCGCGCGCAGAAGCGGGTCGCCTTCGGCCGCCCGCTGGCCGAGCAGGGCACGGTCCGGGAGACCATCGCCCGCTCGCGGATGGAGATCGACCAGGCCCGGCTGCTCGTGCTGCGCACCGCCGACCTGATCGACAAGTACGGGGCGAAGGGCGCCCGCACCGAGATCGCCGCCATCAAGGTGATCGCGCCCAACGTCGCCTGCGACGTCATCGACCGGTCCATCCAGGTGCACGGCGGCGCCGGCGTCAGCGGCGACACCCCGCTGGCCCGCTTCTACGCCGCGGCCCGCACGCTGCGCATCGCCGACGGGCCCGACGCGGTGCACCTGCGGTCGGTGGCCAAGGAGGAGCTCGCCCGCGAGCGCCCCTACGTGGGCTGAGCACGACGACGACGGGGCCGGCACCGCGTGGTGCCGGCCCCGTCGCGTGCCCGGGTCAGGGCGTGAGGCTCGAGCCGAACCCCCCGCCGGCGAGCTTGGCCATCAGCTGCGTGCGATCGAGTCCCACGCCGGCCAGCGCGTCGCCGTCCCGGTCGGTGTCGATGTGGTCGGGCAGCTGCGCCTCGACCTTGTCGGCCGTGTCGTTGTCGCCCTCGGTGCGCAGCACCCGCACCAGCTCCTGCTTGTCCAGCTTCACGCGCTTCCTCCGTCCTGGGGACCGCCGATCCTCCCGGAGTGTGGTGCGCCTCACCCCGGGGCGGCAACCGGACGGCGGTCTCAGCGGATCCGGCCCTCAGCGGGGACGGGAGCGCCCGAACAGGAACGCGCTCACGGCGAGCAGGAGGACGCCCACGGACAGCTGGGCCGCCCCGACGCCGCCGCGCTGACCGACGAACCACGTCGACGCGGACACGAGCAGCACGACGCCGACGCCGAGGACGAGCAGCGCCACCAGCCGCCGGCGCCGCGACCGCCCGTCGTCGTCCCGTGGTGCCGGACCGCCTGCCATCTCGCCTCCGCTCCCGGCCCGGCGCCCCGCCGCGGCCTGCCGTCGAGCCAACCAGACGCCCGCAGCCGGCGCGCCGGGACTCGACAGGCAAGCACCAGCTTGCGTATCGTCCCGACGTGGGCGACGTGTTCCGGGCCCTCGCCGACCCGACCCGGCGCGCTCTGCTCGACGAGCTGCAGGAGCGGGACGGCCAGACGTTGTTCGAGCTGTGCACCCGGCTGGTCCAGCGCCACGGGGTGGGTTCGTCACGCCAGGCCGTCTCCCAGCACCTGGAGGTCCTCGAGCAGGCGGGCCTGGTGCGGACCCGTCGGGAGGGGCGCTACAAGTTCCACCACCTGGACACCTCGCCCCTGCGCGCCATCGTCGAGCGGTGGCGGCTGGACACGGAGGAGGGCCCGTGCGGATCACCCTGACCAGCGTGCTGGTCGACGACCAGGACGAGGCGCTGCGCTTCTACACCGAGGTGCTCGGCTTCGTGAAGAAGACCGAGATCCCGATGGGCGAGCACCGCTGGCTGACCGTCGTCTCGCCCGAGGCGCCCGACGGCGTCGAGCTGGTGCTCGAGCCCGACGGCCACCCGGCGGCGCGGCCGTGGAAGGAGGCGCTCGTGGCCGACGGCATCCCCTACACGTCCTTCACCGTGGCCGACGTGCACGCCGAGACCGCCCGGCTCAAGGCCCTCGGCGTGCGGTTCACCCAGGAGCCCCTGGAGATGGGGCCGGTGACCACCGCCGTCTTCGACGACACCTGCGGCAACCTGCTGCAGATCGCGAGCGCCCCGGCCGGCTGAGCCGGCGCCGGGCCGGACATGGCCTAGGGTCCTCCCGTGCCGGAGCCGGGGGACCGCGTGCTCCCGTGGGCGCTGCTGCTGCGGGTCCACGCCGCCGTCCTCCCCCGGCTGGAGCGGGCGCTGGCCGCCCACCAGCTGCCGCTGGCCTGGTACGACGTGCTGCTCGAGCTCAACGCGGCCCCCGGCCGGCGGCTGCGGATGAGCGAGCTGGGCAGCCGGGTGGTGCTCAGCCGGGAGCGGGTCAGCCGGGTCGTCGACGAGCTGCAGCGGGCGGGCCTGGTCCACCGGGAGCCCAACCCGGAGGACCGCCGCTCGCTGTTCGCCGTCCTCACCGACGAGGGCCGGGAGCGGCTGCGCGCCGCCGCCCCGGCCTACCTCGCCGGCATCGAGGAGCACTTCACCGCCCACCTCGACGACGAGGAGGTCGCCGTCCTGACCCGCGCCCTGGGCCGGGTGCTCGCGGCCGAGGAGCCGCCCCGCACCTGACCCGCGGGCTCAGAACGCCTTGCCGGCGTCGCGGGCCTGGGCGTGGGCGAGCGCCCGCCGGACGTCGACGTCGTCGGCGACGAGGTCGGGGCGCAGGTGGATCTCGGTGACGTCCTCGATCCCTGCCCAGCGCAGCCAGTCGGCGAAGAAGGTGCTCTGGAAGTCCGACCCGAAGGCCGGTCCACGCTCGGGCCCGTAGACGGCGCTGGTGTAGACGACGGCGGCCCGCTTGCCGGTCAGCAGGCCGCGGTAGCCGGTCACCGGGTCGAAGCCGAAGAGCATGCCGGGCTGGCTGACGACGTCGATGAACTGCTTGAGGACGTAGGGCACGCCGGCGTTCCACATGGGGACGCTGAACAGGTAGCGGTCGGCGGAGTCGAACCACCGGAAGGTCGCCTCGACCGCCTGCCAGGCCGCCGCCCCCTCCCCCGTCGGCTCCCGGCCGGCGAAGACGGCCATCTTGGCCTCGACGGCCGCGGGCCCGAAGGCGGGCAGCGTGCCGTCCCAGAGGTCGAGGGTCTCGACCGGGACGTCGGGGTGCGTCTCGGCGAAGGCGTCGAGGAAGGTCGCGGCGAGGGCGCGGGACTCGGAGGCGGCGCCGCGGGGCGAGGCGGAGACGTGCAGGAGGGTGGACATCGGGGTCCTCTCGGTCAGGTGCGTGCGTGCGCACACAGCATAACCAGATGCGTGCGCACGCACAAGAGTTCTCTCACAGTAGTAGCTGCAGGCCCTCCGGCGGCGTCAGCCCTCGCGGGTCGGCGGCTCGCCCTCGGCGAGCGCGGCCTGCGCCTGCGCGGGGTCGTAGGCGCAGGCGTCGGCGACGTCGGAGGCCGGCGGCGCACCCTCCTGCGGCTGCGGCGGCGACCCGTCGGGCACGTCCCCCGCGGCGTTCGTCCCCGGCGCGGGGGCGGGCGCGGGTGCCGGGGTGTCGGTCAGCGTCTCCTGGACGATCTGCCGCATCCGGTCGTAGTCGGGGTAGGCCGGGTCGATCAGGCTGGTGTCGAAGACGACGCTGCGCACCTCGGCGTCCTTGACGAGGAAGGCGAGGTCGACGAAGTCGTCGAGGGCCGCGCGCGGGATGTCGGTGCTGACGATGTCCTGCGTGGTGGCCGCGAGCTCCTGGTACTGCTCGAGCAGGGTGATCGGGTCGGCCGCCTCGATGATCGCGTCGATCGTGCAGCGCTGCCGGGCCATGCGGTCGTAGTCGCTCAGGCCGAAGCGGCCGCGCGCGAAGTGCAGCGCCGTCGCGCCGTCCATGTGCTGGTCCGGGCCGGGGGCGATGTAGCCGTCGGGGAGGATGCCCAGCGTCGGCTCGCCGTTGATGGGCACGTAGTAGTTGACGTCGACCGTGATGCCGCCCAGGGCGTCGACCAGCCGGCTGAACCCGTCGAGGTTGACCAGCACGAAGTAGTCGATGGGCAGGCCGAGGGCCTCCCCGACGCCGAGCTTGAGCCAGTCGGCCCCCGGGTCGTCGGTCGGCCCGAGGACGTCGGGGTGGTCGGTGGGGCCGTTGCGGTACACCGCGTTGAGCAGGCTCTCGCTCTCGCTGCCGGACTCGAAGCCGTCGGGGTAGAGGGCGGCCAGCGGGCTGTCGGCCGGGAAGGGCAGGTCCTCCAGGTTGCGCGGGAGGCTGAACAGCGTCGTCTCGCCGGTCGCGGTCTCGATGCTGGCCACGATGACGGTGTCGGTGCGCACGCCCTCGCGCCCCTCACCGCCGTCGCCGCCGAGCAGCAGGACGTTCACCCGCTCCTTGTCCCCGAAGGGGTCGGGGGTGTCGATGACGGTGGCCGACCGGCGGTCGCTGGCGAAGACGCCGTCGAGCAGACCGCGCTGGGCCACGGCCACCGTGCCGACCCGGTAGGCCGGGTAGGCCACGGCCGCCACCAGCGCGGCGACCAGCACCGCGCCCACCAGGAGCCGGGGGCGGCTGCTGCGGCGGGGCAGCAGCGCCCGGTAGCCGGTCACGATCACCACGATCCAGGCCAGGGCGAGCACGGCGATGCCGCCGACCAGCCAGGCCAGCTGGTTGGTGTCGACGGCCAGGCGCACCGCGGTGCGCCGGCCTCCCGTGGCCAGCCACACACCGCCGGCCACGAGCAGCGCGGCGACCAGGAGCACGAGGGCACCGATCCGGCGCCGTCCCGTGGCGAGGAAGGCGGTACCGGGGACGAGGGCGTTGAGCGCGGTCAGGCCGAGGACGGAGGCCAGCGACCGCGAGCCCGCGCGTTCGTGCCGGCGGCTGCTCCCCCGGCTGCCGGGCGGCACGGGAGGCAGCGCCGGCTTGTCGCCGATGGGGCGGGTGAGGTCGGAGTCGTCGGTCACAGGCGCACCCGGGACGGGCCGGGCCCGCTCCCGTCGGCTCCACTCGTCCGGGCCACGGTCATCCGCCCATGATCCCACTCGCGACACGTCCGCACGGGCCTCTCGTACCCGGTGGGGGCCGGAGCCACCCGACGCGGGGTGAGCTGCGTCTCCCCCGCAGCCGGGCCGGTCCGGAGCGTCGTCGCAGGTGTGCGGTGGGTGAGCAGCGACCCGGGCGCGGGAGCCGGGAGGACCGCCCGCTCCTAGGCTCGGGGGTCGTGCGCCTCGCCACGTGGAACGTGAACTCCATCCGCTCGCGGGTCGACCGGGTGGTCGCCTGGCTGCAGCGCCGCGACGTCGACGTCCTGGCGCTGCAGGAGACCAAGTGCCGCGACGACCAGTTCCCCGAGGAGCGCTTCCGCGAGCTCGGCTACGAGGTCGCCCACGTCGGGTACTCGCAGTGGAACGGCGTGGCCGTCGTCTCCCGGGTCGGGCTGGCCGACGTCGAGGTCGGCTTCCCCGGCATGCCGACGTGGGCGGCCAAGGAGGGTGCCGAGCCCGCCGCGGAGGCGCGCGCCCTGGGCGCCACCTGCGGCGGGGTGCGGGTGTGGAGCCTGTACGTCCCCAACGGCCGGCAGCTGGGCGACCCGCACTACGACTACAAGCTGGCGTGGCTCGCCGCGCTGCGCACCGCCGCCGGCGGCTGGCTGGCCGCCGACCCCGCCGCGCAGGTGGCCCTGGTCGGCGACTGGAACATCGCCCCGCAGGACGACGACGTGTGGGACACGAGCGTCTTCGCGCACTCCACGCACGTGTCCGAGCCGGAGCGGGCCGCGTTCCGCGCCGTGGTCGACGCCGGGTACGCCGACGTCGTCCGGCCCCTGGCGCCGGGCCCCGGGGTCTACACGTACTGGGACTACACCCAGCTGCGCTTCCCCCGCCGCGAGGGCATGCGGATCGACTTCACGCTGGCCTCCCCGACGCTGGCCGGCCGGGTGACCGGCGCGCTGATCGACCGCGAGGAGCGCAAGGGCAAGGGCGCCAGCGACCACGCCCCCGTGGTGGTCGAGCTGGCCGGCTGAGGGGCGTCACGCCGGGCCGGTCGCCAGGGCTCGCCGGATCGCGTCGGCGATCTCGGACAGCGCGGGCTCGGCGTCGGTCTGCGGGTGCAACGGCATGCCGGCGGCCCTACCCACCCGCGGACGGGGACGCCCCGTCGTCGTCGAGCCGGCCGCCCGGTCCACAGGGACGTCACTCTCCGCTGCCAGTGCGTTGACAGGCTGTCCCCGCACGGTGGGGCGACGGTCGGAGACGCCGACCCGGGACGAGGAGCACACGTGCGCAAGAAGCTGGTCATCGCCGCCACCACCGGTGCGCTGACCCTCACCGGCCTGGCCGTGGCCGTGCCGGCCATGGCCGACACCGGCGACACAGGGGACGCGTCGTCGTCCCGGGTGGAGCGCATCCGGGACGCGCTGGCCGACCTCGTCGAGGACGGCTCGCTCACCTCGGAGCAGGCCGACGAGGTGGCCACCACGCTGGGCGAGGCGGACCCGGGGCCCGGCGGAGGGCACGCCGGGAGGGGCCCGGACCTGGCGACGGCCGCCGAGGCCCTCGGCACGAGCGAGGACGACCTCCGCACCGCGCTGGAGGCCGACGGCGCGACGCTCGCGCAGGTCGCCGAGGACCGGGGCGTGGCCCTCGACACGCTGGTGCAGGCGCTGGTCGTCGCCGAGCAGGAGCGGATCGCGCAGGCCGTCACCGACGGGCGCCTGACCCAGGAGGAGGCCGACGAGCGGCTGGCCGACCTGGAGCAGCGGGTCAGCGACCGGGTGGAGAGCACGGTCCCCGACCGCGGCCCCGGCCGGGACGGCACCGCACCGGAGCGGCCCGCCGGCGACTGAGCGGCCCGGGACGTCCGCGGCGGCGTCGTCCTCCCGGGACGGCGCCGCCGCGGCCGGCTACGCCACCGGCACCGGCGCGCGGGCGGCCAGCCAGGCGGTGAGGTCGGCCGCCGTCATGGGCCGCCCGTGCAGGTAGCCCTGGACGCTGGTCGCCCCCACGGCGCCGGCGAAGTGCTCCTGCTCCGCGGTCTCCACGCCCTCGGCCACGGTCTCCAGGCCCAGCCGGTGGGCCATCTCCACGATCGCGTAGACGACGGCCTCGTCCGCGACCGAGGTGGCGGCGCCGGTGACGAACGACTTGTCGATCTTGACGACGTCGACGGGCAGCTCGCGCAGCGCGGTCAGCGCCGCGTACCCGGTGCCGAAGTCGTCGATGGCGATCCCGACGCCGAGGCCGTCGAGCTCCTGCAGCGCGGCGCGCACCGCGGGGGTGTCCAGGGCGGAGGACTCGGTGACCTCGATGACCAGCCGGTCGGCGGCCAGCCCCTGCTCGACGAGGTTGCGGGTGACGTCGGCGACCACGCCCGGCGCGGACAGCTGGGCGGCCGAGGCGTTGACGTGCACGGCGACGGGCCGCCCGGCGTCGTACCAGGAGGCGACGTCGGCGCACGCCCGGGCGAGCACCTGCGCGCCCACCGGGACGATCAGCCCGCGGGCCTCGGCGACGCCGAGGAAGGTGGCCGGCGAGAGCAGGCCCCGCTCGGGGTGCCGCCAGCGGACCAGCGCCTCCACCGCGGTGCAGCGGCCGTCGGCGGTGGCCACGATCGGCTGGTACAGCACCTCGAGCTGCCCCTCGGCGAGGGCGACGCGCAGCTCCGCGGCGAGCGCGGCGTCGTCGTCGGCGGCCAGCAGGTCGGGGGTGAACCGGTGCACCCGGCCCTTGCCGTGGCGCTTGGCGGCGTACAGCGCCAGGTCGGCGTGCTGCACCACCAGCTCGGCGGTCAGGCCCGGGCGGGCGCACGCGATCCCGACGCTGGCGCCGACCTGCGCCGGCCGCCCGTCGAGCTCCACCGGCAGGCCGGAGAGCTCGACCAGGCGCTCGGCGACGTCGACGGCGGTCTGCTCGCTCGCCCGCGGCAGCAGCACGGCGAACTCGTCGCCGCCCAGCCGCGCGAACAGGTCGCCGTCGCGGAGGGACGCCGACAGCCGCCCGGCGATCGCCCGCAGCAGCCGGTCGCCGGTGCCGTGCCCGCGGTTGTCGTTGACGGTCTTGAAGTCGTCGAGGTCGACGAACAGCATCCACGCGGGCTCGCCGTCGGGGTGCAGGCCGGCGACGGTCTCGGCCAGCGCGGCGGTGAACGCCGTGCGGTTGGGCAGGCCGGTCAGCGGGTCGGTGGAGGCCTGCACGACCAGCTCCTGCTGGCGGGTGACGCTGCTGATGGCCAGGGCCATCTTGTCCCGCAGCCGGGCGGCGGCGGCGACCACGTCGTCGGGGAGCCCGCCGGGCGCCCCCAGGTAGAAGCGACCCGGCAGGCCGCGGTGCGGGAAGGCCCACCACCGGGCCGGGGTGCCGGCCACCGCGTCGAGCACGGCGGGGTCCTCGACCGGGGACCCGCTCAGCACCGCGGTGCCCGGGACGGCGAGGACGTCCGGCACGGCGGCGAACTCCCCGACCGAGCCGACGACGCGGTCGTCGGTGCCGACGGCGACCGCCCGGCCACCGGGCACGACGCGGCAGAGGTCCCCGAGCGCCCGCCACCCGGCGTCGACGACGCGGTCGAGGTCGTCGGCCGCCAGCAGGTCGGCGGCCAGCTCGGCCAGCAGGGTGCCGCACCGGTGGGCCCGGTCGCGCTCGACGACGCCCACCGCCAGGTGCCGCGCCACGACGGTGGTCAGGACCACGCCGGGCAGCGCGGCGGCGAGCATCGCGGCCGGCAGCGCGCCGGTGTGCCAGGGCACGGAGTCCCACAGCAGCACCGCGACGGCCAGGGCCGCCGACAGGCCGATCCCGTAGCAGGCGACGTGCAGCGTGGTGCCGAACAGGGCCCGGAACCACACCAGCGCCATGAGCACGCCGACACCGGTGACCGGGTTCGAGCAGGCGAGCAGGAAGCCCGCCGCGACCAGGCACTCCAGCCAGCACAGCCGGGTGACCTCGTCCCCGTGGCGGTAGCGGTGGACCCAGGCCAGGACCATCACGCCCGCCGAGGCGAGCAGCAGGCCGGCGGCCGGGGCGGACGAGCCGGGCAGCGAGGTGGCGACCGCGACGGCCAGCGACGTCAGCGCCAGCAGCAGGAACAGCGCCCTGGTCCGGCGGACGAGGCTCGGTCCACCCCGGCCCAGCGCGTCGTGCAGCAGAGCGGTCACGGGAGCCTCCAGGGATCGTCGGCCCGCGCAGGTGCCGCGTGCCGTCCCGACCGGTGTCGGCTCGTGCTCCGGGGCGGCTGGAGGCCCGGGCGGACCGCTCTCACCCCTCGGGGGCGGACGTGCCTCCCCGCCCCCGTCCCGCGTCAGGCGCGCGGCTCGACCAGCGTCTGGTCCTGGTAGCACCACCACCACGACTCGCCGGGCTCGAAGGAGCGCACGATCGGGTGCCCGGAGCTGCGGGAGTGGGCGGTGGCGTGCCGGCGGGGCGAGCTGTCGCAGCAGGCCACGTGCCCGCAGGACAGGCACTCGCGCAGGTGCACCCAGGAGCTGCCCTCCCGCAGGCAGTCGGTGCAGCCCTCGGTGCTGTCGGGGGAGACGCCGGGGTCGACCTGGTCGATGTGCGTGCACGCGGCCATGCCAGCAGTCTGCTCGCCGCGGGCCGTCCGTCCAATGCCCCTGGCGATCGCCGGGACGCATGCCCGGCCGGCGCTCACCCGGTCGCGGCGACCTCCGACAGCGGCAGCCGCACGACGAACCGGGTGTCGCCGGGGGAGGACCGGACCTTGAGCACCCCGCCGTGCCGGTTGGTGACGATGCGCCAGGCGACGTCGAGCCCGAGCCCGGTCCCCTGGCCGACCGGCTTGGTGGTGAAGAACGGCTCGAACACCCGCCGGCGCACCTCCTCGGGGATGCCGGGGCCGGTGTCACCGACCACGACGACGGCGGAGTCGCCCTCGACGGCGGTGCTCAGGGTCAGCGTCCCGGACCCGCCCATGGCGTCGAGGGCGTTGTCGATGAGGTTGGTCCACACCTGGTTGAGCTCGGCGGCGTAGGCCGGCACCGGCGGCAGGTCCGGGGCGTAGTCCTTCACCACCCGGACGCCGGGCGGGATCTTGGCGCTGAGCACCACCAGCGTGGCGTCAAGTCCCTCGCGCAGGTCGGTCATCTGGTGCGGCGAGCGGTCCATCTGCGAGTACTGCTTGGCCGCCGAGACCAGGTGCGAGATGCGGCTGGTGCTCTCCAGCACCTCGCCGATGAGCATCTCGGTCTCCACGGTGTAGGACAGCCACCGCAGCGCCGGCTCGAGGAACCCCTCGTCCACCGCCTCGGCGACCAGGTCCAGGCACTCGACGTCGAGCCCCGCCGGCACGAACACCGCGGCCAGCTCCCAGGGCCGGGCCAGGCCGTGGTCGTCGAGCCAGTCGGTGAGCTCGTCCTCGCGGTCGGACCGCTCCAGCGCCGACAGCTCGCCGGTGGTGCCGATCCGCGCGACGAAGCGTTCCTGCAGGTCGGTGAGCCGGCGCAGCTGCTCGCCGTCGATCGTGCCCTCCGACAGCAGCGCCAGCTTGTGCCGCATGCCGGCCACCCGCTCGCGCAGCGCCGCGGTGGCCCGGGCCGCCGCGGCGGCGGGGTTGTTGAGCTCGTGGGTCAGCCCGGCCGACAGCTTCCCCAGCGCCAGGAGCCGCTCGCGCTGGCCGACGAGCTCCTCGGAGTTGCGGATCCCGAGGAACAGGCCCTGCAGCAGGTGCACGGCCATCGGGTACCAGCGGCGGAACACGGCGGCGAACTCGGCGGCCGGCAGCGCCAGGAACGTGGTGTCGGTGACCGCGCGGACCGTCGCGGGGTAGACCTGCTCGACCTGGTCACCGAGGTAGAACTGCACCGCGCCGCTGTAGACGCCCGGGGAGTCGCTGCGGACGGTCTCCACCTCGTCGCGGCCGACCTGGCGGACCATGCTCAGCGTCCCCGACAGCAGCACGAAGAAGCACTCGGCGGGCCGGCCCTCGACCGAGACCTCGCTGCCGGCCGGGTGGCTGACCACGTCACCGGTGCGCGCCACCCAGTCCAGCTGGTCGTCGTCGAGGTCGGCGAAGAGGAACAGCTCGCGCAGCCGCTCGCGGGTCAGCGCGACGCCGGGGGTCGGCGTCCCGACGGTGGTGGTCATCTCTCCTCCAGGTACCGGTGCACCAGGGTGACGGCCATGGCGCCCTCCCCCACCGCGGAGGCCACCCGCTTGACCGACTGGGCGCGGACGTCACCGGCCACGAACACCCCGGGCACGCTGGACTCGAGGAAGTAGGGGTCGCGGTGCAGCCGCCAGCCGGCGGGCCGGGCGCCGTCGAGGAGCAGGTCGGGGCCGGTGCACACGAAGCCCCGGGCGTCGCGGGCGAGCACGCCGTCGAGCCACTCGGTCCGGGGCGCCGCGCCGATGAAGACGAACAGGTGCTCGGCCGGGACGGTCTCCACCCGCCCCGAGGCCTCGCGCAGGTCCAGCTCCTCCACGTGCTCCCCGCCCCGGACGGCGGCCACGGTGGTGCCGGTGCGCACGACGACGTTGGGGATGCCGGCCAGCTGCTGGATCAGGTAGTGCGACATCGAGGCCTCCAGCGACGGCCCGCGGACCAGCAGCGTCACGCAGCTGGCGTGCCGGGAGAAGAACACCGCCGACTGCCCGGCGGAGTTGGCCCCGCCCACGATGTAGACGTGCTTGCCCGCGCAGGCGGCCGCCTCGGTGAGCGCCGAGCCGTAGTAGACGCCGCGCCCGGTGAACTCCTCGGCGCCGTCGGCCTCCAGCTGCCGGTAGGCGACCCCGGTGGCCAGCACGACGGCGTGCGCGGCGACGCTGCCGCCGTCGGCGAAGTGCACGACCCGCGCCGAGCCCTGGGCCTCCAGCCGGACGACCTTGCGGGTGGTGAGCACCTCGGCGCCGAACTTGGCCGCCTGCCGCCGCGCCCGGTCGGCCAGCGCCCCGCCGGAGACGCCGTCGGGGAAGCCGAGGTAGTTCTCGATCCGGCTGCTCTGCCCGGCCTGGCCACCGGTGGCCTGCCGCTCCACCAGCACGGTGTGCAGCCCCTCGGAGGCGCCGTAGACCGCCGCGCCCAGGCCGGCCGGACCGCCACCGATGACGACCAGGTCGAAGAAGTCGGTGCTCGGCTCGACGGTGAGCCCGACGGCGGCGGCGAGCTCGGCCTGGGAGGGCGCCAGCAGCGGGTCCCCGTCCGGCGGCACCACGACCGGCAGGTCGTCGGGCCCGGCCCCCGCGGCCTCCAGCAGCCGGCGCCCCTCGGGCTCCTCGACGCTGTACCACTGGTAGGGCACGGCGTTGCGGGCGAGGAAGTCGCGGGCGGCGAAGGACGGCGCCGACCAGCGGTGCCCCACGATCCGCACGTCGAGCACCGGCGCGTCCGGGCTGGCCCGCCAGGTCTCGAGCATGGCCCGGACGACCGGGTAGAGCTTCTCGTCCGGCGGGTCCCACGGCTTGAGCAGGTACTGGTCGACGTCGACGAGGTTGATCGCCTGGATGGCGGCGTCGGTGTCGGCGTAGGCGGTCAGCAGCGCCCGACGGGCCGAGGGGAACAGGTCCATCGCCTGCTCGAGGAACTCGATGCCGTTCATCTGCGGCATCCGGTAGTCGGCCAGCAGCACCGCCACCGGGTCCCCGCGCAGCTTCAGCTCGCGCAGCGCGGCCAGCGCCTCGTCGCCGGAGGAGGCGCGCACGATGCGGCACTCGCCGCCGAACTCCCGGCGCAGGTCCCGGGCGACGGCGCGGGAGACCCCGGGGTCGTCGTCGACGGTGAGCAGGACCGGCAGGGCCTTGCCGGCGGTCCGGGCGGGGGTGCCGGCTGGCTCGGTCATGTGCCCTCCTGGGCTGCTGGTCGCGCGTCGGCCGACGCGGCGGTCGCGCCCGCGCCTGGGGACGCGGCGAGCGCTTCGAGGTCGGCCTCGGTGGGGTGGCGCAGGACGCGCTCGGAGCGCCACACGACCACGGGCAGATCGTCCTCGGTGACGTCGAGGTCGGCCAGCAGCTCGGCGACGTCGTCCTCGTCCTCGACGTCGACGACGACGGCGCTGAGCCCCCGCTCCTCGGCGACGCGGCGCAGCCGCTCGGTCTCCGGCGACGAGCCGCTGCCGACGATGCGCACGTCGGCGGCGAGGGCGAGCAGGAGGGAGCGGCGGATGAGGAACGCGCGCAGCACCGTCTCCTTGAGCGCGTGGTCCTCGGCGAACGCCGCGCGCACCTGCGCGTCGGGGACGGTGACCACCTCGGCCGGCTGCAGGACGACGGCGGTGAGGAACACCGGGCGGTCGCTGAACAGGTCCAGCTCGCCGAGGAAGCGCCGCGCGCCGTGCACCGAGACGACCCGCTGGTCGGGGTGGCCGTGGTGCTCGACGACGGCGACGGTGCCCGACAGGAGGACCTGGAAGTCGTAGCCGGGGTCGCCCTCGCGGAACAGCGTCTCCCCCGGCGCCCACGTGCGGCGGGTCCCGTGCCGCTCCAGGAGGGCCAGCTGCTCGTCGGTCAGCAGCGGGTAGGCGCCCTGCCGGTCGGGCGTCTCCTCGAGGTCGGCCGGCAGCGGCGCCGCCCGCGTCAGGGACACCACGTCCGGTTCCCGGCGCCGCGGGCCCAGCACCGGCAGCACCGGGCTGCCGGGCTCCCCCCGCGGCGCCATCGGCAGCGCGTCCTCCCCGCCGACGTCGGCCAGCAGCGCGGCGGCCAGCGAGTCGGCGTCGTAGGGCCCGGTGTGCCGGCGCCCGCCGACGAAGAAGGTCGGGGTGCCCTCGACCCCGCTGGCCTCGGCGGACTCGACGTCCTGCTCCACCCGCCGGGCGTACTGGCCCGAGCCGAGGTCGCGGGAGAAGCGCACGACGTCGAGGCCGACGGCGGCGGCGTGCTCGAGCAGGTCGCCGGGGTCCAGCCGGTCCTGCTCGGCGAAGAGCCGGTCGTGCATCTCCCAGAAGCGGCCCTGGGCGGCGGCCGCCTCGGCGGCCTCGGCGGCCAGCCGGGCGTGGGGGTGGACGTCGGTCAGCGGCACGTGCCGGAAGACGTAGCGCAGCCGGTCGCCGAACCGCTCCCGCAGCTCCTCGACCGCGCCGGTGGCCCGCCCGCAGAACGGGCACTCGAAGTCGCCGTACTCGACCAGGGTGAGCGGGGCGTCGACCGGTCCCCGCACGTGGTCGCGGGCCGGGTCGACCGGCGGGTCGAGCAGCACCGGCCGGCCGGTGCCGGACGGGCGGCGGCGGTCGGCGAGGCGGAACAGCGCCCAGCCGAGCAGCGCGGCGAGCACCGACGCCGCCAGCACCCCGACGCGGGCCTGGTCGGCGGTGCGCTCCTGCCCCTCGTCGAAGGCCAGGTCGACGATGAACAGCGAGATGGTGAAGCCGATGCCCGACAGCGCGGCGCCGCCGGCCAGCTGCATCCCGGTGAGTCCCGGGGCGAGCCGGCCGAGCCCCAGCCGGACCGCCAGGCCGGTGCCGAGCAGGATCCCGACCAGTTTGCCGAGCACCAGGCCCGCGACGACGCCGATGGTCACCGGGGAGGACGCGGCGTCGCGCAGCGTCTCCCCGCTGAGGGAGACGCCGGCGTTGGCCAGCGCGAACACCGGCACGATGACGAAGCTGGTCCACGGCTGCCACAGCGCCTGCAGCCGCTCGCTGGCCGACACCGACCGGTCGATCGACAGCCGCGCCGCCCGGGCGAACTGGGGGTTGGGCGACTGCTGGTAGGCCCGCATCAGCCGCGCGGCGTCGGCGACCTCCTCGCGCCGGGCCGCGTAGGCGGGGGTGAACAGCGCGATGACGACCCCGGCGAGGGTGGGGTGCACCCCGGACTCGTACATCGCCACCCACACGGCCAGGCCGAGCACGAGGTAGGCCGGCCCGCGCCACACGTGCAGGTACCGCAGCATGACCATCAGGCCCAGCCCGACCACCGCGACGGCCAGCGGCCCCAGCCGCAGGTCCTCGGTGTAGAAGAGCGCGATCACGCTGAGCGCCCCGACGTCGTCGGCGATGGCCAGCGTCAGCAGGAACAGCCGCAGCTGGGCCGGGCAGGCCGGGCCCACCAGCGCCAGCACGCCGAGCAGGAAGGCGGTGTCGGTGGAGATGACCACCCCCCACGCCGCGGCCGCCTCGCCGTCGAGGTTGAACACGACGTAGACCAGCGCCGGCACCACCAGCCCGGTCACGGCGGCCAGCGCCGGCACCGCGGCGCGCCGACGGTCGGTGAGGTCGCCGATGACCAGCTCGCGCTTGATCTCCAGGCCGACGACGAAGAAGAAGAACACCATGAGCCCGTCGTTGACCCAGTGCTGCAGGCTCAGGGACAGCTCGGTGTCGCCCACCCGGACGGCGAACTCGGTGTGCCAGAAGGTCGCGTAGCTGTCCCCCATCGGGGAGTTGGCCCACGCGAGCGCGGCGAGGGTGGCCAGGAGCAGGAGCCCGGCGCTGCCCGCCTCGGTGCGCAGCGAGCGGCGCAGCGGCGCGACGCGGGCGAGCAGCCCGCGCCCGCCGGCGGCCGACTGCCCCATCGGCTCCCGCGCGTCGGCGGCCACGCCCGGGACGCTGCCCGCGCTCACCGGGCACCGTCCCCGGGGACGGCGACCGGCCCGCGCGGGTGCAGCCGCGGGCCGTCGAGGTCGCAGTGCAGGCACTCCTCCACGGGCAACCGCCCGGCGCCCGGCTCCGGCCCCCCGCCGGCACGGCCCAGCGGCCGGCGGATGGTCAGCACGGCCACCAGCGCGCCGACGACCAGCAGGCCCGCGCAGATGAGCATCGCCGTCCGGAAGCCGGAGTCGAACGCCGCCGGGTCGGTCCAGTCGTCCCCGGAGATCCCCGCCGCGACGGGGACCACCGCGACGGCCAGCAGGCCGGCGGCGCGGGCGACGGCGTTGTTGACGCCCGAGGCGACGCCGGCGAAGCGGTTCTCGGCGGAGTCGAGCACGGTCGCGGTGAGCGGCGCGACCAGCAGGGTCAGGCCGGCGCCGAACAGCAGGGCACCCGGGAGCACGTCGAGGACGTAGTCCGCCGTCGGCCCGACCTCCCGCAGCAGCAGCAGCCCGCCCGCCGACAGCAGGGGCCCGACCGTCATGAGCAGCCGCGGCCCGATCCGCTGGGCGAGCGCCCCGACGCGGGCCGAGAACAGCAGCATCAGCACGGTGACCGGGAGCAGCGCGGTCCCCGCGAGCAGCGGGCTGTAGCCGGACACGACCTGCAGCTGCAGGACCAGCAGCACGAACACCACCCCGAGCGGTGCGTAGACCAGCAGCGTGACCACGTTGGCCGCGGTGAACTGGGGGTTGCCGAACAGCGCCGGCGGCACGAGCGGGTACGCCGAGCGCCGCTGGACGACGGCGAAGGCCACCAGCGCGAGCACACCGACGGCGCCCCAGACGGCGACCTCGACCTCGCGGCCGGTCCCGCCCGCGGCGGTCAGCGCGTAGGTCAGCCCGCCGAGCCCGACGACGACCAGCGCCGTCCCCGCCCAGTCCAGGCGCGGCGCGGCGTCGGGGTCGCGGGTCTCGGGCACGTGCCGGGCGGCGACCGCGACGATGACGACGGCGACCGGCAGGTTGACGAGGAAGACCGCCCGCCAGCTCCACTCCACCAGCCAACCGCCGAGGAACGGCCCGACCGCCCCGGCGACCCCGCCGAGCCCGGACCAGGCGCCGACCGCGGCAGCGCGGTCCTCACCGGCGAAGGACGCCGAGATGATCGCCAGGCTGCCGGGGGTCAGCAGCGCTCCCCCCACGCCCTGCAGCGCCCGGGCGGCGATCAGCATCTCCACGTTCACCGCCAGCCCGCACAGCAGCGACGCCGCGGCGAACCACACCACGCCGACGACGAACACCCGCCGGCGGCCCAGCCGGTCGCTGAGGGAGCCGCCGAGCAGGATCAGCGAGGCGAGGGTGAGCGTGTAGGCGTTCACCGTCCACTGCAGGCCGCCGAAGCCGGCGCCGAGGTCGGCACCGATCCGCTCCAGCGCCACGTTGACGACGGTGGCGTCGAGCATCGCCAGGCTGGAGCCGAGCACCGTCGTCAGCAGCACCCACCGCGCCCGGCGGGTCCCCATGCGCAGCCCGGCGGACTCCGGCACCGCCGGACGCGCGGCCGCGGCCGGCCGGTGGTCAGCCGACACCGGGGACCGTGCGGATCCGACACCGGCGAGCTCGTCGCGGCACTCGAGCCTCCTCGGGTTGCCTCCGGAGCCTGTGGACGCGGGCCGGGGGCTGTCCAATAGCGGGACCGATAGCGGTGAGGCATCGTCGCGCGCCGACCCGCCCCAGGTCCATGCCCGGCGTCCGGAGCGCCCGCGGCACACGCCGCGAGAGGCCCGCCCGTGGTGGCCCACCTCACCGCCTGACCTGCACGGACGTCCTCCGGCAGGGCATCGGCGCGGCGCCGGCGGTGTTGTACCCGGCGATGACCGCGCCCGCTCTCCCCGAGACCCCCACCCCCTCCCGGCTGTGGACCCCGAAGCGGGTCCTCGTCACCCGGTCGGCCGCCGAGCGCCCGCACGGGCAGCGGGTGCTCGCCCGCCTCGAGGTCGCCGGCGTCGACGCGATCGAGCTGCTGCCCGGCGACCGGCTGCCGTCGCTGCGGGGGGACGACGACCGCGCCGCCTTCATGGCCGCCAAGGACACGATGGCCCTCGTCGTGCCGCCGCCGTCGAAGCGCAAGCTGCAGCCCATCCCGCCGTCGGCGGACTTCCGGCTCGACCTCGCCGAGGGCTGCCCCGCGCACTGCCAGTACTGCTACCTGGCCGGGTCGCTGGGCGGCCCGCCGATCACCCGCGTGTGGGCCGACCTCGACGAGGTGCTCGAGACCCTCGACGGCTACGTCGGCCGCGGTGCCGTCACCTCCGGCACGGTCGAGCGCGGCGGCGAGGGGACGACGTTCGAGGCCTCCTGCTACACCGACCCGCTGGCGATCGAGCACCTGACCGGCGGCCTGTCGCGGATGGTCGAGCACTTCGGCACCCACGCGTGGCCGGGCCCCGTGCAGCTGCGCGCCACCACCAAGTTCGACGACGTCGCCGGCCTGCTGTCCCTCCCCCACGGCGGGCGCACCCGGCTGCGGTTCTCGGTCAACGCGACGTCGGTGGACCGCCGCTTCGAGGGCGCGACGGCCAAGGTGCCGGCGCGGCTGCGGGCGATGTCGGCGGTGGCCGCGGCCGGCTACCCGGTCGGCGCCACCATCGCCCCGATCATGCCGGTGGAGGGCTGGCGCGAGCAGTACGCCGAGCTGCTCGACGGCATCGCCGCCGCCGTCCCGGCCGGGCACGACCTCACCGTCGAGTGCATCACCCACCGGTTCACGCCGGGCAGCAAGGAGACGCTGCTCGACTGGTACCCGCGGACCAGGCTGGAGATGGACGAGTCCCGCCGCACCACCAAGCGGGGGAGGTTCGGCTCGGTCAAGCACGTCTACCGGAAGGAGACGATGGCCGAGCTGCGCACCTGGTTCGAGCGCGAGGTGGCCGAGCGGCTGCCCGGCGCCCGCCTCCTCTACTGGACGTGAGGGAGGACCCCCGTGCACGTCCGCGGAAGTGCACGGACCCGAGTCCGACCGCCACGTAGCCTGGCTCGTCGTGCTCGTGCTCCTGCCGCCCTCGGAGACCAAGTCCCCCGACGGCGACGGCGGCCCGCTGGACCTGACCGCGCTGTCGGCCCCGGAGCTGACGCCGGTCCGCGAGCGGCTGGTCGACGCGCTGGTCACCCTGGCCGCCGACGCACCCGCCGCCCGCGCCGCGCTCGGCCTCTCCCCCGGCCAGGACGCCGAGCTCGCCCGCAACGCCGCGCTGCGCACCAGCTCCACCGCGCCGGCGGTCGAGCGCTACACCGGCGTCCTCTACGACGCCCTCGGCGTCCGCACGATGACCCGCGCCCAGCGGGCCCGCGCCGACCGCCGGCTCGCCGTCGGCTCGGCGCTGTTCGGCGTGGTCCGCGCCGGCGACCGAATCCCCGCGTACCGCCTGTCGGCCGGCTCGGCGCTGCCCGGGCTGCCGGGGCTGCGCGCGCAGTGGCGGCCGGTCCTCGGCCCCGCCCTCACCGGGGCCGGCGAGCTCGTCGTCGACCTGCGCAGCGGCGCCTACCAGGCACTGGCACCGGTGCCCGGCGCGGTGACCGTCGACGTGCTCAGCGAGCGCGCCGACGGCCGCCGCACGGTGGTCAGCCACGCCAACAAGGCGCACAAGGGCCGCGTCGCCCGGCTGCTGGCCACCACCACCGCAGAGCCCGACGGCGTGGTGCGCCTCCGGGCGCTGCTGCGGCGCGCGGGGTTGCACGTGGAACACGACGGCGGGACGGCGCTGACCCTCGTGCTGCCGCCGTCCTGAGCGGCCGGTCCTCACGTGCGGTGAGACGAGGCGCACCCCTCGTCAGGCCTGTTGGCCGCAACCGGCGTCGCTTACGATGTACACCGCCCGCGCCGAGCAACGGCCGTTGCGGCGATGTCGAGTCGGCCACGAGCCGGGCGGAGAGGTTCGGTGGACGACACGTCGCGACTCCGCGAGGGGGGTCGGGCCGCCGACCGGCGCGCCGCCGCGCAGGTGCTGCAGGCCGACCGCCCCCGGACGCGGGCGGCCCGCCGGCTGCGGCTGCGCGACGCCAGCTCCGCGCTCGACCGGCTCACCGAGCTGGCCGCGCGGCTGCTCGCGGCCCCCGTCGCCCAGCTGTCCCTGGTCGACGACGTCCAGGTCATCGTCTCGGGCACCGGGCTGCCTCCCGGGACCGTCGGCGCCGAGCAGCCGCTGGAGGCCAGCGCCTGCACCATCGCCGCCGCCGACCGCGTGCCCTACGCCGTGCCCGACGCGCACGCCGACCCCCGGGTGTCCGACCTCCCGCCCGTCACGGCCGGCGTGGTCGGCGCCTACCTCGGCGCACCGCTGATCGACCCCGGGGGCCAGGTCGTCGGCGTCCTCTGCGTGGTGGCGCCGGCGCCGCGGCCGTGGTCGGACACCGACGTCGCCACCCTGCGCCAGCTCGCCGCGGCGGCGATGACCGAGCTGGAGCTCGCCGCGCTGCGCACCGAGTACGAGAGCGACCGGCTGCGCTGGGGGCTGGCCATCGACGCGGCCGGCATCGGCACCTTCGACTGGGACCTGCGCACCGGCGAGCTGGCCTGGGACGCCCGGCTGATCGAGATGTTCGGCTACGACGCCGACGGCTTCGGCGGCACCATCGAGGCCTTCAACGACCGCGTGCACCCCGACGACCTGCCGCGGGTGACCGACGCGCTGCAGGCCAGCATCGCCACCCGCGGCGACTACCAGGCCGAGTACCGCGTCGTGTGGCCCGGCGGGGAGACCCGCTGGGTGCAGGCCCGCGGGCGCACGCTCAGCGACGACGACGGCGCGGCCGCCCGCGTGCTCGGCGCCGCCTACGACACCACCGCCGAGCGGGCCGCGGGCATGCGCGTCACCCGCGTGCTGGAGGCCATGCCGGCCGGCTTCTACTCCCTCGACCGCGCGTGGCGGTTCACCCACGTCAACGCCGAGGCCGAGCGGCTGCTGGGCCGCAGCCGCGAGGAGCTGCTCGGCCAGGAGCTGTGGACGGCGTTCCCCGCGGCGCTCGACAGCGCCTTCGAGGAGAGCTACCGCGCGGCCGTCCGCACCGGGACGCCGGTGCAGTTCGACGCCTACTACCCCGCGCCGCTCGACGGGTGGTACGAGCTGCGCGCCTGGCCCAGCCCCGAGGGCCTGTCGGTCTACTTCCTCGAGGTCACCGAGCGCCGCCGGGTGCAGGACCGCGCCGAGCGCGGCGCGCAGCGGCTGGCGCTGCTGGCCCAGGTCAGCGCCGAGCTGGCCGGCGCCCTCGACGCGCAGACCGCGACGGCGCACCTGCCCCGGCTGGTGGTCCCCGCGCTGGCCGACTGGTGCATCGTCACCGTCGTCGACCCCGACGGCCGGCCCCGCGACGTCGGCCACTGGCACGCCGACCCGGCCGCGCGCCCGCTGCTGGAGCGCTACGTGGACCTGCGGCTGGACGCCCTGCCGGCCACCGCCCCGCTCATGCGGGCGCTGCTCACCGGCGAGGCGGTCATGGAGCGCGCCGAGTCGGTGCTCGACCTGCTCGGCGACGGCGAGGCCGGCGACCTGCTCGGCGCACTGGCGCCCGAGTCGGCCGTCTCGCTGCCGCTGCGCGGCCGCGACCGCACCCTCGGCGTCATGACGCTGTACTTCCGCCGGGGCTGGACCCCGCGGGAGGAGGACCTCGCCACCGCCCAGGACGTCGCCGACCGGGCGGGCCTGGCGCTGGACAACGCCCGCCTCTACGGACAGCAGCAGGCGCTGGCCGAGGGCCTGCAGCGCAGCCTGCTCACCGAGCCGCCCGAGCCCGACCACGCCGAGATCGCCGTGCGCTACCTGCCGGCCGCCGAGGCCGCCCGGGTCGGCGGTGACTGGTACGACGCGTTCCTGCAGCCCGGCGGGGCGACGATGCTGGTCATCGGCGACGTCGTCGGCCACGACACCGAGGCCGCCGCGGCCATGGGGCAGCTGCGCGGGCTGCTGCGCGGCATCGCCACCTACAGCGACGCCGGCCCGGGCGAGGTGCTGCGCGGGCTGGACGCCTCGATGGCGCTGCTGCAGACCCGGGTCCTCGCGACGGCGACCGTGGCCCGCTTCGAGCAGACCGACGACGAGCTCCGCCGCGGCGTCACCCGGATGCGCTGGGCCAACGCCGGTCACCTGCCGCCGCTGGTCACCAACCCCGACGGCAGCGTGGCCGAGCTGGCGTCCTGGCGCGGGGACCTGCTGCTGGGGGTCGACCCGGAGGCCCGCCGCGAGGAGTCGGTGGTGACCCTCGACCGCGGGGCGACCGTGCTGCTGTTCACCGACGGCCTCATCGAGCGGCGCGACGCCGACCTCGACGCCGGCATGGCCCGGCTGCGCGAGGCGCTGCGCGAGCTGGCCGACCGGCCGCTGCAGGAGCTGCTCGACGAGGTGCTCGAGCGGCTGGTCGACGGCCGCCCGGAGGACGACGTCGCCCTCGTCGCGGTGCGGCTGCACCGGCAGGACCGCCCGCGGCCCGCGGTCGCCGGGCCCAACCGGGTGCCCGACGTCGTCCCCGAGGACCCCGCCGGCCCGCTCCGCCGCTGACCGGCCGGACCGGTCAGGAATCGAGAAGCTCCGGGGGTCCCCGCGCCCCTAGCGTCGTCGGCACAGGCACCGGATGACGAGAGGGAGCTGGAGATGCCCACGAGGGACGCCACTCAGGAGTCCGGCGGCTTCACCGCCGAGGAGCGGGCCGCGATGAAGCAGCGCGCCGAGGAGCTGCGCGCCGAGGGGAGGAAGGGCGCCAAGCGGGCCGACGGGCTGCAGGCGGTCCTGGACGCGATCGCGGGCATGGCACCCGAGGACCGCGCCCTCGCCGAGCGGGTGCACGTCGCGGTCACCACGACCGCCCCCGACCTGTCCCCGAAGACCTGGTACGGCATGCCGGCCTACGCCGACGCCGACGGCAAGGTGGTCGTCTTCTTCCAGGACTCGGGCAAGTTCAAGGCCCGGTACTCCACCCTCGGCTTCAACGACGCCGCGCGGCTCGACGACGGCGACCTCTGGCCGACGTCGTTCGCCCTGCGGGCCTGGAGCCCCGCGGTGGAGGCCCGGGTCGTCGACCTGGTCCGGACCGCGACGTCCTGACCCGGCCCGCCGGGCTCAGCGCTCCCGGCGGACGGTGACCTTGCGGCCCTTGACGCTGCTGGCCCGCAGCGCCGCGATGACCTCCTCGGCGGCCGCGGCGGGCACCTCCACCAGGCTGAACCGCTCGGCGATCTCGATCGCCCCGACGTCGCGGCCCCGCAGCCCGGTCTCCCCCGCGATCGCGCCGACCAGGTCCCCGGGGCGGACCCCGGCGCTGCGGCCGGCGCCGATGAACAGCCGCTCGGTGTCACCGCCGGCCGAGCGGGACCGCGGCGGCCGCCCCTGGCCGCGGTCGCCGCGGTCGGCGTCGCGCCGCGGCCGCTCGGGCCGCAGCGTGACCTCGGGGATCTCCTCCTCGTCGTCCGGGCCGCCGGTCGCCTCGTGCGCGAGCTTGACCGCGGCGAGGGCCACCTCCACGACGTCGAACTCGTCGGTGAGCGTCTCGACGACGGCGCGGAACCGCTCGAGGTCGTCGCCGAGCAGGCTCTCCCGCAGCGCGGCGCGGGTGAGCTCGAGCCGGCGGGCGCGCAGGTCGGCCACGGTGGGCACCCGCTCCACCTTGATCGGCGCGCCGGTGACCCGCTCGATCGTCTTGAGCATGCGGTGCGCGCGCGGCTCGACCAGCGTGATGGCCACGCCCTCGCGCCCGGCCCGGCCCACCCGGCCGATGCGGTGCACGTAGGTCTCGGCCGCGGCCGGCACGTCGTAGTTGACGACGTGGGTGAGCTGCTCGACGTCCAGCCCGCGGGCGGCGACGTCGGTGGCCACCAGCAGCTCGGCGGTGCCGCTGCGCAGCCGGCCCATCACCCGGTCGCGCTGCTCCTGGCTCATCCCGCCGTGCAGCGCCTCGGCGCGGTAGCCGCGGCCGTTGAGGGTCTCGGTGAGGTCGTCGACCTCGTCGCGGGTGCGGCAGAAGACGATCGCCGCCGTCGGGCTCTCGACGTCGAGGACGCGGCCGAGCGCCGCGGGCTTGGCGGCCCGGGCGACGACGAACGCCGTCTGCCGGACCCGCGGGGCCTCACCCTCGCTGGGCACCTCGCGGGCGACCTGGATGCGCAGCGGGTCGCGCAGGTGCCGGCGGGCCATGCTGTCGAGCCGGCGCGGCATGGTGGCGCTGAACAGCACCGTCTGGCGCTCCTCGGGCACCTCGTCCAGCAGCGCCTCGAGGTCCTCGGCGAAGCCCATGTCGAGCATCTCGTCGGCCTCGTCGAGCACCACGGTGGTCACGGCGCCGAGGTGCAGGCTGCCCCGCTGGAGCAGGTCCAGCGCCCGCCCGGGGGTGGCGACCACGACGTCGACCCCGGCGGCCAGCGCGCGCAGCTGCCGCGGGATCGGCTGGCCGCCGTAGACCGGCACGACCCGGGCGCCGAGGTCACGGCCGTAGCGGTGCAGCGCCTCCGACACCTGGATGGCCAGCTCGCGGGTCGGCACGAGCACCAGAGCCAGCGGGTCGCCGCCGGGGCGGTCGTCGGGCAGCCGCTGCAGCACCGGCAGCGCGTAGGCGGCGGTCTTGCCGGTGCCGGTGGCGGCCTGGCCGAGCAGGTCGCGGCCGGCGACCATCGGCGGGACGGCCTCGCGCTGGATCGGCGTCGGCTCCTCGTAGCCGAGCCGGGACAGCGCCGCCAGCAGCTCCGGGCGCAGGCCGAGGTCGGCGAAGGCGCTGGTCTCGTCGGGTGCGTCCACCTGCGTCGTCTCGCCGTCCACCCGACCAGTGTCGGCCATGTCCCCCGCTGCACCGACGTGGCACCCTCCCCGGGTGACCCGCGACACCCCGGCCCCTCCCGGCGACGACCTCTGCCTGCGCCCGGCCACCGAGCTGGCCGCCCTCGTCCGCACGCGCGAGGTCTCGGCGCGCGAGCTGCTCGAGGCCCACCTGGCACGCATCGAGCGGGTCGACCCGCAGGTCAACGCGATCGTCACCCTCGACGCCGAGGGCGCCCGGGCCGCCGCCGACGCCGCCGACGCCGCGCTGGCCGCCGGCGAGCAGGTCGGCCCGCTGCACGGGCTGCCCGCGGCGCACAAGGACACCCACGCCACCGGCGGCATGCGCACCACCTGGGGCTCGCCGCTGCACGCGGAGACGGTGCCCGCGCGCGACGAGCTCGTCGTCGAGCGGCTGCGGCGGGCCGGGGCGGTCCGGGTGGGCAAGACCAACGTGCCCGAGTTCGCCGCCGGCTCGCACACCTTCAACCCGCTCTTCGGCGCCACCCACAACCCCTACCGGCACGGGCTGTCGGCGGGGGGCTCCAGCGGCGGGGCGGCCGCGGCGCTGGCCGCCGGGCTGGTGCCGGTGGCCGAGGGCAGCGACATGGGCGGCTCGCTGCGCAACCCGGCCGCCTTCTGCAACGTGGTGGGGCTGCGGCCCACCCCCGGCCGGGTGCCGACCTGGCCGGCCGCGATGGGCTGGTCGACGCTGTCGGTGCAGGGGCCGATGGGCCGCACGGTGGCCGACGTCGCCCTGGTCCTCTCCGCGATCGCCGGGCCCGACCCGCGGGTGCCGATCGCGCTGGCCGACGACCCGGCGGGCTTCGCGGCGCCGCTGCCGGAGGACCTGCGCGGCCTGCGGGTGGCCTGGACCCCCGACCTCGGCGGCCTGGTCCCGGTCGACCCGGCCATCCCCGCGGTGCTGCGCGAGGTGCTGCCGGTGGTCGAGTCGCTCGGCGGCGTCGTCACCGAGGCCTGTCCCGACCTGCGCGAGGCCGACGAGGTGTTCGGCACCCTGCGCGGCTGGCTGTTCGAGGCCACCTTCGGTGAGGCCGTCCGCCGCTCGCCGGACCAGGTCAAGGCGGCCATCCGCGGCAACGCCGCGGTCGGGGCGGCGCTCACCGGTGCCGACGTCGCCCGCGCGGAGACGGCGCACACCCGGCTGTACGAGGAGGTCGTGCGCTTCTTCGGGGAGTACGACGTGCTGCTCGCCCCGACGACGCAGGTGCTGCCGTTCCCCGTCGAGCAGGAGTACCCCGCGGAGGTGGCCGGCGTGCCGCAGGCGGACTACCTGGGCTGGATGCGCTCCTGCACGCTGGTGTCGGCCACCGGCTGCCCCGCGCTGTCACTCCCCGGCGGGTTCACGGCCGACGGGCTGCCGGTGGGCCTGCAGCTGGTCGCCGCCCCCCGCGCGGACCGGCGGCTGCTGGAGATCGCCCACGCGATCGAGCAGGCCACCGGCTTCGGCCGCCGTCGTCCGGTCCTCTGAGGCCGTCTGCGGCTCTCTAGTTCCCCGGCTAGAGAGCCGCAGACGGCGGCATCGAGCGGCTGGGCGGCGTCGTCAGCGGCGCGCGTACCGCGGCAGCGGCGGGGCCACCGGGGTGTCGGAGGACTCCTCCAGCACGTCGGCGGCCGAGCCCACGATGAGCGGGTCGGGGTCGCCGACGACGTCGCAGTCCTTGCCGTCGTAGTCCAGCCGGCACAGCACGTGGCGCATCGCCTCGAGGCGGGCCCGCTTCTTGTCGTTGCTCTTGATCACCGTCCACGGCGCGTGCGCGGTGTCGGTGTGCAGGAACATCGCCTCCTTGGCCTCGGTGTAGGCGTCCCACTTGTCGAGGCTGGCGAGGTCGGTGGGCGAGAGCTTCCACTGCCGCACCGGGTCGATCTGACGCACGATGAACCGGGAGCGCTGCTCGCCGCGGGAGACCGAGAACCACAGCTTGAACAGCAGCACACCGCTGTCGACGAACATCCGCTCGAGCTCGGGGGCCTGGACGAGGAACTGCTGGTACTGCTCCTCGGTGCAGTAGCCCATGACCCGCTCGACGCCGGCGCGGTTGTACCAAGACCGGTCGAACAGCACGATCTCGCCGGACGCCGGCAGGTGCTGCACGTAGCGCTGGAAGTACCACTGGTTCTGCTCGCGCTCCGAGGGCTTGTCCAGCGCGACGACGCGGGCGCCGCGCGGGTTGAGGTGCTCGGTGAAGCGCTTGATCGTGCCGCCCTTGCCGGCGGCGTCGCGGCCCTCGAAGACGATGACCAGCTTCTGGCCGGTGTCCTTCACCCAGCCCTGCAGCTTGAGCAGCTCGATCTGCAGCCGGCGCTTCTCGATCTCGTACTCCCGGCGCTCCATGCGCTCGGTGTAGGGGTAGCCCTCGCGCCAGGTCTCCACCCGCAGGCCGTCGGGCCCGAACAGCTCGCGGTCGTCGTCCCAGTCCTCGTCGCTGTTCTCGTCGGGGAGCGCGTTGAGCCGCCACTTCGACAGGTCGACGACCTCGGCCTTCGCCGGTACCCGGATCGGGGGCCCGCTGTCGGCACCGTCGTCGTCATCGCGATCCACCAGGGTGTCGGGCTGCACGGGAGCCTCCTCCCGGTCGGGTCAGGGACGTCCGCGGCCGTACCCGGCACGGGCGCGGACAGTCCTGCGCCGGCGCGGCGCGGCGCCCGGCACCGGGGACCCGGTCCCGCCGGCCTCCAGCACGTGGGCGACGGCGTACTCGGCCAGCGCGGCGAGCGGGCGGGGGTCGGTGCCCGGCTGCAGGGCCGGCAGCAGGTGCACCTCGACGACGCGGCCGCCGTCGGCGTGCCGCACGGCGACCGGGCAGACGGGCGCCCCGGCGTCGACGGCGGCGGCGAGCGCGCGGGCGCGGAACCGGCCCGGCTCGCCGTCGGTCGCCGTACCGCCGGGGTGGGTGGTGACCGTGGCGCCGCGGCGCAGCAGCTCGGCGACCTCGCCGCGCACGGCGCCGCTGCCGTCGTCGACGAGCAGGCCGCCGCGGCGGGTCAGCGCGCGCAGCAGCGCGGTGTCGACGAGGCCGGCGTCGACCACCGGCGTGCCGGGGACGACGGTGGCCAGCGCCAGCACGTCGGTCCAGCCGGCGGCGTTGGCGACGACGAGGCGGGGGCCGCGCGGCCACGCGACCGGTGAGGGGACGACCCGCACCCGCAACCCCCGGGCGCACAGCAGCTCCGCCGCGGTGCGGACCCGCAGGCGCTCCCGGCGGCGGTCCCCGCCCCAGGTCGCGGTGGCGGCACGGACGGCGGTGCGGGCCAGCACCGGCGTCAGGGCGGGGCGGGCGGCGGTCGGGGTGGTCATCGGGGCCTCCCGGGTGGTCCGGTGTGTCCGGGGGCCAGCGTCGGCGGCGCAGGTGTCCGGCGGGTGACGGGCGCCTGCACGGCCGTTGATCATCGGATACGTGCACGGGACACGCGCGGACACGCCGACGCGAGCGGCACGCAGCCGATGATCAACTCGCGGGAGGCACTCCTCAGCGGCCGCGCAGCCCCCGCAGCGTGCGGACGGCGACCACCAGCTCGGGCAGCTCGTGCCGGTCGCCGGCGGCGATGTCGGCGAGCTGCGCGGCCGCGCGGCGCTGCGGGGCGTCCCAGCCGCCGACCCAGTCCGCCACCAGCCGGGCCGCGTCGGAGCCGCTCCGCCCGGACAGCACCTCCACGGCCAGCTCGGCCTGCTCGGCGGCGAGGTCGTCGCGCAGCGCGGCGCGCGCCATCGACGGCCAGCGCCGGTCCCGCGGCAGGGCGATCACCAGCTCACGCAGCGGCACCAGCGACAGCCGGTCGGCCAGCTCCTGCGCCACCCGCCCGACGAGCTCGATCGGCGCTCCGGTGCGCTCGGCGACGACGGCGAGGTCCAGCGCCGCGGGCAGCAGCGCCGCCGCGGCCAGCTCCCCGGCCAGGTCGGTGGGCACCCCGGCGGCGCGCAGCTCCTCGGCGCGCGCGGCGTAGGCGGCCGCCTCGTCACCGAGCAGCCAGCCCGGCAGACCCGCGCGCACGGCGGCCACCGGCGCGGCGAACCGCTCGGTCACGGCGGTGATGCCCACCGCCGGGCGGCCGGCCAGCTCGGGCAGGCGCAGCAGCCACCGCGCCGCCCGCTCGGCCAGGCGCGTCGCCTCGACCCGCAGCTCGACCTGCACCGGCGCGGGCACCCGGTTGTCCAGCGGCCGGACGGCGTCCCACAGCCGGTCGACCTCGAACACCGCCCGGGCCACCGCGTGCGCCCGCACCACCGAGGCGAGGTCCAGGCCGGTCTCCTCGGCCAGCCGGAAGACCCCCGTCACCCCCGCGGTGTTCACCGCCCGGTTGGTCAGCGCGGTGGCGACGATCTCCCGGCGCAGCGGGTGGGCGTCGACCGCCGCGGGGAACCGCTCGCGCAGCGGCGCGGGGAAGTAGTCGCGCAGCAGCCGGGCCAGCGCCGGGTCGTCGGGCAGGTCGGAGGCCAGGACGGCGTCGTTGACCTCGAGCTTGGCGTAGGCCAGCAGCACCGACAGCTCCGGGCTGGTCAGCGCGTGCCCGTCCCGGCGCCGCTGGGCCAGGGCCCGGTCGTCGGGCAGCGCCTCCACCGCCCGCACCAGCCGGCCCGAGCGCTCGAGGTGCCGGATGAACCGCTCGTGCGCGTCGAGCAGGCTGCGCGCCCCGGCCACCTCGGCGGCCAGGGTGGCGTTCTGCGCGTGGTTGTCGGTGAGGACGGCGGTGGCGACCTCGTCGGTCATCTCCTCCAGCAGCGCCGCCCGGCCCTCGGCGTCGAGCTGCCCGGCGTCGACCACCCCGTTGAGGGCGATCTTGATGTTCACCTCGTGGTCGGAGGTGTCCACGCCGGCGGAGTTGTCGATGGCGTCGGTGTTCACCCGGCCGCCGGCCAGCGCGTACTCGACCCGGCCCCGCTGGGTGAGGCCGAGGTTGCCGCCCTCCCCCACGACCCGCACCCGCAGCTGCCCGCCGTCGACCCGGACGGCGTCGTTGGCCTTGTCGCCGACGTCGACGTGGCTCTCGGTGGCCGCCTTCACGTAGGTGCCGATGCCGCCGTTGAACAGCAGGTCCACCGGCGCGAGCAGCACCGCCCGCACCAGCTCCGGCGGGGTGAGGGTGTCGACGTCGTCGTCGAGGCCCAGCGCGGCGCGCATCGGCTCGCTCACCGGGATCGCCTTCGCCGTGCGCGGCCACACCCCTCCCCCGGCGCTGATCAGCGCGGTGTCGTAGTCGGCCCACGAGGAGCGCGGCAGGTCGAACAGCCGCCGGCGCTCGGCGAACGACGTCGCGGCGTCCGGGTCGGGGTCGACGAAGACGTGCCGGTGGTCGAAGGCCGCCACCAGCCGGATGTGCTCGGACAGCAGCATGCCGTTGCCGAACACGTCGCCGGACATGTCCCCGATGCCGACGACGGTGAAGTCCTGGCTCTGCACGTCGACGTCGAGCTCGCGGAAGTGGCGGGTCACCGACTCCCACGCGCCGCGGGCCGTGATGCCCATGGCCTTGTGGTCGTAGCCCACCGAGCCGCCGGAGGCGAAGGCGTCGCCCAGCCAGAACCCGCGCTCGACGGCAACGGCGTTGGCGATGTCGGAGAACGTCGCCGTCCCCTTGTCGGCCGCGACGACGAGGTAGGCGTCGTCGCCGTCGTGCCGGACGACCCGCGGCGGGGGCTGCACCCGCCCGCCGACGATGTCGTCGGTGAGCGAGAGCAGGGCGCCGATGAACAGCCGGTAGCAGGCCTGCCCCTCGGCCTGGACCTCCTCGCGGGAGGCGCCCTCGGGGGGCGGGTTCCGGACGACGAAGCCGCCCTTGGCACCGGTCGGGACGATGACGGTGTTCTTCACCATCTGGGCCTTGACCAGGCCGAGGACCTCGGTGCGCAGGTCCTCGCGGCGGTCGGACCAGCGCAGGCCGCCGCGCGCGACCGCGCCGAAGCGCAGGTGCACGCCCATCACCCGCGGCGAGCTGACGAACACCTCGCGGGCCGGCCGCGGCTCGGGCAGGTCGGGGACGGCGTGCGGGTCGAGCTTGATCGCCAGCGGCCCGCCCGCGTAGTAGGTGGTGCGCTGGGTGGCGAGCACGGCGGCCAGCAGGCTGGTGAGCACCCGGTCGGCGTCGAGGGACTCGACCCGGCCGATCGACTCGCGCAGCGACGCGGCGAGGTCCTCCTGCCGGGCGGCGCGGCCGGCCTCGCGGTCGGGCGAGAAGCGGGTCTCGAACAGCGCGACCAGCCGGGCGACGACGTCGGGGTGCCCGGCCAGCACCGACTCGACGTAGGACATGCCGAAGGGCAGGCCGGCCTGGCGCAGCCACTGCACGTAGGCGCGCACCACGGTGACCTGGCGCCAGTTCAGCCCGGCCAGCAGCACCAGCGCACCCAGGCCGTCGTCCTCGGCGTCGCCGCGCCAGACCGCCGCCACGGCCTCGGTGAACCGCTCGGGCAGCGAGCCCGGGAACGGCAGCTCCCCGCCGGGCGCGGTCAGGCCGAAGTCGTAGATCCACGCCGGCCGGGCGCCGATCCGGTCGATCTCGTAGGGCCGCTCGTCGACGACGTCGACGCCCATGTGCTGCAGCACCGGCAGCACGTCGGAGAGCAGCAGCCGCTCCCCCACCCGGTAGACGGTCAGCCGCGGCTCGGCGGCGTCGGCGCCCCGGGGACGGCGCAGCCGCAGCCCCAGCTCGCCCGGCGCGAGCGCGTGGAGGCGGGCGAGGTCCTCCACGGCCGTCGTCGCGGGGAAGTCGTCCTGGTAGGCGGCCGGGAAGGCGTCGGCCACCCGGGACAGCACCTGCTCGGCCTCGGCGCCGTACCGCTCGCCGAGGGCGTCGGAGAGGTCGTCGGTCCAGCTGCGGGCGACGGCCGCCAGCTCCCGCTGCAGCAGGTCGACGTCGACGCCGGGCAGCGTGGGCGCACCGCCGCGGGCGACCGGCACCCGCACGACGAAGTGCAGCCGGGTGAGCACGGACTCGGTGGAGTAGGCGCTGAACTCGATCTCGCGGCCGCCGAGCCGGGACAGCAGGATCTGCTGCATCGCCAGCCGGACCTCGGTCGTGTAGCGGTCGCGCGGCACGTAGACCAGCGCCGACCAGAACCGGTCGTAGGGGTCGCGGCGCAGGAACAGCCGGGTCCGGCGGCGCTCCTGCAGGTGCAGCACGGCCATCGCCACGGGCAGCAGCACGCCGGCCGAGGCCTGGAACAGCTCGTCGCGCGGCAGGGTCTCCAGCACGCCGACGAGCTCCTTGCCGGTGTGGCTGTCGGCCGGCACGCCGGAGCCGGTCACGACCTCCTCGACCCGGCGGCGCACCAGCGGCACGTCGCGCACGCCGGTCGCAGCGGCGGTGGTCGGGAACAGCCCGACCAGGCGGTGCTGGCGGGCCGGGCCGCCGTCGGGGCCGGGGAGGGTGACCGCGACGAGGTCCAGCCAGGCGCGCCGGTGCACGGTGGAGCGGATGTCGGCCTTGGTGACGGTCACCAGCGCCGGTCCGAGCGGCCCGGCGGCCTCGGGCAGGCCCGCGGCGGTGTCGCTGCGCAGCACGCCCAGGCCGGACCCGGGGACGGCGCGCGTCGTCGTCCCGACCTCCACCTCGCGGGCCCCGAGCAGCACGAGGTTGCCGTCGGCCAGCCAGCGCAGCAGGGCGGCGACCTCGGCGGGGTCGTCGGCGGGGTCGGCGGTGTCGAGGGTGCCGATCTCCTCCAGCCGGGTGGCCAGCTCCAGCGCGCGGGCGGCGATGCGCGGCGCGTCCTCGTCGACCGCCCGGACGTCGGCCAGCACGGTGCGCAGCCCGGCGACCAGGTCGTCGGCGGCCTCGTCGTCGAGCGGGCCGTCGAGGACGACGGCCATCCACGACTCGGCCAGCGCGTCGGGCCCGCAGTCGGCGGCCTCGGTGCCGCCGCTGTTGCAGAAGGCGCGCAGGCCCCCGGAGACGTCGCGGCGGACCACCACCACCGGGTGCACCACGTGCTGCAGGCCCACGCCCTGCCGGACCACCTCGGCGGTGACCGAGTCGACGAGGAAGGGCATGTCGTCGGTGACGGTGAGCAGCAGGCCGCGGCCGTCGTCGAGCCGCTCGACGACGACGGTGGCGGCGCCCTGCGCGCGGACGGCGGCCACCCGCAGGTGACGCAGCGCCAGCGCGGCGAGGTCGGCCGGGGCGTGGCCGAGGACCTCGGCGGGCGGCTCGCTCCAGTAGTAGCGCTGCAGCAGCGCCGGGAGGTCGGTCCGGCCGCAGCCGGCCGGCAGCCCCGGCCCCTCGTCGAGGGTGTCGGCGGCGACGCCGGCGGCCTCGGTCAGCAGTGCCCGTTTGCGGTCGTTGGCCGCCTCGAGGGCGACCAGTCCGGGCGGGACCTCGTCCTCCGGTCGACCGGGGACGACGGTGTCCACGGCGTCGGTGCTCATGTACAGCGAAACTACTGCGGCTGCGGGCGCGCGTCAGCGGTAGGTCACCCGACCGGCGCGCCGCGGCGGTCAGCCCCGGTCGAGCACGAGGTCGGCGGCCCACCCGACGACGGCGAGCACCAGGCCCCCGAGGACCGCGGTGCCGAACCCGTCGACCGACAGCCGGTCCGACAGCCAGGCGGTGAGCCCGAGCAGGGCCGCGTTCACGACCAGCAGGAACAGCCCGAGGCTGAGCAGGATCGCGGGGAAGGACAGGAACCGCAGGATCGGCCCGACCACGGCGTTGACCACCGCGAAGACGAGCGCGACCCAGAGGAAGGTGCCGCTCACCCCCAGGGCGCCGTTCTCGTTGCCCTCGACCTCGATGCCCGGCAGCAGCCGCGTGAGGCCGTAGAAGGCCAGGGCCATGACGACGACCTTGAGCGCGAACCTGATCACGGCGCCACGCTAGCGGCGCTCCCTGGCAGTCCCCTCGCTCTCGGCGTCTCCAGGTCCGTCTCGGGTCGGCACCAGAGAGCCCTGGAGGCCGGTCGGGGATCAGCGCAGCGGCAGGGCGTCGGAGACGAGGTAGACGCCGAGCAGGACCAGCACCCAGGCCGTCGCCTCCCCCGCGTTGCGCGACAGCCACGCCTCCATCCGGGCCAGGGCCGGGGTGAGCCGGTCGTGCAGGGCGACGCGGGCGCCCAGCAGCACGAGGGCGGGCAGGACCATGACCAGGCAGTAGCCGGCCAGGACCGCGACGGCGGTGCCCGCGCCGGTACCCGCGGTGACGAGCAGGGCGATCGCGGCCAGGTACGGGACCATGGAGACCGCCTCGATCCCCACGGCGGTCGCGGCGAGCACCACGACGGCGCCGGGCGGCCCGTCGCCGCGGGCGCGCTCGCGCCAGCGCGCCAGCCGGCCCGGTCCCCGGGCGGCCCGTGCGGCGCGCCGCCGCTCCTTGCCCGCCCGCGTCCACGGCTCGACGGTCAGGCCGAGGACGACCAGGACGACGCCGACCCCGACGAGCACGGCCCGCCCGGGGGTGCTGTCGAGCGCGGTCCGGAGGGGGTCGAGCAGCTCGCCGGCGCCGAGCACGAGCGCGACGCCCAGCAGCAGGTAGGCCCCGGCGACGGTGCCGAGGAACAGCAGCACCCGGCCGACCCGGACGCGGCCCGGGGCGGCCATGAGCCACAGCGGGAGCGCCAGGGTGCCGATGCTCGTGCTGTCCACGAGGGCCAGGCCGGCCAGCGGCAGCAGCAGGGCGGGGTCCACGGGTCCTCCGGCGGTTCGCAGCACGACTGTGCTGGTACGGCGACGGTAGCACGGTCGTGCTAGAACGGGGCCGTGCCCAGGACCGTGGACGCCGAGCAGCGCCGGCGCGAGATCGCCGAGGCGGTGTGGCGGGTGATCCGGCGCGACGGGGTCTCCGGCGCGTCGGTGCGCAACGTGGCCCGGGAGGCCGGCACGTCGATGGGCTCGCTGCGGCACTGGTTCGCCACCCAGGACGAGCTCCTGCACTTCGCGATGACCCTGGTGATCGAGCGGGTCCGGGCGCGGGCGCAGGGGGTCGCGACGGCCGGCGGGCCCCTCGTGCCGCGGCTGCTGCGGGTGCTCGAGGAGGCCCTCCCCCTCGACGAGGAGCGGCGGGCCGAGACCGAGGTCTGGCTGGCGCTCACCGCCCGGGCCCTGGTCGACCCCGGGCTGGCCGGGCTGCGCGACCGGTCGGCCACCGAGCTGCGGGAGTTCTGCGGTTCCGTCGTCCGGGCGCTCACGGAGTGCGGCGAGGCACGCGCCGGCCTGGACCCCGACCTGGAGGGGGAGCGGCTCTACGCCGTCCTCGACGGGCTGGCCGTGCACTCCGCGACCCGCCCGTCGGCGCTGCCCCCCGACCGGGCCCGCGCGGTGCTCGCGGCACACCTGGACTCGCTCCGCGACACGACGTAGCGGGCTCTACCGATCTCTACCGCGACGGCTAGACGGGGCCATACGGTGCTCGACGTGGACCCCGTGCGGAACCCCTACGCCCCGGGCGCCGGCCAGCGGCCGCCCGAGCTGGCCGGCCGCGACGACGAGCTGTCGGCCTTCGACGTCGTCCTGGAGCGGATCGCGCGCGGCCGCCCGGAGCGCTCGCTGGTGCTCACCGGGCTGCGCGGGGTCGGCAAGACCGTGCTGCTCAACCAGCTGCGGTCGGCGGCGATCGGCCGCGGGTGGGGCACCGGGAAGATCGAGGCGCGGCCGGACCAGTCGCTGCGCCGGCCGGTGTCCTCGGCGCTGCACATGGCGCTGCGCGAGCTGCGCCACCCCGACCAGGAGTCGATGGACGCCGTCCTCGGCACGCTCAGGGCCTTCGCCCAGCGGCTGGCCCCGGCCGATGCGAGGGTGCGCGACCGCTGGCAGCCGGGCATCGACGTCCCCGCCGCCACCGGCCGCGCCGACTCCGGCGACATCGAGATCGACCTCGTCGAGCTGCTCACCGACGCCGCCGGGCTGGCCGCCGACGTCGGCAGGGGCATCGCGCTGTTCGTCGACGAGATGCAGGACGTCCAGCCCGCCGACGTCTCGGCGGTCTGCGCCGCCTGCCACGAGCTGTCCCAGCAGGGCGCGCCGCTGATCGTCGTCGGCGCGGGGCTGCCGCACCTGCCGGCGGTGCTGTCGGCGTCGAAGAGCTACTCCGAGCGGCTCTTCCGCTACCTGCGCATCGACCGGCTCGACCGGCCCGCCGCCGACCGCGCGCTGCTGGCCCCCGCCGAGCGCGAGGAGGTCACCTTCGAGCCGGCCGCGCTCGACGCCCTCTACGACGCCGCCGACGGCTACCCGTACTTCGTGCAGGCCTACGGCAAGGTCACCTGGGACGTCGCGGCCGCCTCCCCCATCACCGCCGCCGACGTCGCGATGGCCGCGCCGGTGGCCGAGGCCGAGCTCGCCGTCGGGTTCTTCGGGTCGCGCTACGACCGCGCCACCCCCGCCGAGCGCGAGTACATGCACGCGATGGCCGAGCTCGGCGGCCCGGCCGGCGCCCCGGTGGCGACGTCGGAGGTGGCCGCGACGCTGGGCCGCAAGCCGGCGTCGCTGTCCCCGGCGCGCGACTCGCTGATCAAGAAGGGGCTGGTCTACTCCGCCGAGCGCGGCCAGATCGCCTTCACCGTGCCGCACTTCGGCCGCTACCTGCTCCGCCACCCCGACTGATCGGGCGAGGCAAAGGAAGCTATGCGCACGTTCTCGGGCGCAGGACGTGCGGATAGCTTCCTATGCCTCGGCGGGCGGCGGTGGCTCAGCGCACGAGGACGAGCTTGGTCGCCGGCTGGAGCCACACCTCGGCGGCGTCGGCGAACGGCGCGGTCGTCGTGGGGACGGCGAGCGGGTCGAACACCCCCGACGCGGCGAGCGCGAGGACCTCGGGCAGGTGCCGGCGGGAGTCGGCGCGGGACAGGTGCACGGTGATCCCGCGGGTGTACATCTCCAGCAGCGGCAGCGAGGCGTCGCCGAAGAGGATGCCGACGACGGTCAGCAGCCCCTGGTCCTCCGTCGAGCGCACCGCGCAGGCCAGCCCGGCCGGGTCGGCGGTGCCGTCGACCACCACCTCCGCCCGGTCGAACCGGCGCGGCCAGTCGCCGTCGAGCCGGGTCACCTCGGCGCCCAGCGCGGCCGCCGCCGCGCACCGCGGCCCGTCCCGGTCGACGTAGCGCACCCGCCCGGCACCGAGGGCACCGGCGAGCGCGACGGCGTAGAGCCCGATCGAGGGCACCGCGCCGGCGAGCACCAGCACCCTGGCCCCGGGCCGCTCGCGCAGCTGCGGCCCCACGGTGCGCCAGGCGTCGACGGCGTTGTCCGGCAGCGTCGCCAGCGCCGCGTCCGGCAGGTCCTCCGGCGCGGGGAGCAGCGCGTGGTCGGCGTGCGGGACGGCGAGCAGGTCGGCCACCGCGCCGCCGTGACCACCGCCGCGCTCGCCGAACCCGTACGCCGCGCCGGCCGGGGCCCGGTACGTCGTGCACGCCACGGTGCGCCCGGCCCGGCACGGCCGGCAGGAGCCGCAGGAGACCTGGAACGGCACGCTGACCCGGACGCCGGGCCGCAGCGCGACGTCGGCACCGACCTCGACGACCTCGGCCACCACCTCGTGGCCGACCGGGTACGGCCCCGGGAAGAGCCCGAGCGCGGCCATCGGCGCGTCGAGGTCGCAGCGCGCCACCGCCAGCGGACGGACGAGGGCGCCGTGCGGCTCGACCCGCGGGTCGGGCATCTCCTGCCACGCGACGCGGCCGGGCCCGGTGGAGACGAGGGCGCGCACGTCAGGCCGCCCCGGTCGCACGGCGCGCCACCACCCGCCGGACGGGGCCGGCCAGGAACAGCAGCAGCAGGGACAGGTAGTTGGGGACCGGGGAGAGCACGCCGAGCAGCAGCGCCACGGCGAACAGGCCCGTGGTCACCGCGGAGGCCGCCGGGTCGACGTCGCCGGCGTCCACGCCGGGACGGCGCAGGGCGGGCCGGCGCGACACCAGCAGGGCCAGGGCCGACTGGCAGGCCGAGGTGAGGGTCATGGTCCCGACGTAGACGGCGACCGCGAGCCGGTCGGCGCCGTAGACGGCGGTCACCTGGGTGGCGAAGGGCAGCAGCACGATGCTCAGCACCCACAGCAGGTTCACCACGAGGAACGCGCCGTCGTAGGCACCGACGAGCTCCACGAGCCGGTGGTGGGCCAGCCAGAGCTCGGCGATGACGAAGAAGCTCAGCCCGAAGGCCAGGAACTGCTGCCACTCACCGGCGAGCAGCGCGCCGAGCGACTCCTGCGGCGCGCCGGAGGGCAGCACGTCGACCAGCGGCAGGACCAGCAGGGTGATCGCGATGGCCACCACGGCGTCGACGAACGCGGTCAACCGGTCCAGCCCTCGGTCGGTGCGCACGGGGGGAGGCTAGGGCGGGAGCAGCCGCCGCGACCGCGGTCCGTGCACACAGCGCGCCCGAGGAGGCCCCGCGACGACCGCAGGTGCACGAACCGTCGTCGCCCGGCTGCCGCCCGCCCCGCCGCCCGGTGGTTGAGCAGCGCAACCGGGGGAAGACAGCCGTCCGTGCCGGGTGCGCTCGAGGCGGGGCTGTGGGGGCTGCTGGGCGGCGCCGCCCTGGTGCTGGGCGCGGCGGTCGCCTGGTTCGTGCGGGTGCCGCGCACGCTCATCGCGTCGGTCATGGCGTTCGGCTCCGGGGTGCTGATCTCCGCCGTCGCCTTCGACCTCGTGTCCGAGGCCGCCGACACCGGCGGGCTGGGCCCGACCGCGATCGGGTTCCTCGGCGGCGCGTTCGCCTACCTGGGCGCCAACGCCCTGCTGGCCCGCCGCGGGGCGCAGCACCGCAAGCGGTCCGGCGGCGAGGGGTCCCAGAAGCAGCCCTCGGAGGAGGAGCAGTCCGGCAGCGGCGCGGCGATCGCCGTCGGGGCGCTGCTCGACGGCGTCCCGGAGTCCGTGGTCCTGGGCCTGGGCCTGCTCGGCGGCGGTGCGGTGAGCCCGTCGGTGCTGGCCGCGGTGGTCATCTCCAACGTGCCCGAGGGGCTCTCCAGCGCCGCGGGGATGAAGGCCAGCGGTCGGCGGGCGGGCTACGTCTTCGGGGTCTGGGGCGGCATCGCGGTCGCCAGCGGCGTCGCGGCCCTGGTCGGCTACCTGGCCCTCGGCGACGCCGCGCCCGAGGTGGTCGCGGTCATCACCGCCGTCGCGGCGGGCGCGATCCTGACCATGGTCGCCGACACGATGATCCCCGAGGCCTTCGAGCGGACCCGCACCTGGACCGGCGTCATCACCGCCGTCGGGTTCCTCCTGGCGTTCGCGATCGAGCGCCTCGACGTGTGAGCGGGCAGGGTGGCGGCATGACCGAGCCCGTGCAGATCAGCATCCCGGTCGACGGCGGGGACCTCGCGGCCCTGCACTGGGCCGCCGACGCCCCCGGCTCCCCCATCGCCGTCCTCGTCCACGGCATCACCGCCAACGCCCTGGCCTGGGCTCCGGTGGCCGCGGCGCTGGCCGGGGAGTTCGAGGTCGTGGCGCCGGACCTGCGCGGCCGCGCCGGCTCGGCCGGGCTGCCCGGCCCCTACGGCCTGGAGCGGCACGCCGAGGACGTCGCTGGCCTGCTGGACCGCTTCGGCGCCGACGACGACGCCGGTGCCGACGCCACCGTCCTCGTCGGCCACTCGATGGGCGCCTTCGTCGCGGCCCTGGCCGCCGCCGGCACCGCCCGCGACCGGGTGCACGGCCTGGTGCTCGTCGACGGCGGCCTGCAGCTGCCCGAGCCGCCCGGCGCCGACGTCGACGCCAAGCTCGCCGCCGTCCTCGGCCCCGCGCTGGACCGGCTGTCGACGACGTTCCCCGACCTGGCCGCCGTCCGCGCGTTCTGGGCGCAGCACCCCACCGTCGGCCCGTGGGTCGACGTCCCCGCGGTCGCCGCCTACCTGGCCCGCGACCTCGTCCCCGGCGCGGTGCCGCTGCGCAGCGCCTGCGTGCCCGCGGCCGTGCGCATCGACGGCGGCGACGTGCTGCTCAACGAGCGGGTGCTCGAGGCGACGGCGAACCTGCCGGTGCCCGCGACGCTGCTGTGGGCCCCCGCCGGCATGCTCGGCCAGCGGCCCGGGTTCTACGACGAGGTGCGGCTGGCCGGACTGGGTCTGGAGCCGGCGGGCATCACCGCCCGCGAGGTGCCCGGCACCGACCACTACTCGATCCTGTGGGCCGAGCAGGGCGTGGCGGCCGTCGCCGACGCGGTGCGCGCCGCGGCCGCCCGCACCTAGTCAGCGCGCCGGGCGGCCCACCACCGGCGGCAGCACCTCGGGCCCGGCCTCGGCCGGCCGCTCGCGGCCCACCGGGTGCGCCCGCACGGCGAGCACCGCGACGTCGTCCTCCACGCCGTCGCCGAGCATGCTGGCCAGCAGGTCGTCGCACAGCGCGGACAGTCCCCTGCCGGCGGAGGCGGCCAGCAGCCTGCGCACCGCGTCGCGGCCCTCGTCGAGGGGGACCCCGCGGCGCTCGAAGAGCCCGTCGGTGAACAGCAGCAGCGTGGCGCCCTCGGGCACCAGCACCTCGCCGTCGGCGCGCGGGCCGCGCCAGCCGATGCCCAGCGGCGGGCCGACCGGGGCGCTCAGGTCGCGGACCGTGCCGTCGGGCAGCAGGAGCATCGGGTCCGGGTGCCCGGCCGAGGACCAGCGCAGCCGGCGCACCCCGGCCGCGCGCTCGGCGGCGTCCTGCTCGACCCGGCAGACCAGCGCGGTGGCCATCGCGGGGACGGCGAGGCCGACCAGGGCGTGGTCGACCCGGCGCAGCACCCCGGCCGGCTCCTCCAGCCGGTCGAAGGCGATGCCGCGCACCAGCGTCTTGACCTGCCCCATGGCCGCGGCGGCCTCGATGTCGTGCCCCATGACGTCGCCGATCACCAGCACGGTGTCGCCGTCGGGCTGCAGGAAGGCGTCGTACCAGTCGCCGCCGATGGACACCCCGCGGGTGGCCGGCCGGTAGCGGACGGCGAGCTCGAGGGAGTCCGGCTGCACGGGCGGGGAGAGCAGGCTGTGCTGCATGCGCTCGGCCACCTGCTGCGCCGCGCTGGAGAGGCGGGCGTTGTCGAGGGCCAGCGCCGCCCGGCGCGAGGCGATCTCTGCGGTGCGCAGCTCGGCGTCGGTGTGCGGTCCCCGCTCCGGGCCGTTGACCAGCGTGAACGCCCCGAACAGCTCGCCGCGCGCGAGCAGCGGGAACGTGGCGACGGCGGAGACCCGCAGCGCCGCCAGCGCCTCGCGGCCGGCCTCGTCGGCCACCATCACGCGGACGTCGTCGTCGGTGACGTGCCGCAGCACCACCGGGTGGCCGCTGGCCAGCGCCGTGGGCACCGGCGCCGCGGGCCGGTTGCTGCGCACCCGCAGGTCGGCGTAGCGGTGCATCGCCGCGACCATCGCGGGGTCGCTGTGCGCGCGGCCGACGTCGCGGCGGCTGCCGTCGGGGTCGACCACGCTGACCAGGCACCAGTCGGCCAGCAGCGGGACGACGAGGCGGGCGAGCCGGGCCACGGCCTCGTCGACGTCGGTGGTGGCGGTCATGGCCTGGCTGATGTCGCCGAGCAGCACCAGGTGGCGGGCCGCGTCCTCCGCCCGCGCCGCGGACTCCGCGGCCGCGGCGGCGGCCTGCTCGCGGGCGGCGGTGGCCGCCGCCCGCTCCTCCTCGGCGCGGCGCTGCGCGGTGACGTCGTCGTAGGTGACGACCAGGCCGGCGTCGGTGAGGAAGGCGTCGGCGTGGAACCAGGTGTCCAGCGGCGCGTACCAGGCCTCGGTGGAGCCCGACCCCCCGCTGCGGCGGACCTGCCGGTAGAGCTCGTCGAACGGGCCGCCGACGGCCTCCGGGAACTCCTCCCAGATGCCGCGGCCGGTGAGGTCGGCGGCGGTGCGCCGGAGCAGGGTGGCGCCGGCGGGGTTGACGTAGGCGAAGCGCCAGTCCTCGTCGAGCACGAACAGCGGCCGCTGCATGCCCTCGACGACCTGCACCAGCAGGTCGTTCGGCGGCGGGGCCAGGCCGTCCGGGGTCACGGGAGGACATGCTGCCGCACGCCCCCACCCGCACCCGCCCTCCGGTACCGGACCGCCCCGTACAGGTGACGCGCCGGCGCGTCGGCCGGTTGGCAGCCGGGGGCGCCTCCGCCACGATCACGGTGGTGTCCGAGGGAGCCGACCTCGCCCCGACGGCACCGGGAGGACCTCCGACGATGGCCGATCCGCTCGCCGACCCCGGCTCCGGGTACGGCGTGCCTCCCGGCCCCCAGCCCACCGTCCCCCTCCCCCGCCGCACGCCCCCGCCCGGCGACCCGGCGGCGCTGGCCGCGCTCGTCGACCGGCTGCCGGCCGCCGTCCTCGCGCTGGACCCGGAGGGCCGGCTGACCTGGCTCAACGCCGCTGCCGAGCGGCTGCTCGGGCACCCGCAGGCCGACCTGCTCGGGCAGGTGCTCACCGAGGTGCCCGGCACCGCGGGACGGGCCCTGGCCTCGGCGGGGGCCGAGGCCGCCGACTCCGCCGAGCCGGTGACCGTGCAGGCCGGCGGCGGCTGGTACGAGGTCCGCGCCGCGCGGGCGGCCGAGGGGCTCGCGCTCACCGTCTCCGACGTGTCCGGCCGCCGGACGGTGCAGGAGCGCGCCGACCGGGCCGCGGCCCGCGCGACGTTGCTGGTGCGGGTCGCCGCGGAGCTGTCCGGCGCGCTGGACGACGTCTCGGCGCTCGGCCGGCTCGCCCGGCTGGTCGTCCCGGTGCTGGCCGACGGCTGCGTGGTCACCGTCGTCGACCGGGAGGGCCGCACGCGTGACGTCGGCTCGTGGCACGCCGACCCCGAGCGCCGCGACCTGCTGGCCCGCTACGCGCGGGTGCGGCTGGACACGCTGCCGCCGGAGTCGCCGGTGGGGCGGGCGCTGCGCACGGGGGAACCGGTGTCGGCCCCGGTGACCGAGGTGCTCGCGCTCATGTCCGACGAGCGGACGCGGGAGATGCTGCGGGACCTGCGCGCGGAGTCGGTGCTGGTGCTGCCGCTGCCGGCCGAGTCGCGGACCGTCGGCGTCCTGTCGCTCTACCTCGACGCCGGCCGGCTCACCACCCCCGAGGACCACGCCACCGCCCGCGCGGTGGCCGTGCAGGCCGGCCGCGCGATCGACCGGGTGGGCCGGCAGAGCCGCCAGATCCAGCTCGCCGAGGCGCTGCAGCGCAGCCTGCTCACCGCACCCCCGGCCTTCCCCGGCGTGGAGCTGGTGGTCCGCTACGTGCCGGCCGCCGAGGCGGCCCGGGTCGGCGGGGACTGGTACGACGCGTTCTCCCACCCCGACGGCGACGCGGTGGTGGTGATCGGCGACGTGGTCGGGCACGACACCGCCGCCGCGGCCGCGATGGGCCAGCTGCGCGGCCTGGTCCGCGGCATCGCGCACTCCAGCCGGGGCGGGCCGGCCGAGGTGCTGCGCGGCCTGGACGAGGCGATGGCCGCCATGCACGCCGGGACGCTGGCCACCGCCGCCGTCGCCCGGCTGGAGGCCGGGGGCACGCGGCTGCGCTGGGCGAACGCCGGCCACCCGCCGCCGGTGCTGCTGCGGCCCGACGGCGGCGTGACGGCGCTGGCCCACGAGGAGGCCGACCTGCTGCTCGGCGTCGACCCGACCGCGGAGCGGCGGGAGGACGTGGTCCCGCTGGCCCCCGGCTCCACGGTGCTGCTGCACACCGACGGGCTGGTCGAGCGGCGCGGCAGCACCCTCGACGAGGGCACCGAGCGGCTGCACCGGACGCTGGCCGAGCTGGCGGGGCTCCCGCTGCCGCGGCTGTGCGACGAGCTGCTGGCGCGGCTGCTGCAGGGCACCCCGCAGGACGACGTCGCGCTGGTGGCGCTGACGGTCAGCCTGCCCTCCCCTGAGTGACCCTGCGGCGCGGGACACGGTTGGGCCGGCGGTGGGCTGGGCACCCCGGGAGCGTCCGAGAACGGGACCACGACGGAGAGAGGACATGGGCCGACTCACGTGGCCGCTGCGGCCTCTGCCCGACGGGCGGGGTGAGCTGTGGCGATGGGACCTGGAGGACGTCGCCGAGCTCCCCGGGGCGCGGGCCGGACTGCGCGAGCACCTCGGCTCCCTCGGCTTCTCGCGCGACCCCGACGACCCGGCGTCGGACCGACTGGTGCTCGCCTTCGACGAGCTGGCCTCCAACGCGCTGCGGCACGGGCGGTCCCCGGTGGTGGCGACGGTGGTCGCCGGCACCGGCGGCTGGCTGCTCGACGTGAGCGACCGGGACGCCGACACGATGCCCTCCCCCGCCGTCGGGCGGGACCCGTCGAAGGGCGGCCTGGGGCTCTACCTGGTGGCCCGCCTGTCGGTGGCGCACGGCTGGTACGTCGACGACGGCTGCAAGCACGTGTGGGCGTGCCTGCCGACGAGCGTCGAGGAGTGCGCGGTCACCTCGGCGTGACGCACCCGGGGCGGCGGACCGTGGTCTCGCCGCCCCGGGGAGTCGTCAGGGGACGACGAGGGAGAGCCGGCCCCTGCCGTAGCCGGGGACCTCGACGGCGAGGTCGAGCCGGTTGAAGGCGGCGAGCATCCCGGCGACGTCGCCGGGCAGGTCCTCCCCCGGCACGTACAGCCGGTAGAGCTTCGAGTGCGGCGCGCCGGGCACGTTGAACAGCGCCGAGAGCACGTTGACGACCTCGTGCAGGGCCTCGGCGAGCATCGCGGTGAGCTCGCCGTCCTCCTCGACGGCGTCCTGGACGCCGCCGGGCGGCAGCAGGGCCAGCGCGCCGCCGGTCCAGGCCGACAGCGGCAGGTCCATGACGCACAGGGCGTTGACGGCCATCGAGGGGCTGACGTAGACCGCCACCGAGACCGGGTCGCGCTCCGTGGGCGTGACCGGGGCACCGGGGGTCACGCCCACCGGCTTGCCGACCAGCCCCGACAGCATGTCCTTGACGGCCTTGGCGTCGGGCAGCGAGACGGTCAGGGGCGCGGTCACGACAGCACCCCCTCGAGGTTCTCCCGGAAGGACTCCTCGGTGAAGGGCTTGGCGATGAGGAACAGCGCGCCGGCGTCGGCGGCCTTCTCCCGCATCTCGGCCGACCCCTCGGAGGTGACGAACCCGAAGGGCACCGCCGAGCCGGAGGAGCGCAGCGCCTGCAGGAACTCCAGGCCGGTCATGTTCGGCATGTTCCAGTCCGACAGGACCAGGTCGGGGTTCTCCGACCGGACCTTGTCGTAGCCGTCGCGGCCGTCCTCGGCCTCGACGACCTCGTGGTCGTCGTAACCGGCCTGCCGCAGGGTGCGGATGACGATCTGCCGCATCACGCGGCTGTCGTCGGCGACCAGGATCTTCACAGGGGCACCTCGTTCTCTCGCTCGGTGTGCAGGGGGGACTGCACGGAGACGGTCAGCGGCTGACCGCGCCACAGGACGGCGACGCGGCGGGTGTCGGCATCGGAGCCGGCGGGTGGGGTGGCGCCGACCTCGGGCAGGCCGAGGACGGACGGTCCGGGGAGGACGGCCTTGACGTTGCCGCCCACCACGTTGGCGAGCTCGCCGAGGGCGTCGTCGACGTCCTCGGCCTCGAGCACCGCCGGGGCGTGCTCGCCGAGCAGCGCCCGCGTGAGCTCGGTGGCGGTGTCGCGGCCGCAGGTGAGCACGACGGCGCCGGTCCACGGGCCGACGATCTCGACCCAGGAGCTGCTGGTGTCGGCCGGCAGCGGCGCCGGCAGGGGGACGAGCACCTCGTCCTCGCCCACCAGGGCCAGCCACGCCTGCTCGGTGATCTGCAGCAGCGTGTCCTCGTCGAGCAGGTCGACGACGGCCGGCGGGCGGTCGCTCGCGCGGCGGCGCAGCCCGGTGTCGCGGGGAGCGCTCACAGCGCGACCTCCTGCGGGAGCAGGCCGAGCAGCGCGAGCTTGTCGCGGATGGCGTCGGCGGTGAACGGCTTGATGACGTACTCGTGGGCGCCGGCGGCCAGCGCGCGCACGATCTGGCCGTGCTCGCTCTCGGAGGTGACCATCACCAGGGTCACCGCGCGCCAGGCCGGGTTGGCACGGACGGCGTTGACGAACTGCAGGCCGTCCATCACCGGCATGTTCCAGTCGATGGTGCACAGGTCCGGCGTCCAGCCCTCGTGCAGGACGTCGAGCGCCTCCTGCCCGTGGCCGGCCTGCCGGGTCTCGTAGCCGAGGCCCTCGAGGATCCCGGTCACGATGCGCCGCATGGCGCGGGAGTCGTCGATCACCAGAGCACGCACGGTCATGCCCCCTTCAGCGGGCGGTAGGCGGAGGTCCGGCCGAGCACGACGCGGCTCCAGGAGTCGTCGACGCCGAGGGTGGTCTCGGCGGCACCGAGGAACAGCCAGCCGTCGGGGCGCATGAGCTCGCGGACCCGGCGGAGGATCGCCTGCTTGGTGGGCAGGTCGAAGTAGATGAGGACGTTGCGCAGGTAGACCACGTCGAACGGGCCCATCCGCGGCAGCGGGGCGGCCAGGTTGCACTCGCGGGCGGTGACCATGCGGCGCAGGCCGGGGGCGACCTCCCACTCGCTGCCAGCCCGCTGGAAGTGGCGGACCAGCATCGGGGCGGGCAGGCCGCGGTTGACCTCGAGCTGGCTGAACCGGCCGGCCCGGGTCCGCTCGACCATCTCGCGGGAGATGTCGGTGGCGGTGATCGTGACCCGCGAGGCCGCGCCGGGCAGCGCGTCCTCCAGCAGCATCGCGATCGTGTAGGGCTCCTGGCCGCTGGAGCAGGCCGCCGACCAGATCTGCAGCCGCTCGGCCGGGCCGCGGGCGGCCTGCAGCGCGGGCAGCACGGTCGAGGTCAGTCCGGTGAACGGGTCGCCGTCGCGGAACCACGACGTCTCGTTGGTGGTGAGCGCCTCGACGATCTGCCGGGTGTCGTCCGGCCGCGGGCGGCTGCGGACGGCGTCGACGAGCTGGTCGACGTCGGACAGGCCCATCCTGCGGGCCAGCGGCAGCAGCCGGGCCTCGACGAGGTACTCCTTGCCCGGGGCGAGCACGATCGCGCTCTCCCGGTGCACCAGCTGGCGCACCCAGTCGAAGCGGGTGGCGGTCAGGGTCATCGGAGGGCTCCCCTCGCGAGGGCGGGCAACGCCGGGGCGTGCGGCACGGCGCGCGCCAGGTGGCGGGTGATCGCCTCGGCGATGCGGTCGAGGGGCAGCACCTCGTCGGCCAGGCCGGCCGAGGCGACGGCGCCGGGCATCCCCCAGACGACGGAGGTGGCCTGGTCCTGGACGACGACGGTGCCGCCGGCGTCGCGGACGGCGCTCGCGCCCTCCCGCCCGTCGGAGCCCATGCCGGTGAGCACCACCGACAGGACCGCGCCGTCGTAGGCGGTGACGGCCGAGCGGAACAGCGGGTCGACGGCGGGCCGGCAGAAGTTCTCCGGCGGGCCCTGCGAGAGCACCGTCGTCGCGCCGCGGCCGCTGCCGCGCACGGTGAGGTGGTGGTCGCCGGGGGCGAGGTGGACGGTGCCGGGCAGCAGCGGCGAGCCGTCGACGGCCTCGACGACGCGCAGCGCCGACAGCCGGTCGAGGCGCTGGGCGAACTGGCGGGTGAACACCGGCGGCATGTGCTGCACCACCAGGACCGGCACCGGCAGGCCCGCCGGCAGCGCCGGCAGCACCCGCGCGAGGGCCTCCGGGCCACCGGTCGAGGAGCCGATCACCAGCACGGCCGGGGCCTTGTGCGCGGCGGTGCGGGGCGCCGGGGTGCGGGGGGCGACCGGGGCGGCCGCGGGCCGCGTCGGGCTCGTCACCGGGCGGCCGGTGAGGGCCTTGATCCGGGGGATGAGCTGCTCGCGCACGCTCTCCATCGACGCGGCGACGCTGCCGACGTTGGCCGGCTTGGTCACGTAGTCGTTGGCGCCGGCCGAGAGGGCGTCCAGGGTGGCCGCGGCGCCGCGCTCGGTCAGCGTGCTGAACATGACGATCGGCACGCGGTTGCGGGCGGCCCGCAGGGCGCGCACCGCCTCGATGCCGTTCATCTCCGGCATCTCGATGTCCATCGTGACCAGGTCGGGGCGCAGCTGGTCGACCTTGCCCAGCGCGAGCTTCCCGTTGACCGCCGTCCCGACCACCTCGATGGCGGGGTCGGAGGACAGCACGTCGGTCACGATCTTGCGGACGACGACCGAGTCGTCGACCACCAGCACCCGTGTCGGGTCCACACGTCCTCCTGCTCCGGCGGCGTCCGGCCGCGGAGGGCCGTTCACCGGGTTCTCGGCAGCGGCGGGTCGGATCCGGGGGTCACCCGGCGTCCCACGCGCACCGCCTGTCCCAGGAGTTGTCGGCCGTCCCACCGGTCGTGTTGACGCGGGGCGCGCAACCGTTACGGCGCCGGGCGGTCACCGGCGGGCGGTCGGGCACATGTCGACCGCGCCGCGCCGCACCCGTCCAGTGCCGCAGGGGGGCTGACCTGCGCCGACCCGATGCGGCCGCCGGTCGATCACCGCCTCGTTGCCGCTCGCGGCGGCGGGTCGTCCCGTGTCGGCGGCAGCGAGCCGATGATCAACGGTGAGCCGGCGCCCCGGCCCCTCCTCAGCGGGAGGTGACGCGGTGCCAGGGAGCCAGGAGGACGTCGAGGGCGCCGCCGTCGAGCAGGTCGCCCATCGTCAGCCCCTGGACGACGCCGGCGAGGGCGTTCCACGAGCCGGAGGCGCCGTCGCGGGCGTCGAAGCCGCCGTCGGCGAACGCGCGGACGGCGAGCAGCTGGGCGGTGGCCAGCGTGCGGGTGCGGCCGGAGACGTGCGCGGCCCACGAGGCCTCGTGCATGGCGGTGGCCCACGGGCGCTGCTCGGCACGGCCGTCGTCGACGGCGCTGCGCCAGCGCTCCCGGCCGCGGGCGTCCAGCCCGGCGAAGGTCGCCAGCAGCGAGCAGAGCTCGGGCGTGGCCGGGCCGAGGTCGGCGTCGGCGCCGCGGGTGGCCGCGTCGGGGACGGCGGCGGTGAACGGCGCGACGAGCTCGCGGCGGACCAGCGGCGGCAGCACCCCGGCGGCCCACTCCCCCACCACGGCGTCGGCCAGCACCTCGGCGGCCAGCTCCCGGACGTCGTCGTCGGCCTGGAGGAAGGCGGCGTGCTCGGGCCCGAGGACGTCCTCGCGCAGCACCCGCTCGACGGCGGCGGCCGTGCCGATGGTGCCGCGCTCGAGCTGGGCGACGAGGACCGCGGTGCGGTCCCCCGCACCCGGGGTGACCGAGCGCAGCTGCGGGACGGCGGCGGCCAGCTCGCGGGCCCGCCGGGCGCGCACGGCCAGCACGGCGCGCTGCTCGCGGTCGGCGTGGCCGGTGCGGGAGGCGTCGGCCAGGGCGGCCAGCCCGCCCGGCCCGGCGGTCAGGCCGGTGAGGAGCACGTCGGCGGCGGCGCGGCCACCGGGCAGGCGCACCAGGTCGAACCCCAGCGTCGCGGCACTGACCAGCGAGTACGGCACGTCTCCCCCTCCGACGGCACCGTCCGGACACGGACGGCCCGCCCATGCTGGGGGTGATCACGCCGCGACGCCACGCGGCCGTCACCCGATCGCCGGAGAGGCGGAGGGTGACGGCCGCGTGTCGGGACCGGTCAGGTGAGGAGGCGGTGACGCTCCGCTACGAACCGACGGCCTTCTGCACGTCGAGCGCCAGCAGCAGCGTGCCGTCGAGCTTGTAGGCGCCGCGGATCAGCTCCCGGGCCTGCCCGTCGAGGGTGTCCGGCGGGGCCTCGAAGTCGGCGGCGTCGACGTCGACGACGTCGGCGATCGAGTCGACCAGCAGGCTCACCGCCTCACCGTGCAGCCGCACCACGATGACGACGGCGTCGGTGCCGGCCGGCCGCGGCGGGCGGCCCAGCCGCTCGCGCAGCTCGATCGCGGTCACCACCTGCCCGCGCAGGTTGATCAGCCCGGCGACGGCGGGGGGCGCCAGCGGCACCCGGGTCAGCTTCTGGCTGCGCAGCACCTCCTGCACGTGCTCGACCTCGACGCCGTAGAGGTCGCCGTCGAGCCGGAAGGTGGCCAGCTGCCCGCTGGCGGCCCGGGTCGGGGTGTCGGTCGCGCTCGTCACGTCAGGCCTCCAGCAGGGCGGTGGGGGAGGGGTGGTCGGCGGCGTAGAAGGCCGGGTCGGCGGCGAGGATGGCCGCGCGGACGTCGAGCAGCTCGGTCACCCGGTCGCCCAGGACGGCCGAGCCGAGCAGGCCCAGGTCGTCGATGTCGCTGCGCACCGCGGCACCGCCGTCGACGATGTCCAGGATCTCCTCGACGACGATCGCCACGCTGCGGCCGTGGTCGCTGTAGACGATCACCTCGAGCACCTCCCGGTCGCTGCCGCCGTAGGCGCCCAGGTGCCGGTCGAGGCGCACGATCGGCAGGATTGCGCCGCGGTACTGCACCACCTCGCGGTTGCCCACCCGCTCGACGGCGTCGGCGCGCACCTGCTCGAGGCGGGTGACGGTGTCCAGCGGGATGGCCACCCGCCGGCCCTCGCCGATCGCGGCGAGCAGCATCCGCTGCCGCTCGGTCTCGACGGCGGCGGTGCGCGCGGCGGCCTGGCGGGCCTCCTGCCGCTCGGTGGTCTCGGTGCGCAGCGCCCGGCGGGCCAGGGCCTGCACGTCGAGGATCAGCGCCACGGCGCCGTCGCCGAGGACGGTGGCGCCGGAGTAGAGGCCGATCGCCTTGAGCTGGCCACCGACGGCCTTGACGACGATCTCCTCGGTGTTGATGACCCGGTCGACGACGAGGCCGAAGCGCCGGCCCTCGGAGCGCAGCACCGCGATGACGACGTGGCCGTCGTGGCGGTCGGAGGCCAGGCCGAGGACGTCGGTGAGCCGCACGAGGGGCAGCAGCTCGCCGCGCAGCCGGTAGACCGGTGCGCCGCCGACCTCCTCGACGGCGTTGGCGGCCTTCTCGGCGTCGAGGCTGACCAGCTCCTGCAGGCTGATCTGCGGGATGGCGTAGCGGTCGCCGGCGCACTCGACGGTCAGCGCCGGGACGATCGCCAGGGTCAGCGGGATGCGCAGCCGGCAGACGGTGCCGCGGCCGGGCTCGGACTCGACCTCGATGGTGCCGCCGATGGCCTCGATGTTGGTCTTGACCACGTCCATGCCGACGCCGCGGCCGGAGACGTTGGTGACCGCGGCGGCGGTGGAGAAGCCGGGCAGGAAGATCAGCTGCAGGACGTCCTGCGGGCTGGTGCGGGCGAGCTGCTCGGCGGTGACCAGACCGCGCTCGAGCGCCTTGGCGCCGATCCGCTCCGGGTCGATGCCGGCGCCGTCGTCGGCGACCTCGACGACGACCTGGCCGCTCTCGTGCCGGGCGCGCAGCGTGAGCACGCCCTCGGCGGGCTTGCCGGCGGCGCGGCGGCGGTCGGGGGACTCGATGCCGTGGTCGACGGAGTTGCGGACCAGGTGGGTCAGCGGGTCCTTGACCGCCTCGAGCAGGGTCTTGTCGAGCTCGGTGTCCCGGCCCTCCATCTCCAGGCGGACGGTCTTGCCGCACTGGATGCCGAGGTCGCGGACGACGCGCGGCAGCTTGGACCAGATGTGGTCGATCGGCTGCATGCGCGTCTTCATGACGCCCTCCTGCAGCTCGCTGGCGATGAGGTTGAGCCGCTGCGAGGCGCGCACCAGGTCGGTGTCGGTGGAGCGGCCCACGTACTGGACGATCTGGTTGCGGGTGAGCACCAGCTCGCCGACCAGCAGCATGAGCGAGTCGAGCAGGTCGACGTCGACGCGGATCGTCGAGTCGGCCACGCCCCGGCGGCCCTGCGGACCTCCGGCCCCCTCCGGGCGGGCGGCACCGGAGGGCGCACCGCCGTCGGTGTGCTCGTCCCCGTGCTCACCGTGCTCGTCGTCGGCGTGCTCGTCGGGCAGCTCGTCCGGCACCACCTCGACGGCGGCCTCGGCGACGGGCTCGGCGGCGGGCTCGGGGGCCTCGACCGCCGGCTCGACGACCTCGGGGGTCTCGACGACCTCGGCCGGCGCGGGGGAGGTGACGGCGGCCGGCGCCGGCCGGTCCTCCATCGCGGCGCTGATCTCCGCGACGACGGCGGAGACGTCCACGCCGCCCTCGCCGCCGGTGGCCTCGATGGAGGCCAGCAGGGAGCGGACGGTGTCGACCATCCGCAGCAGCACGCTGGTGCGCTCGGGGGTCAGCGCGAGGACGCCGTCGCGCAGCCGGGAGAGCATGTTCTCCCCGACGTGGGTGACCTCCTCGAGCCGGCCGAAGGCGAGGAAGCCGCTGGTGCCCTTGATCGTGTGGATGGTGCGGAAGATGCTCGACAGCCGCTCGCGCGAGTCGGGCTCCTGCTCGAGGGCGACCAGGTCCGTGTCGAGCTGGTCGAGGTTCTCGTGGCTCTCGACGAGGAACTCCTCGACGATGTCGTCCAGACCGTCCACCGTTGCCTTCTCTCTCGCTGCTGCCGGGGGGCCGTGGGGTCCCCGATGGGTCTTCGGCGGTGGGGTGGCGGACTCAAGGTGAGTCCGCCACCCCACGGGGCGGTGTCGCCCGGTCGTCGCCTGGTGGTCGTCGCCTAGTAGGTGAAGCGGGCGACGCCGGTGCGCAGGTCGGCCGCCATGCGGGACAGCTCGTCGACGGCGACCCGGGTCTGGGTCAGCGCCTGGGTGGTGGCGTCGGCGGCACCGGAGACCCCGGCGATGTTGTCCGCGATCTGCCCCGACCCCTGCGCGGCCTCGGCCACCGACCGCGACATCTCCGCGGTGGTCGCGGTCTGCTCCTCCACCGCCGAGGCGATGGTGGTCTGCCGGTCGGAGATCTGGGCCACGATCGTGCTGATCTCCCCGATCGCGCTCACCGCCGCACCGGTGTCCTTCTGGATCGCCTCCACCCGCCGGGCGATGTCCTCGGTCGCCTTGGCCGTCTCCTGGGCCAGCTCCTTGACCTCGTTGGCCACCACCGCGAAGCCCTTGCCGGCCTCCCCGGCCCGGGCGGCCTCGATGGTGGCGTTGAGCGCCAGCAGGTTGGTCTGCTCGGCGATGGAGGTGATCACCTTGACCACGTTGCCGATCTCCACGGAGGACTCACCGAGCTTGGTGACGGTGGCGGTGGTGGTCTCCGCGGCGGTGACGGCGCGGGCGGCCACCGCCGACGCCTCGGCGGCGTTGGTCGCGATCTCCCGGATGCTCGCCCCCATCTGCTCGGCACCCGCGGCGACCGTCTGCACCGACCGGGACACCTCCTCGGCGGCACCGGACACCACCCCGGACTGCGCGGAGGTCTCCTCGGCCGAGGCGGAGATCTGCGCGGAGGACGCGCTCAGCTCCTCCGAGCTGGCCGCCACGGCGTCGGCCGAGGACGCCACCGACGACAGCACCGAACGCAGGCTCTGCTGGGCGGCGCCGAGCGCCTCGGCCATCCGGCCCAGCTCGTCGCGGCCGCGGACCTCGGGCGTGACGGTCAGGTCGCCTTCGGCGAGCGCCTCGACCGAGCGCTGCACGGAGCGGACCGTGGCCACCAGGCGCCGGACGACCAGGACGGTCAGCCCGCCGGCGACGACGATGCCGGCGGCCAGGGCGAGCCACAGCGTGGTGGTGGCCGAGGAGACGGTGGCGATCGCGTCGTCGGTGTCGGCCTGGCCGGCGGCGACCCGCCGGTCCTGCATGGCCGCGTACTGGTCCATGATCGAGTCAGAGGCGTCCTGCAGCGGACCGGCGACGACCGCACCGGCCCTCGCCAGGTCGCCGGCGTCGGCGGCGGGCAGCAGCTGCCCCTCGGCCACCGCGTAGTAGCCGTCGACGGTGCTGCGGAACTCGTCGAAGGCGGTCCGGTTGACCGTCACCTCGGCGTAGGCGTCGAGCTGACCCTCGAGGGTCTCCCGCCGCTCCGCGAGGTCGGTGCGGAGCTCGGCGCGGGTGCGCGGGTCGACCAGGGCGTAGCTGTTGTAGCGCGAGCGGTCGCCCTGCCAGGACCGCTGGATGTCGGCGAGGTCCGCCAGCGTGCCGACGTTCCCGTTGATCCGCACCGCGGCGGCCTGCACGGCGGACAGCCGGGTGACGGCCAGGACGGACATCGCGACGGCGACGAGGGCGAGGACGGCGACGGCGGCGCCGATCTTGACGGCGACCGGGCGGTCGGCGAACCAGCCGCCGGAACGGCCGGTACGGGCGGTGCTCATGGATCAGCTCCTGCTCTCGAGGTGGGGCCCGTCGGGGAACGGGGAGGAACGGCCGCGGTCGGTCACGCCGTCGTGCATCCAATGTGGCGGACGGGAATGGAGACCGTCTCCGTCCGGAAATGGTGTGTCGGTAACGATCCGGGCACGGAGCAGAATGGCTGGCAGGTCATTTCGGAGCGCCATTCAGCTACCCTTGTCGACACGGCCCCACCTGGTGCCGGGCAGGCCGGGACGCCGTGTCGACATGCGGTTTCCCGCGCGAGAACGGGCCGGAACCGTCACCGTGGCGACGACGCCGGCCCGTTCTCTCTCCCCGGCTGTCCGGGTCGGCGACCATTCCGGAGAATGGTCCCCGGAGACCGGAGGAGTGCGCTCAGTACGTGAAGCGGGCGACGCCGGCGCGCAGGTCGGCGGCCATCCGGGCGAGCTCGTCGACGGCGGTGCGCGTCTGGGTGAGCGCCTGGGTGGTGGCGTCGGCGGCACCGGAGACCCCGGCGATGTTGTCCGCGATCTGCCCCGACCCCTGCGCGGCCTCGGCCACCGACCGCGACATCTCGCTCGTCGTCGCGGTCTGCTCCTCGACGGCGCTGGCGATGGTGGTCTGCCGGTCCGAGATCTGGGCGACGATCGAGCTGATCTCGCCGATCGCGGTCACCGCCGCCGTGGTGTCGCCCTGGATGGCCTGCACGCGGCGGGCGATGTCCTCGGTCGCCTTGGCCGTCTCCTGGGCCAGCTCCTTGACCTCGTTGGCCACCACGGCGAAGCCCTTGCCGGCCTCCCCGGCGCGCGCGGCTTCGATGGTCGCGTTCAGCGCGAGGAGGTTGGTCTGCTCGGCGATGGAGGTGATCACCTTGACCACGTTGCCGATCTCCACGGAGGACTCACCGAGCTTGGTGACGGTGGCGGTGGTGGTCTCCGCGGCGGTGACGGCGCGGGCGGCGACGGCGGAGGCCTCGGCGGCGTTGGTGGCGATCTCCCGGATGGACGCGCCCATCTGCTCGGCACCGGCGGCGACCGTCTGCACCGACCGGGACACCTCCTCGGCGGCACCGGACACCACCCCGGACTGCGCGGAGGTCTCCTCCGCCGAGGCGGAGATCTGCGCCGAGGACGCGCTCAGCTCCTCCGAGCTGGCCGCGACCGCGTCCGCCGAGGACGCGACCGAGCCCATGACCTCGCGCAGGCCGGCCTGCGCCCGGTGCAGAGCGTCGGCCATGCGGCCGACCTCGTCCCGCGAGGACACCCCGCTGTCCCGGGTCAGGTCGCCCTCCGCCAGCGCCTCGAGGGAGGCCTGGACGCTGCGCACCGGACGGATGACCGAGCGGGCGGTCAGCCAGCTGAGGCCGGCCAGCAGCAGGAAGCCGGCGACCGCCACGAGCAGGCCGATCCGCTCGTACCGCGAGACGGTCGCCTCCATCGCGTCGGTGGCGGCGGCCGACTCGGTCGCGAGGGTGTCCACCGCGGCGCCGACGGCGTCGTCGGTGAGGTCGTTGGCGGCCTGGATGCCCTCCCAGTCCGCCCGGGCGCCGGCCTGGTCGGCGACGGCGCGGTCGACGAACGCGCTGATGGCGGCCGTGTACTCGCCGTAGGTCCCCTCCAGCTCGGCCACGGCCGCGGCGGCGTCCCCGGTCAGCTCCGCGGTGGCGAGCTCCTCGAGCATCGCCTCGGGGGTGGCGACGTCCTCGGCGAGCTCGGCGAGCTGCTCGGCCGGGTCCTCCCGCACCACGGCCTTGAAGCCGTCGACCTTGAGCTCGCTGGCCCGGGTGTCGAGCTGCAGGACCAGCACCTGGGCGCGGTCGAGCGCCTCGGCGTCGTGCTGGGCGTCCCGGATGGCGGCGTTGCCCAGGACGGTCGAGCCCAGCAGCCCGCCGAGGGACAGCGTGCCGACGGCGACCAGGGCGCCGAACTTGACCGACAGCGGGCGGTCGGCGTACCAGCCGGCGGGGCCGGTGCGCGGGCGGGACGCGGCGTTCACGTGGGGCCTCCTGGGCTTCCTGTGCACGCTGCGACGGGTGTGACTGGCGTGCAGGGGGAATGGTGGGGCCCGCGCCGCGTCCCGCCGCGGCGCGCGGGGCACGGTCGGACGGATCGTTGCGCGGCGGACGGTGACCGCCCGCGTCGCCGTCGTCAGGTCGACCGGCCGGCTCGGGCGACCGGCCGGCGGCGGGGTGCGGCGGGCGTGTCCGCGCAGGTGGCGGGGGAGGAGCCGTCGACGTGTCGACCGGCGGGGGAGCGGTGGCGGCGCGAGGGCCCGCCGGTCACCCGGGCGGGTGACGCGACGCGCCGCGTACGGGTCAGCCGAGCAGGTCGGCGAGCAGCCGGAGGACGGCGACCGCGGCGGCGGGGTCGGTGACCCGGTGCCCCGCGGCCGTCTCGCCGTCGCCGACCTTGACCCCGACGTCGGCGGGCCCGAGCCGGCGGAAGGCGTCCTCGTCGGTGACGTCGTCGCCGAGGTAGACGACGGCGGCGGCGCCGAGGTCCTCCCGCAGCCGGGTGACGGCACTGCCCTTGTCGGCGTCGGTGACGGCGAGCTCGAGCACGTCCTTGCCGGGCTTCTGCGTCAGTGACGGATCCGCCGCCGCACCGGCCTCCGCCAGCAGCGCGGCGGCCGCGGCCCGGTCGGCGACCTGCCGCACGTGCACGGCGACGCTGGCCGGCTTGACCTCCAGCCGGGCCCCGGGGACGGCGGCGACCAGGGGGGCCATCCGCTCGGCGACCGCGTCGCGGCGGCCGGCCAGCTCGCCGGTCAGCGGGCCGCCGTACTCGGCGCCGTGGCTGCCGACGAACCGGTAGGGGCCGGCGAGGCCGCTGACCCGCCGCAGGTCGTCGACGCCGCGCCCGCTCACCAGCGCGACGGTGACCCCCGCGGCCGCGGCGACGCGGGCCAGGGCCTCGTCGACGCCGGGGGAGGGGACCGCGGCCGAGGGGTCGTCGACCAGCGGGGCGAGGACGCCGTCGTAGTCGGTGGCCACCAGCAGCGGCCGGCGGGCGGCCAGCTCGGTCAGCGCCGCGGCGAGACCGGCCGGGACGGCGCTCACGCCTGCGCGCGCAGGGCGTCGAAGAACGACGACGCCCAGTGGTCGAGGTCGTGCTTGACCAGGTGCCGCCGCATGGCGCGCATCCGGCGGGCGGCCTCGGCCGGCTCGGCGCGCAGCGCCCGCAGCAGCTGGTTCTTCACGCCCGTGATGTCGTGCGGGTTGACCAGGAAGGCCTGCCGGAACTCGGCGGCGGCGCCGGCGAACTCCGACAGGACCAGCGTGCCGCCGAGGTCGCTGCGGGCGGCCACGTACTCCTTGGCGACCAGGTTCATGCCGTCGCGGTAGGGCGTCACGAGCATGACGTCGGCGGCGCGGTAGAGGGCGGCGAGCTCCTCGCGCGGCATCGACTGGTTGAAGTAGTGCACCGCCGGCCCGCCGATCGAGCCGAACACGCCGTTGATGTGCCCGACCTGCTGCTCGATGGTCTCCCGCATGTGCACGTAGTGCTCGACCCGCTCCCGGCTGGGCGTGGCCACCTGGACCAGCACGGTGCCGGGCGCCTCGACCGCGCCGTCCTCCAGCAGCTCCTGGAAGGCGTTGAGCCGGACGCTGATGCCCTTGGTGTAGTCGAGCCGGTCGACGCCCAGGATCATCTTCTCCGGGTCGCCGAGCTCGGTGCGGATCTCCTTGGCCCGGGCCAGGACCTCCGGTGAGTTCGCCAGCCGGTCGAAGGCGGCGACGTCGATGGAGATGGGGAACGCCCGCGCGGTCACCACCCGGCCGTCGTACTCGATGGTCGCGCCGCGGGTGGGCAGCTCGTGCAGCCGCCGGGCGAGCTGGACGAAGTTCGCCGCCGCGCTCGGCAGCTGGAAGCCGACGAGGTCGGCGCCGAGCAGCCCCTCGACGATCGCCGAGCGCCACGGCAGCTGGGTGAACAGCTCGTAGGGCGGGAACGGGATGTGCAGGAAGAAGCCGATCGTGAGGTCGGGACGGCGCTGGCGCAGCATCGCCGGGACCAGCTGCAGCTGGTAGTCGTGCACCCAGACGATGGCGCCCTCGGCGGCGACCTCGGCGGTCCGGTCGGCGAAGCGCTTGTTGACCTGCACGTAGGTGTCCCACCAGGTGCGGTGGTACTCCGGCTTCTCGACCACGTCGTGGTACAGCGGCCACAGCGAGGCGTTCGACATGCCCTCGTAGTAGCGGTCGACCTCCTCCTCGGAGAGCTCGACCGGGACCAGCGAGATCCCGCCGGACTCGAAGGGCTCGGGCGCCTCGCCGGCGGTGCCCGACCAGCCGACCCAGGCCCCGCCGCGCCCGGCCACGAACGGCTCCAGCGCGGTCACCAGCCCGCCGGGACTGCGCTGCCAGCGCGTCGTCCCGTCGGGGTCGGTGACCTGGTCGACCGGCAGCCGGTTGGCCACCACGACGACCGGGCTGTCCGCCTGCACGTCTCCCGCGTCTGCTCCGGCCATACCGGTTCCGACCCTAACCAGACGGCGTCGCGGTGGCACCCCCGGCCAGCAGCCAGCCGGCCGCGGCCGCGGCGAGGCCGAGCACGAGGGTGGCGGCGAGGTAGCCCACCGCGCGGCCGAGCGTGCGCTCCTCCACCAGCCGCACGACGTCGGCGCCGAGGGTGGAGAAGGTGGTGAGCGTGCCGCAGAACCCGGTGCCGACCAGCGCGAGCACCCAGCCCGGCACCCCGCCCAGCCCGAGCAGCACCCCGAGGACGGCACCGCCCGCGACGTTGACCGCCAGCGTGCCGAGCGCGGGGTCGCGGCCGGCGCGGGCGGCCAGCCGGGTGGCCAGCAGCCGCAGCGGCGCGCCGGCCAGCGCACCGGCGACGACGAGCAGCGGCGTCACGGGCGTCCCCGCCGCGCCACCCGCACGCCAGCGGCCACGGCGAGCACCCCGCCGAGGACGGAGGCGAGCAGGTAGCCGGCCGCCGTCGCCACGGCCCCGGCGTCGGTGAGCGCCACGACCTCGACGGCGAAGGCCGACCAGGTGGTGTAGCCGCCGAGGACGCCGACGGCGAGGAACGGCCGGGCCCACGCCGGCTCGGGGGAGCGGCGGGCGAGGGCGCCGAGCAGCACGCCGATGAGCAGGCAGCCGGTGAGGTTGACCAGCAGCGTCGCCCAGGGCCAGCCGCCGTCCCGGACGGGGAGGGCCGCCGACACGCCCCAGCGGGCCAGCGCGCCCACGGCACCGCCGACCGCGGCCAGCAGGTATCCCACGCGCCCACCCCTTGCAGGCATAGGAAGCTCTCCCCACGTCTCGGGGCCGAGGACGTGGGGAGAGCTTCCAATGCCTGGGCCGGTGATCCGGTCAGGGGGTGCCGGCCGGCTCCGGGGTGTCGCGCCGGGCGCGGCGCCGCCGCCACAGCGGCTCGACCTCGGCCAGCTCGTCGTCGGTGGCCACGCGGAACGGGGGAGTGGCCGGCGCCTCGACGGCGCGGCGCCCCTCACCGCGGGTGGCGCGCAGGCTGGCCCACACCGAGACGGCGAGGATGGTGGCGATCACCGCGAGGCTCACGGTGGTCGGGATGTAGTAGACGTCGATCTTGAGCAGCATCTTGACGCCCACCCACACGAGCACCAGGGCCAACCCGGTCTTGAGGTACACGAAGCGGTGGATCAGGTCGGCGAGCAGGAAGTACATCGCCCGCAGGCCCAGGATCGCGAAGGCGTTGGCGGTGAAGACGAGGAACGGCTCGTCGGTGACGGCGAAGATCGCCGGGATCGAGTCGACGGCGAACACGACGTCGGTGACCTCGACGAGCACCAGCACGGCGAGCAGGGGAGTGGCCAGCAGGACGCCGCCGCGGCGGACCAGGAACCGCTGGCCGTGGTAGGCGTCGGTCATCGGCACGAACCGGCGGAACAGCCGCAGCGTCCGCGACCGGGAGGGGTCGACGTGCTCGTCGCGCTGCCGCAGCATCCGGTACCCGGTGACCAGCAGGAACGCGGCGAACAGGTAGAGCACCCACTCGAAGCTCTCGATGAGCGCGGCGCCGCCGGCGATGAACGCGCCGCGCAGGACCAGGGCGCCGAGCACGCCGAAGAACAGCACCCGGTGCTGGTACTCCCGGGGCACGGCGAAGAACGTGAAGACGATCGCCCACACGAACACGTTGTCGACGGCGAGCGACTTCTCGATCAGGTAGCCGGCGTAGTACTGCTGGCCGAGCTCGGCGCCGTAGGTCGCCCACACCCAGGCGCCGAAGCCGACGCCGATGAGCACCCACACGACCGACCACGCGGCGGCCTCGCGCACGCCGATGACGTGCGCGCGGCGGTGGGCGAAGAGGTCGACGGCCAGCATGCCGACGATGAGGCCGAGCACGGCGAGCCAGAGCCAGAAGGGGACGTCCACGGACACGCCTCCAGTCGGTGGTGCACCAACCGGAGGTCTCTCCCGGCCCACGCGGGGCCCGCTCCGCCGGACCCCTCCCACGGGGCCGTCCTGACGACGGGAGCGCTGCGGGGATACTCCCCTCCCACCAACCAGTGAAGCAGACTTCCGGTGTCCGCGCTACCGGCTGCGGGTCTCCGGGAAGAGCAGGTCGACGAAGCGGGCGGCGGTGGGCTGCGGCTCGTGGTTGGCCAGGCCGGGGCGCTCGTTCGCCTCGACGAACACCGCGTCGGGACCCTCGACGTCGGGCACCAGGAAGTCGATGCCGGTGACCGGGATGCCGATCGCGCGGCTGGCCCGCACCGCCGCCTCGGCGACGTCGGGGTGCAGCCGGTCGGTGACGTCCTCGATCGTGCCGCCGGTGTGCAGGTTCGCCGTCCGCCGCACCTGCAGCCGCGCGCCGTCGGGCAGGACGTCGTCCATCGCGTGGCCGGCGGCGCGGACGACGTCGGCGGTGGTGTCGTCGAGCGGGATGCGCGACTCGCCGCCGGTCGCGCGCTCGCGCCGCCGGCTGGCGGCGCGCACCAGGTCGGTGACGGTGCGGCGGCCGTCGCCGACCACCTCGGCCGGCCGGCGCACCGCGGCGGCGACGACCTCGTGGTCGATGACCACCACCCGCAGGTCCTCGCCCGGGACGAGCTCCTCGGCGAGCACGTCGGGGCAGAACAGCCGGGCGGCGGCGACGGCGCGGTCGAGCTCCTCGGACGTCGTCACGCCGACGGTGATGCCCTTGCCCTGCTCGCCGCGGGCGGGCTTGACCACCAGCTGCCCGCACTCGGCGAGCAGCTCGCGGGCCGGGCCGGGGTCGTCCTCGGGGACGGTGACGCCGCGGGGCACGCGCACGCCGGCGTCCTCGACGATGCGGCGGGTCACCCGCTTGTCGTCGCAGCGGCTCATCGCGACGGCGGTGGTGAACTCCGACAGCGACTCGCGGGTGAGGACCTGCCGCCCGCCCAGCGACAGCCGCAGCTCGCCGAACTCGGCGTCGGTGACCTCGACGCGGATGCCGCGGCGCAGCGCCTCGTCGGCGACGATGCGCGCGTAGGGGTTGAGCTGCTCGAGGCCCGCCGGGCGGGCGGCGAACAGCGGTGTGTTGATCGGGTTCTTGCGCTTGACGCAGAGGACCGGCACGCGGGCGAAGCCGAGCTTGCGGTACAGCGCGATGGCCGCGGCGTTGTCGTGCATGACCGAGAGGTCCACGTAGGAGCGGCCGCGGCCGACGTAGCGCTCCGCGAGCACCCGCACCAGCGCCTCGCCGGTGCCCGCGGGCGCGGTCTGCGCGTCCACGGACAGGCACCACAGGCTGGTCCCGCCCTCCGGGTCGCCGAAGGCGAGCACGTGGTCGACGCCGGTGACGGTGCCGACGATCTGGCGGGTGCGCCGGTCCTCGGCGACCAGGTAGGTGAAGGAACGGGTCCGGTGGTTGGCCCACATGGTCTCGGGGTCGCCGGTCACCATGCCGTTGCGGGCGTAGATCTCGTTGATCGCCTGCATCTCCTCCAGCGCGGTCACCGTGCGGACGAAGACGCCGCGGATGAGCTCGGGCCGGGCGCGGTAGCGGTGGAGGTCGAGCCGGTAGGTGTAGCTGGGGTCGATGAACAGCTCGTCGGGGGCCAGGCCGACGAGCACGTGCGGGTCGCGCGCGTAGATGCAGATGTCGCGCCGGCCGGACCCCTCGTCCCGCAGGGCGTCGAGGATGCGGCGCATCTCGGCGAAGGTCTGGCCGAACACCAGCCGGCCCCACGCGAGGTCGAGGACGACGTCGGTGTCCATCCCTGCGAGCTCGCGCTCGGAGGGCTTCTGCCAGCTGCGCCGCGTCAGGTCGGGGGTCGGGTGCGCCGCGGTCGAGCGGCGGCGGAGTCCGGCGAGCCGGGGCGGGGCCACGGGACCTCCTCAGACCCCGTGGCTCTGCAGCCAGAGCTCCACCAGCCCGAGCTGCCAGAGCTTGTTGCCGCGCAGCGGCGTGAGCTCGCCGTTGGGGTCGTCGAGCAGCCGGGAGACGTACTCGGGCCGGAACAGCGCCCGCTCGCGGGCGGCCTCGCTGGACAGGGCGTCCCTGACCAGGCCGAGCACCTTGCCCTCGAGGTGGGTGATCGCCGGCACCGGGAAGTAGCCCTTGGGCCGGTCGATGACCTCCGGCGGGACGATCCGGCGCCCGAGCGCCTTGAGCACGCCCTTGCCGCCGTCGGCGAGCTTGAGCTCCGGCGGGCAGGCGGCGGCCAGCTCCACCAGGTCGTGGTCGAGGAAGGGCACCCGGGCCTCCAGGCCCCAGGCCATGGACATGTTGTCCACCCGCTTGACCGGGTCGTCGACGAGCATGACCTCGCTGTCGAGGCGCAGGGCGGCGTCGACGGCGGTCTGCGCGCCCGCCCGGGACATGTGGTCGCGGACGAACTCCAGGCTCGGGTCGCCGTCGAGGGCGTACCGCTCGCCGACCAGCGCCCGCATGTCCTGCGGTCCGCGGTCGAAGAACGCCCTCGCGTACCGCTCGACGGCCTCCTCGCGGCCGACGTCGGCCAGCGGTGGGTACCAGTGGTAGCCGGCGAAGACCTCGTCGGCGCCCTGGCCGGACTGCACCACCCGGATCGTCTGGCTGACCCGCTCGGAGAGCAGGTCGAACGCGACGACGTCGTGGCTGACCATCGGCTCGGCCATCGCGCCGATCGCGTGGCCCAGCGCCGCGGCGAGCTCGTCGGAGGACACCCGGATGCGGTGGTGGTCGGTCTCGAACCGCTCGGCGATGACGTCGGAGTAGCGGAACTCGTCGCCCGCGTGACCGCCGACGGTCTCGAAGCCGATCGAGTAGGTGGCCAGCCCCGTCTGCCCCTCCTGGGCGAGCAGGCCGACGATGAGGCTGGAATCCAGGCCGCCGGAGAGCAGGACGCCGACCGGGATGTCGGAGACCAGCCGACGGCGGACGGCGACCCGCAGCGCCTCCTCGATCGCGTCCTCCCAGTCGCGCGCCGACCAGCGCTCGTGCTCCGGGCGGCGCTCGTAGGTGGGCTCCCAGTAGCGGTGCTCGCGGCTGCTGCCGTCGGCCTCGATCACCCGCACGGTCGCCGGCGGCAGCTTGCGGACGCCGTTGAGCAGCGTGCGCGGCGCGGGGACGACGGCGTGCCAGGTGAGGTAGTGGTGCAGCGCGACGGGGTCGATGGAGGTGTCGACGTCGCCGGCGCGCAGCAGCGCGGGCAGCGACGAGGCGAACCGGAGCCGTCCCGGCGTCTCGGCGAGGTAGAGCGGCTTGATGCCCAGCCGGTCGCGGGCCATGACCACGCGGCCGGTGTCGCGCTCGTGGATGACCACGACGAACATGCCGTGCAGGTGGTCGACGAAGTCCACGCCCCAGTGGTGGTAGCCCTTGAGCAGGACCTCGGTGTCGCTGGTGGAGAAGAAGCGGTAGCCGTGGCCCTCGAGCTCGGCGCGCAGCTCCTTGTAGTCGTAGATGCAGCCGTTGAACACCGCCTCGAGGCCCAGCTCGCTGTCGACCATCGGCTGGGAGCCGCTGGGGGACAGGTCGATGACCGACAGCCGCCGGTGGCCGAACGCGACGCGTCCGGCGCTCCACTGGCCCTGGCCGTCCGGTCCGCGGGGGACCAGTGCCTCGACCATCCGCGCGACCGCGGTGGTGTCGGCCAGGGAGCCGTCGAACCTGATCTCGCCGGAGAGGCCGCACATGGGTTCGATCCAACCCCAGTCGGCAGGCTCACGCGACGCGTCGGGTGGGTTGTTCACACCGGCGCAACACCCGCGGTTCCACGTGGAACCGGGGCGGGGTCGCCCGTGCCGGTCCGGCAGGGTGGGGTCGTGTACGCAGACCCGGAGGGCGAGGCGCCGTGGGCCGTGCAGCTGGTGGCACGCGTGGAGCGGAGCGCGCCCCCGACCCGCAGCGCCGTCTGCGAGGCCGCGGCGGTGGCCGTCGTGCGGCTGCTCGCCGACGACCGGGCGCAGCCCGGCGGGGAGTGGTGGCCCCGGGTCCGGCGGTGGACCGACGGGGCGATCCGCAAGCACTGCCGGCGCGCTCGGGGCGTGGCGTGGCAGCGGGTCGCGGCCCTGCCCGGGGTCACGGTGGCGGCGCGGAGGGCCGAGGTCCGGGCGCTGGTGCCGACCGCGCTCGACGCGCTGCCACCGGAGGTCGCGCGGCTGCAGCTGTCGGGCAGCGAGCTCGACGACCCGGACGCGTGCCCGGCGGTGGACCCGGAGCCCGGCGGCGCGGTGGTGGTGTCGGTCTGCCCGGAGCCGTTCCTGCCCCTCGGCAAGGCCGCGGCCGCCTGCGGTCACGCCGCCCAGCTGACCGCGCTGCGGATGCCCGCCGGCCGGCTGGCCGCCTGGTCCGGCGCCGGCTTCCCGGTGGTGGTGGAGCACCCCGACGTCGCGCGCTGGTCGCGGTTGCGCGGGGGCGCTCCGGTGGAGGTCGTGGACGCCGGGTTCACGGTGGTGGCGCCGGGGACGAGCACGGCCCTGGCCCGCTGGGCGTAGCGCCGTACGGACCGGGTGTCGGGCCGCCGGACAGCCGGCCTCCCCCGCACCGTCTGGGTCAGAAGGGCGGTGGGTCGTCGTCCGGCTGGGCCGGTTCGTCCACTCGTGGTGGTTCAGGTGGCGGTGGTGGTCGCAGGCCCGGTGGCCGGGTCGTGCGGGTGATGCCGGACGGGGTGGTGACGGTCAGCGTTCCGTCGGGACCCATCTCGAAGCGCCAGCCGCGGGCGAAGGTCTTCACCCGGTGATGCGAGCGGCACAGGCAGCACAGGTTGGCGCAGTCGGTGGCCCCACCGGCGGCGTGCGGGAGGACGTGGTCGGCGTCGGCCCAGCCGACCCGCTGCCCGCAGGTCGGCATCCGGCAGGTGCGGTCGCGGGTGCGCACGAACGCCTGCTGCGCCGCCGAGGGGGTGTAGCCGTCCCGGCCCGCCGGCCGGTCGAGCACGGGGCACCCGCACTCGGCGTCCGCGGGGTGGTCGGGGCAGCCGCGGGCGGCCAGCCGGCGCAGCCGATCGAGGGTGGCGGTGGCCCGCAGGCTGCCGTCCTCCTCGGTCAGCGCGACGGTCACCGTGCCACCGTCGGGGGCCTGCACGCCGAGGGCGTCCAACTGGTGCAGCAGCGCGCGCAGGTGCGCGGCGGTGATCGGCAACCCGTTCACCTCACCGGCCTGGTCCGAGCGGCCGGCCAGCGACGCCAGCGTGGCGACGATGTGCAGGTGGGCGGTGACCGCCGTGCCCGGCCTGCCAGGGGCGCTGCAGCAGGTCGGCGAACACGGCGGTGCGCAGCTGCCCGATCGGCCGCGGATCGCCGTCGGCCTTGAGCATCCGGGCCAGCGCGTCGACGGTCGCGTGGCAGGCCGCGGCCACGTCGGTGGGCAGGTCGGCGGCCAGCGTGCTCATCCCGTCGCTGGGGGACGGATAGACGCGCACGTCCGAGCGCCGTTCGGCGGTCTTCCGCCGTTCGTCGACCGCGCCTGAGTCGACCTCCAGCAGCAGCTCCAGCGCCCGCTTCTTCAGCTTGCCGACGGTCAGGTCGGCGGCCTCGGGCAGCACCACCGCCTCGATCCGGCGGGCCAGGGCCGGGGCGGTGTGCTGCAGCACGTCGGCCAGCGCCCTGGCGCGCGCCTCGTCAAGCTCGCCAGCGGCGAGCGCCGCCCAGGTGGCGGGCAGCCGCTCGCGGTAGGTCCAGGCGCGGGTGGCCAGGTGGTTGGCCGTGCCCCGGCCGCAGTTGAGCACCAGCGCCAGCTCGGCGGTGAAGAACTCCGACACCCCCGGCAGCTCGGTGTCCGGCGCCCACGACCCGCGGCGCCTGGCGCCCGGGGTGCCGGGTGCGGGGTCGTCGTCGGAGGGGCGGGCCTCGGCCAGCCGCAGCACCAGCTCGGCTTCGTAGGCGGCCTCCATCGCCTTGCGGGCCTGCAGCCGCTGCAGCTCGACGGCGGCCTGCTCATCGGAGAGCGCCGCCACCGGCAGCCGCGGCACCTGTACGGGCCGCTCGACGAGCCACCCGGCGAGCGCCCGCTCCACTTGTGACACGTACTCCGCGACCTCCACGACCCCGAACCTACGGACGCGGTACGACAGTTTTCGCAGGTCAGGAGCCAGATGACCCGTCGTCGTGACGGACAGGCCAGCAGTCGCCCCGCCAGCGGACGCCACATCCCGGCAGTCGGCGACTCCACGGCATCCCCGGAGCCGGCCTACGCCGTGCGGCGCCCGTCCTGTCCGCGCCGGACCGCCGCGAGCAGGGTCCCGGCGGTCCGCCCCATCCGGCCGGCGTCGACGCCGGAACGGAAGGGTCCTCCGGCGGTCGGTTGCAGCGGGCACCCGGCGGGCAGCGAGGGGTCATGCAGACACGCACCCTCGGGTCCCTGTCCGTCCCGGCCATGGGGCTGGGCTGCATGGGGATGAGCGAGTTCTACGGCACCGGCGACCAGGCCGAGGCCGAGCGCACCATCCAGCGCGCCCTCGACCTCGGCGTCACCTTCCTCGACACCGCCGACATGTACGGCCCCTTCACCAACGAGCGGCTGGTCGGGAAGGCCATCGCGGGCCGCCGCGACGAGGTGGTGCTGGCGACCAAGTTCGGCAACGAGCGAGGCGAGGACGGCTCGTTCCGCGGCATCAACGGCCGCCCCGACTACGTGCGCCGCGCCTGTGACGCCTCGCTGGAGCGGCTCGGCGTCGACGTCATCGACCTCTACTACCAGCACCGGGTGGACACCCGGGTCCCCGTCGAGGAGACGTGGGGCGCGATCCGGGAGCTCGTCGAGGCGGGCAAGGTGCGCGCCGCGGGCATCTCCGAGGCCGCGCCGGAGACGATCCGCCGCGCCCACGCCGTCCAGCCGGTGGCCGCGGTGCAGACCGAGTACTCGCTGTGGAGCCGCGACCCCGAGGAGAACGGCGTGCTGGCCACCTGCGGCGAGCTCGGCATCGGGTTCGTCGCCTACTCGCCGATCGGCCGCGGGTTCCTGTCCGGGCAGATCCGCAGCGTCGACGACCTCGCCCCCGACGACTTCCGCCGGCACAACCCGCGCTTCCAGGGCGAGGCGTTCCAGCAGAACCTGCGCCTGGTCGACCGGGTCCGCGAGATCGCCGACGAGAAAGGGGCGACGGCGTCGCAGCTGGCTCTCGCGTGGGTGATGGCGCAGAGCGACCGCGGGGACAACCCGGCCGTCGTCCCCATCCCCGGCACCAAGCGGGTGCGCTACCTGGAGGAGAACGCCGCGGCCGCCGACGTCGCACTCTCCGACGACGACCTGCGCCGCCTCGACGAGGCCGCGCCCGTCGGTGCCGCCGTCGGCGACCGCTACCCCGACATGTCCACCGTCCACAGGTGAGGTGAGGGAACGGCCCTCCTGCAGGGTCCCGCCCCGAGCGCGCGAGGGGTGGGGGGCAGGAGGGTCCTTCGTCACGCGACGGCGGGGCGGATCCCCACGGCGCCGAGGACGTCGGCGACGTGCGCGCGGGCCGCGGCCGCCAGCCGGGCGCCGGTGTCGGCCCACGCGTCGCGGACCTCGCGGGCGGGCCAGGCCTCCGGCTGCAGCGCCGGGGGGAGCAGCGGGTCGCCGGTGACGACGGCGCGCAGCTCGGCGTGCAGCCGCAGGTGCAGGGCGAGCGCGGCCGGGCCCTCGGGGACCGCGCCGGAGACGGCGCGCAGCCGGTCGAGCACCCGAGTCCACCCGGCGGCCAGCCGGGGGAGGTCCCAGCAGCGGGCGGCGAGGTCGACGTCGGACAGCCGCGGGTCGGCGACGCTCGCGGTGAGCAGGTCCAGCCGCGAGGTGCGCTCGCCGGCCAGCTCGGCGCCCACCTCCTCCAGCGCCGCCCGGTGCGGCGAGACCCAGGTGGCCGGCGCGAGCGGGCCGAACCCCGCGCGGGCCAGGCTGCGGCGCACCCGCTCGCGGGCGGCCCGGTCGGTCTCCGGGACGCCGTAGACGACCATCCGCCACTGCCCGTCCCACGGGCCCGTCCGGCGCGCGACGCGTTCGTCGCGGGCGGCCACCGCCTCCCGCAGCACCGCCGTCGGGGTCACCAGCGTCTCCCGCCCCCGCCGGGACCCGGTCAGCCACCCGGCCCGCCGCAGCGCCGCCACGGCCAGGCGCGTGCTCGGCTCGGCCACCCCGCACGCGGCCAGCAGCCCGACCAGCGTCTGCAGCGACACCGGGTCGCTGCCGAGGACGTCGAGGTGCTCGGCGCAGAGGTCCACCACCAGGTCGCGGACGGTCATGCCCTCCTCCTACCCCGTGCCCTCGACCCACCCCTCCCGGCGGACGCGCGATCATGGGTCCGATGAACGCCACCCTCGTCTGGTCGGCCACGGCGGTCGCCGTCGTCGTCGCCCTCGCCGGGCTGGCCTCGACCCTCGCCCACCGGCGGATCGGCCTGCTCCACCTCGCCGGCGCCGCGGTGCTCGAGGTCGTGCTGCTCGTGCAGGCCGCCGTCGCCGGGGTGGCGCTGGCCGGCGGTGAGCGGCCGCCGGAGACGGCCACCTTCCTCGGCTACCTCGGCGGCGTCGTGCTGCTGCCGGTGGCCGGGGTGCTGTGGTCGCGCACCGAGCCCAGCCGCTGGGCGGGGACCGTGCTCGCCGTCGCCGCCCTGGTCACCCTGGTCATGGTCTGGCGGCTGGTGCAGCTGTGGGAGGCCCCGGGTGCCTGAGCCGACGGCGACCGGCGGGACGGCGACCGGGCCCGGGCGGGTGCTGGTCGCCGTCTACGCGGTCTTCGCCCTCGCCGCCGGCGCCCGCGCGACCGTGCAGCTGGCCACCCGCTTCGACGAGGCCCCGGTCGCCTACCTGCTGTCCGCGTTCGCCGCGGCGGTCTACGTCGTGGCCACGGTGGCGCTGGCCCGCGGTGGCCGCCGGGTGGCGCTCGTCGCGATCAGCGTCGAGCTGGCCGGGGTGCTGGTGGTGGGGGCCCTGTCGCTGCTCGACCGCGCGGCCTTCCCCGACGAGACGGTGTGGTCGGCGTTCGGGCGCGGTTACGGCTTCGTGCCGCTGGTGCTCCCCGTGCTCGGCCTGCTCTGGCTGCGCCACCAGGCCCGCACGCCGGCGCCGGGCACCCCGGCGCCCGGGACGCCGGAGGGTCCCGGGCGCTGAGCGGTCAGAAGTCCCCGCCCCCGAAGTCGCCCCCGAAGTCACCGCCCCCGAAGTCACCGCCGCCGAAGTCCCCACCGCCGTCGTAGCCGTTGTCGGCCCCGCCGGCGAAGTCGGCACCGGGGTCACCGCCGTAGCCGCCGTCGTAGCCGCCGTCGCCCGCGGCGTAGTCGCCACCGCCATCGCCGCCGCCGTCCCCGCCGCCCTCGGCGCCGTCCTGGTAGCCCTCGGCGTAGGCCTCCTCGTCCCCGCCGCCGAACAGGCCGCCGTCGCCGAGGCCGGTGTCGAAGAGCGCGTCGGCGACCGCGGTGCCCACCACGAGACCGCCGATGGTGCCGAGCAGGCTGCCGCCCAGCGAGCCGCCGAAGCCGCCCATGCGCGGCCCGTAGCCCCCGCCGTAGCCGCCGTAGCCCCCACCGCCGTACCCGGGGCCGGGGGCGTACCCCGGGCCGTAGCCCGGGCCGTAGCCGCCGCCGAAGGTGCGCTCGAGGATGCCCGGCTGGCGCAGCTCGGCGCGGGTGGCCACCCGGGCGAGGGTCTGCGCGTCGTCGGTGCGCGGCCGCTCGGAGGCCGGCACGGCGGCGGCGAGCTGGGTCAGCACCTCCTGCCGCTGCTGCGGGGTGAGCTGGGCGAAGGCCTCGGCGTGCGCCTGCTCGATCTGGTCCGGGGGCGCGGTCCGCAGCAGGTAGCGGTAGCGCTCGACGGCCTGCTGGTCGGTGAGCGGGGCGCGCTGCCCGGACTGCGGCCGGGCGGGCGGGGCCTGCGGTGGCGGCGGCGCGGCGTACCCGTCGTACCCGCCGTACGGCGCGGGCTCGGGCTTGCGGCGACGGCCGAGGAGCCGGTCGAGCAGTCCCATGGCTGGTCTCCCTCCTGCGTGGCTCGCAGAGGGGTGCCCGCCCGGGCGGGCGGCACACCTGCGGGTGGCCGGCCGCCGTGCGCGCGGGCACCCGACCTGCGGTGCCGGTTAGATTCGTTGCGTGCCACCGACAGGCGACCGACCGGAGGGCCGGCCCGTGCCCGGCGACGGCATCGGCCCCGAGGCCCGGGCGGCCGTGGCGGAGGCGGCCGTCGACGGCCGCGGTGCCGGCGGCCGCCAGTCCCGCATCGTCACCGCCGCCCACGCGGTGGTCACCGAGCAGGGCGACGGCGGGTCGGCGGCTGCGGCCCTGCCCGCCGTCCTGGCCGACGTCCCGGTGGCCGTCCTGCTCATCGACCGCGAGTCCGGGGCGGTCACCTACGCCAACACCGCCGCCGTCGAGATGGCCGGCAACGTGCGGCTCCCGGTCGACATCGACACGTGGGGCGCCTCGGCCGGCCTCACCGACCTCGGTGGCGCCCCGCTGGCCCGCACCAGCGGCCCGCTGTCACTGGTGGCCCAGGGGCAGCCGGTCACCGGCGAGGCGGTGCGCCTGACGCCCGGCCGCAGCACCGACGTCGCGCGGGTACGCGAGGACGACGGCGGCGGCGACCGGCTGCTGTGGGTGACCGGCTTCCCGCTGACCCAGCCCGGCACCGGCCAGCAGCTGTCGCTGGTCGTGCTGCTCGAGGTCGCGGGGGCCACCGGCACCGCCGACGCCGAGTCCGAGCTGCAGGCGCTGCGCGAACGGGCCGTCGTCGCCACCGACATCGCCTTCACCATCACCGACCCCCGCCAGCCGGACAACCCGCTGGTCTGGGTCAACCCCTCCTTCAGCCGGATCACCGGCTACGCCTACGGGGAGTCGGTGGGCCGCAACTGCCGTTTCCTGCAGGGCCCGAACACCGACCCGGCGACCGTGCAGCAGATCCGCGACGCGCTCGCGGCGCAGGAGCCGGTCACCGTCACGCTGCTCAACCACCGCCGCGACGGCACCGCCTTCTGGAACCAGCTGGCCATCAGCCCGGTCTTCGACGGCGAGGGCGAGCTGGTCAGCTTCGTCGGCGTGCAGACCGACGTCACCGAGCGGGTGCGGGGAGAGGCCGAGCGCGAGGCCGCCTTCGCCGCGGAGCAGGCCGCCCGGCAGGAGGCCGAGCTGGCCCGCGCCGTGGCCGAGCAGGCGCGCTCGGACGCCGAGCGGGCACAGCGCGACGCCGAGGGGGCGCAGGCCCGGCTCACGCTGATGGCCGAGGCCACCAGCTCGCTGATCGCCACCCTCGACGTCGGCGACCTGCTCGACCGGCTCGCGGCCCTGTGCGTGCCCCGGCTGGCCGACTGGGTCGTCATCACGCTCGTCGACGACGACGGCGAGGTGCGCGCGATGGTGTCGCGCGACCGCGAGCGCGCCCGCACCGAGCTCCGCCGCCACGACGCCGGGCACGGGCTGCGGCTGCCGTCCGGCTCGCCCAGCCAGCGCAGCATCACCTCGTCCCGGACCGTGCTCGTCGAGCGGCTGCCACCGCAGCTGGGCGAGGACACCGCCTCACCGGTGGCCCAGGAGATCGCCGGGCGGCTGGGCGCGGCGACGGCGCTGAGCGTGCCGCTGGTGGCCCGCCGCCGCACCCGGGGCGCGATCGCGCTGGTGCGCAGCGCACCCGAGCGTCCGTTCACCCCCGACGACGTCAGCCTGGTCGAGGACCTCGCGCGGCGGGCGGCGCTGGTCATGGACAACGTGCGGCTCTACCAGCAGGAGCACGCCGTCGCCGACACGCTGCAGCGGTCCCTGCTGCCCGAGCTGCCGGACGTCCCGGGGCTGCGGGTCGCGGCGCACTACGTCAGCGCCTCCACCGCCGCCGACGTCGGCGGGGACTTCTACGACCTGCTGCAGCTGCCCGACGGCTCGGTGGGGATGGTGGTCGGCGACGTCGTCGGCCACGACGTCGCCGCGGCCGCCGCGATGGGGCAGCTCCGGGGGCTGATCCGGGCCTGCCTGTGGGAGGCGCCCGACCCGCACCCGGCGGCCGTGCTGACCCGCGTCGACCGGCTGGTGCAGGGCCTGCGCGTGGCGTCGATGGCGACCATGGCCTACGTCCGCGCGATCCCCCCGGCGCGCCCCGGCGGGCCCTGGACCGCGCAGGTGGTCAACGCCGGCCACCCGCCGCTGGTGCTGCGCTCGCCCGACGGCGCGGTGGAGCTCCTCGACGGCGTCCCGGGCCTGCTCGTGGGCGTCGACGTCGCGGCGCGGCGGACGGTGCGCACCGTGGAGCTGCCCCCGGGGTCGGTGCTTCTCGGCTACACCGACGGCCTGGTGGAGACGCCGGGCTCCGACCTCGACCAGGGCATCGAGGCGCTGCTGGGGCGGCTGGCGGCGGCGCCGGTGGCGGCCTCCCCGCAGGAGCTGTGCGACGCCGCCGTCAGCGGCACCCTGGACGGCCGCGACGACGTCGCCCTCATCGCCGTCCGCTTCGACGGGGCACCCGACGAGGCATAGGAAGCTCTCCGCACGTCCGGCACGCGTCGACGTGCGGATCGCTTCCTATGCCGTGTCCTCTGCCTCGGTGTCTCGGGGCTCGGGGCGGCCGTAGCCGCCGCGGTGGAACAGCAGCGGGCGGCGGCCGGGGTCGGCGCCGAGGTCGAGCACGCGCGCGGCCACGATGGTGTGGTCGCCGCCGTCGTACTCGGCCCACAGTGTGCAGTCGATCCACGCGACGACGCCGTCGAGCACGGGGGAGCCGTGCGGGCTCGGCCGCCACCGCACCCCGGCGAACTTGTCGACGCCGGAGCGGGCGAACGCCGCCGACAGGCCCGACTGGTCCTCGGCGAGCACGTTGACGCAGAAGCGGCCGATGTCGCGCAGCCGCGGCCACGTCGTCGACGTGCGGGCCGGGGCGAGGGCGACCAGCGGGGGGTCCAGCGACAGCGAGCTGAACGACTGGCAGGTGAAGCCGATCGGGCCCGCGTCGCTGTGGGAGGTCACCACGGTCACGCCGGAGGCGAAGTGCCCCAGGACGTCGCGCATGACGCGCGGGTCGATGACCTCCACGCCGGCCTCAGGCGAGGGTGGCCGCGGCCGCCCGCGGCACCGACCGCCCGCCGGCCCGGTACAGCGAGCTGGGCAGCTCGTGGCCGACCGCGCCCTCGGTGACCCGCGCCGCGGCCAGCATCGCGTCGAGGTCGATGCCGGTGCGCACGTCGGACTCCTCGAGCCAGTAGACGAGCTCCTCGGTCGCGATGTTGCCGCTGGCGCCCGGCGCGAACGGGCAGCCGCCGAGCCCGCCGACGGAGGCGTCGAGCTGGGTCACCCCGGCCTGCACGGCGGCCAGCGCGTTGGCCTGGCCGGTGCCGCGGGTGTCGTGGAAGTGCACCGCCACCGGCGTCCCGGGGCAGGCGCGGCGGACGGCGTCGAGGAGGCGGACCACCCGCGCCGGCGTCGTCGTCCCGATGGTGTCGCCCAGGCACAGCGCGTCGGCGCCGGCGGTGACCGCGGCGCGGCAGACGTCGACGGTGCGCGCGATCGGCGTCCGGCCGTCGAACGGGCAGTCCCACGCGGTGGCGACGACGACCTCGAGCGACCCGCCCGCGCCGTGCGCCAGCCCGGCGACCTCGGCGACCCCGGCGAGCGCCTCGGCGGTGGAGCGGCCGGCGTTGGCGCGGCTGTGCCCGTCGGAGGCGGAGACGACGAGCTCGAGGTGGGCGAGGCCGGCGTCGACGGCGCGCACCGCCCCCCGCGGGTTGGCCACCAGCGCCGACCAGTGCACGTCGGGCCAGCGGGAGAGCTCGGCGGCGACCTGGTCGGCGTCGGCCAGCGCGGGGACGGCCTTCGGCGAGACGAACGAGGTGACCTCGATGCGGCGCACGCCGGTGGCCACCAGCGCCTCGAGCATCGCCAGCTTGCCCTCGAGGGGGACCGGCGCCTCCAGCTGCAGGCCGTCGCGCATGCCCACCTCGCGGACGTCGACCGTGGGGGGCAGCACGAGGTCGAAGTCCGCCGTCATGATCGTCCTCCTGGTCCGCACGGGTTCCAGGGCCCATCCTGCCCGCGTGGCAGGTTCCACGTGGAACTGGGGAGGGAACACCCTGGTCACACCGCAGCACTCGGGGGGAGGAACAGGAGGTGGTCCGTGGACGACGCCGAGGCCGTGGGCACGGTGAGGCAGCCCGATCCGGGCAGCGCCTTCACCAACTCACCCATGGGCGTGGCGCTGTGCACACCGGACGGCGAGCTGATCGCGGCCAACCGCGCACTGGGTGACCTGCTGGGGAGGCCGCCGGAGCGGCTGGCCGGGACCACCCTGTCCGACGTCACCCACCCCGACGACGTCGCCGCGGCGACGGCCCTGCTGCAGGGGCTGCAGCGCAGCCACGGCCACACCCGGCTGGAGTGCCGGTTCCTCCGCCCCGACGGCACCGAGGTCCCGGTGCAGGTGACGACGTCGTGGGTGGCGGGCTCGCCCGACGGCACCCCCTCGCACCTGGTGACGGTGGTCGAGGACGTCACCGACCGCAAGGAGCTCGAGGCCCGCCTGCTGCACCTGTCGGCCCACGACCCGCTCACCGGCCTGCCGAACCGGCTGCTGTTCCGCGACCGGCTGCGCCACGCCCTCGAGCGCGGTCACCGCGAGAACACACCGACCTGCGTGCTGGTCCTCGACCTCGACGGGTTCAAGGCGGTCAACGACCAGTTCGGCCACCCCACCGGCGATGCCGTCCTCGTCGCGGTCGCGGGCCGGCTGACCTCGGTGCTGCGGGCCAGCGACACGGCCGCGCGGCTGGGCGGGGACGAGTTCGCCGTCGTCTGCGAGAACACCGAGCGCACCGACGCCGAGCACCTGGCCGCGCGGCTGCGCGAGGCGCTGCCGGGCACCCTGACCGTGGGTCCCACGACGGTGCAGGTGGGGCTGAGCATCGGCATCGGGTCGGTCGACGGCGGCACCGACCCGGAGCAGGCGCAGGACACGGTGGTCCGCGAGGCCGACGCGGCGATGTACGCCGACAAGGCCCGCCGCCGCTCCTGACCCCCGGTCAGCGGCCGGCGGCCCAGCCGACGGTGGCCGGGAGCCGCGCGAAGACGGCGGTGAGCACCGGCAGGGGCAAGGCGAAGACGAGGAACGCGGTGAACCCGACGAGGCCGTCGGCGCCGAGCGTGCCGGCCCCGACGGCCAGCGCGAGGAACAGCACCGCGACGGCGGCCAGCGCAGAGACGAACAGCGGCGCGGGGGAGTGCCGGGTGAGCAGCCGGATCCCCCCGGTGACCAGCGCGGCACCGCACGGCAGGCCGAGGACGAGCACGATGCTCACGGCGTCGTCGTCCCCGCTGAGGACGGCGGCGGTGAGGACCAGCGCCACCAGCCCGCTGAGGCTCCCGGCCACGATGCCGAGCACCCCCGCGGCGGTGGCCACGCCGGGACGCCCGGGACCGGCGGGCCAGGCCGGCGGGACGCCCCAGCCGTAGCCGGGTGGCGGCCCGTACCCGGGGTACGGGGCGTAGCCGGGGCCCTGGCCGTGGGCGGGGGCGTACCCGGGCGGGGGTCCGTAGGGGGCCGGCGGGCCGTACGCCGGGGGAGGCGGTGCCGCGTACGGCGGCGCGGCGGACCCGGGCGGGACGGCGTCCCACTCCTGCTCGTACGGCTGACCGGTCATGCGCCCAGTCTGGGGCCCGCGCCCGCCAGGACCCAGGTCCGGCGCGGACCCCTCGCCCTCGGGGGTCAGGCGCCGAGGGCGGCGCCGACGACGGCCCGCGCCTCCTCCTGCACCCGGGCGAGGTGGTCGGCGCCCCGGAAGCTCTCCGCGTACACCTTGTAGACGTCCTCGGTGCCCGAGGGCCGGGCGGCGAACCAGGCGTTCTCCGTGGCCACCTTCAGCCCGCCGATGGACGCGCCGTTGCCGGGCGCCTCGGTGAGCTTGGCGATGATCGGCTCGCCGGCCAGCTCGGTGGCGGTGACCGCGGACGGCGACAGCTTCCCCAGCGCCGCCTTCTCCTCGCGGGTGGCCGGGGCGTCGACCCGGGCGTAGGCCGACTCGCCGTACCGCTCGACCAGCCCGGCGTGCAGCTGCGACGGCGAGCTGCCGGTCACCGCCTGGATCTCGCTGGCCAGGAGCGCCAGCAGGATGCCGTCCTTGTCGGTGGTCCACACCCGCCCGTCGCGGCGCAGGAACGACGCGCCGGCCGACTCCTCGCCGCCGAAGCCGACGGTGCCGTCGAGCAGGCCGGGCACGAACCACTTGAACCCGACCGGCACCTCGACCAGCCGCCGGCCGAGCCCCGCCACGACCCGGTCGATCAGCGACGAGGACACCAGCGTCTTGCCGACGGCGACGTCGTCGGCCCACTCCGGGCGGTGCGCGAACAGGTAGGCGATGGCGACGGCGAGGAAGTGGTTGGGGTTCATCAGCCCGGCGTCGGGGGTGACGATCCCGTGCCGGTCGGCGTCGGCGTCGTTGCCGGTGGCGATGGCGTACTCGGCGCGCTTGCCGATGAGCGAGGCCATCGCCGACGGCGAGGAGCAGTCCATGCGGATCTTGCCGTCCCAGTCCAGCGTCATGAACCGCCACGTGGGGTCGACCAGCGGGTTGACGACGGTGAGGTCGAGGCGGTGCCGCTCGGCGATGGCCCCCCAGTAGTCGACGCTGGCGCCGCCGAGCGGGTCGGCGCCGACGTGCACGCCGGCGTCGCGGACGGCGTCGAGGTCGAGCACGGAGGGCAGGTCGTCGACGTAGGCGCCGAGGAAGTCGTGCCGCTGCGCGGCCGCGTGCGCGCGGGTGAACGGGATCCGCCGGACGCCGTCGAGGCCGGCGGCGAGCAGCTCGTTGGCGCGGGCGGCGATGACCGTCGTGGCGTCGGTGTCGGCCGGGCCGCCGTTGGGCGGGTTGTACTTGAAGCCGCCGTCGCGGGGCGGGTTGTGCGACGGGGTGACCACGATGCCGTCGGCGAGGCCGCCGGTGCGCCCGCGGTTGGCGGTGAGGATGGCGTGGCTGACCGCCGGCGTCGGGGTGTAGCGGCCGGCGGCGTCGACCAGCACCGTCACGTCGTTGGCGGCCAGCACCTCCAGCGCGCTGGCCCAGGCCGGCTCGGACAGCGCGTGGGTGTCGCGGCCGAGGAACAGCGGCCCGTCGACCCCCTGCTGGGCGCGGTACTCGCAGATCGCCTGGGTGGTGGCCAGGATGTGCGCCTCGTTGAACGCGGTGTCGAACGAGGACCCCCGGTGCCCGGAGGTGCCGAAGGCCACCCGCTGCGCCGGCTCCGCCGGGTCGGGCACCAGCGTGTAGTAGGCGGTCACCAGCGAGGCGACGTCGACCAGGTCGGCGGGGGAGGCGGGCTGGCCGGCGCGGGGATCGGTCACGGCGTCGATCCTGGCCCTGCCGGTGCCCCGGCGGCGACCGGGGGCACCGGCGCGGGCCCTGGTCAGGCGCTCCTCCGGCGCGCACACCTGCCCGCGATCACGGCGCCACGGTCGTGACACGCCGGGCGTCGGCGTGTCGCCGTCCCGGAGCCATGATCGCCGCCACGGGGGCCTGCAACGTCCGCCACGTGCCCGAGCCGGTCGGGTGACGATCCCGCTCAGCCGACCCGGGCGGTCCCCCGGCGGATGCGGAGGCCGTCGAACAGCAGGCCGGCGGCCAGCGCCGCGCCGGCGCCCTCACCGGCCCGCAGCCGCAGGTCCAGCAGCGGCTCGAGCCCGAGCGCCTGCAGCACGAGGTCGTGGCCGCGCTCGCGGCTGCGCTGCCCGGCCACCAGGCACGCCTGCGCGCCGGGCTCGAGCTGCACGGCGGCCAGCGCGGCGACCGAGACGGCGAACCCGTCGAGGACGACGGCGGCGCGGGCCCGGGCAGCGCCGAGCACCGCGCCGGTGAGCACCACGAGCTCGGGACCGCCGAGCTCGGCCAGCGCCCGCTCTGGCCCCAGGCCGGTGCCCGCCCGGGCGAGCGCGGCGGCGACCACCGCGCGCTTGCGGTCGAGCACGGCGCTGTCGGCGCCCGCCCCGAGGCCGGTGACCTCGTCCGGGCCGGCGCCGAGCAGCCCGGCGGCGAGCGCGGCGGCGACGGTGGTGTTGCCGACGCCGACCTCGCCGAGGGCCAGCAGGCCGTCGCGGGCGCTGAGGTCCCGCCCGGCGGCCAGCAGCCGCTCGACGTCGGCGGGCGTCATCGCCGGCGCGGAGGCGAGGTCGCCGCGGGGGCCGGCCGGACGGGCGTCGACCGCCCCGGGCAGCGGGTCGCCGGACACCCCGGCGTCGACGACCACGGTGGCCAGCCCGGCGGCGGCCGCGGCGGTGGCGCCCACGGCGGTGCCGGCCAGCGCGGCCCGGGCCACGTCGCGGGTGACGGTCGCCGGGTAGGCCGACACCCCGAGCACGGCCACCGGGTGGTCGGCGGCGGCGAGCAGCAGCGTGCCGCCGGTGACGTCGCCGCGGCCGAGCGCCACGACCCGGTCGACGGCGCGGTCGAGCACGCCCAGCGAGCCGGGGGTGGTCAGCAGCCGGTCGGCGTCGTCGCGGGCGCCGACCACCGCCTCGCGGCCGGGGGCGCGCAGGTGCGAGGGGGGAGCGGCCGGCCCGCCGTCGTCGGCCGGCCACCGGTCCTCGACGACGACGGCGTCCAGCGGCAGCCGCCGCGACCAGCCGGCCCGCTCCAGGCCCGGCGCGGGCGGGCGCTCGTCGGGCCAGCCCAGGCACAGCCAGCCGAGCGTGGCCACGCCGTCGGGCAGGCCGACGAGGCCGGCGAGCTCCTCGGGGCGGAACAGCGTCACCCAGCCCATGCCCAGGCCCTCGGCGCGGGCGGCCAGCCACAGGTTCTGGATGGCCGCCGCGCAGCTCCACAGGTCGGCGTCGGGGAAGGTGGCGCGGCCGAGGACCCCGGCGGCCGGGGTGCGCCGGTCGCAGCACACGACGATCCCCAGCGGTGCCTCGCGGACGCCCTCCAGCTGCAGGTCCAGCAGCCGGCGGGCGGCGTCGGGCTCGAGCCGGGCGGCCTGCCGCAGCCGCTCGCGGTCGGTGAGGACGGCGGCGCGGTCGCGGACGCCCGCGTCGCGGACGACGACGAAGCGCCACGGCTGGCTGTGCCCGACCGACGGCGCGGCGTGCCCGGCGGCGAGCACCCGCCGGAGGACGTCGCCGGGCACCGGGTCGGGCCGGAACCGGCGCACGTCGCGGCGGGCGGCGACGACGGCGTAGAGGCCCCCGGCGTCGTCGGGCATGGCCCACCCGGCGGGGTCGCCGGCGCGCTGGGCGGCGGAGGTGGCGTCGCCGACGAGCGGGACCGGCCGCGGGAAGGTCACGGGCGGGCCCGCCGCAGCCGGGCCGGGGCGCGGCGGGTCCAGGCGTCGTCGAGCAGGTCGGCGACGGTGGCCTCCTCGGCCCGGGCGAGGTCGACCCGCACGCCCGAGAGCCGCTGCCCCCACCACAGCAGCGCGACCGCGCCGCCCTCGGCCGCCCGCGCCTCCGACTCCCCGACCATAACGTTGAGGATGCCGGGTGCCCACAGCGTGGCGAGCACGGCGGTGCCCAGCCGGAACGACGGGCGGCCGTGGTGGTCGGCCTCGGTGACCTCCGGGAGGGCCAGGGCGAGGGCGCGGACGTCGTCCTCCGTCACGCTGCACACCTGCGCGACCTCGCGAGCTCGGTCACGCGCGGGGCGCTCCGGGGTAGTCGCCGACGCTCCAGCTGTTGCCCTCGGGGTCGCGCACGGAGAACTCCTTCCCGCCGTGCCCGGGCTCGGTGAGCGGCCGCAGCACCTGCGCGCCGGCGGCCTGGACCCGCGCCCAGACGGCGGCGACGTCGTCGGTGACGAGGTAGGCGCCGCTGCCGCCGGGGCGGACCGGCCAGCCGCCGTCGTCGCGGGCGGAGCCGAGCATCACGCCGCCGCCGGGCGGCCAGGCGAGCTCGGCGTGCGCGACCAGGTCGCCGTCGCGGACGACGAGGGTCTCGGTGAAGCCGAGGACGTCGACCAGCCAGCGGATCAGGGCCGGGGCGTCGGCGGCGCGGAAGGCGGGCCACACGGTGGGCGGTGGGGTGCTCATGCCGCCGACCCTGCCGCGTCCCGCGCGCCGCCGTCTTGGACGAATCCGAACTCCGCGGCCAGCCAGCGCAGCGGGGACAGCCCGGTGAACGCGCGCCACTCGCGGGTCAGGTGCGCCTGGTCGGCGTAGCCGGCGGCCACGGCCAGCGCGGCGAGGTCGGGGCGCGGGCGGGCGGCCAGGGCGCGACGGGCCCGGTCGAAGCGGACCACCCGGGCGGCCTCCTTCGGGCCCAGGCCCGTCTCGGCGCGGAACCGGGCGGTGAGGTGCCGCTCGGACCAGCCGACCCGGCGGGCGATCTCGGCGACCCGCAGCCGCCCGCCGCCGGCCACGGTGAGCCGCCAGGCCTCGGCGACCTCGGGGGGCGGCGCGCCGCGGCCGGCGACCCGGCGGAGCACGTCCTCGGCGGCGGCGAACCGGGCCGGCCAGCTCGCCGCCTCCCGGACGCGGTCGACCAGCCCGGTGGCGCCCAGGACCTCGGCGAGGTCGACGTCGAGCGCGGCGAGCTCCCCGGCGGGCACGCCCAGCAGCCGGCGGGCGGCCAGCGGGGAGAGCGCCAGCTGCAGGCCGGCCTGCCGGCCGGGGTGGCGGATGAGCGCCGGGGTCGTGTGCAGTCCGCCGAGGAGGGCGTCGTAGCGGCCGGGTGCCTGCGCGGGGTCGGGGTGGGCGGCGACGTCGAGCGGGTCGTCGAGGGTGACGACCAGCGTCAGTGCGGGGGAGGGCAGCCCGCGGTGGGTGCCCGGCGCCAGGCCCTCCTGCCAGTAGCCGACGGCGCCGGTGACCAGCCCACGCAGCGCCGGGTGCGGCCGCTGCGACACGAACTGGCTGGTCACCAGCCCAGGATGGCACCGGCGGGAGCCGTCCTCCAGGCACCCGTCCGTGCACGTCCGCGGAAGTGCCCGGACCCGACCCCGGCCCTCAGCGCAGCAGGTCGACGGCGCACCGCAGTCCCGGCGCCCGGGCCAGCCGTCCGTCGGCGGTGACGAGTGGGACGTCGAGGAGCTCGGCGAGTGCGACGTACTGGGCGTCGTGGGCGCTCACCGCGTCGCGCAGCTCCGAGACCCGGGGGAGCAGCGGGAGGTGCGGGTACCGCTCGACCGCCAGCTCGGTCCAGTCCTGCAGGGCCTCGGCGCCCCGCCGGACGGGGAGCCGACCGGCCAGGACGGCGCGTCGTACGGCGGAGAGGACCTCGACGTCGGCCAGGGCCGGGACGTGGACGTCCGAGCCGAGCACCCGCTCGCGGGCCAGGGCCCCGGGCCCTGCGTCGTCGACGAGGGCGGTCACCAGGACCGACGCGTCGACGACGACCACGCCTCGTCCGGCCGCCCTGCCGACACCGCGGCCACGGCCTCGTCGAACGACATGCGTCCTCCGCGGCGCGCAGCGCGAGCCAGGACGTCGGTCTTGCTGGGACGTGCGGCGACGGCCTGCAACTCGCGGAGCACGTACTCGGAGAGGCCCAGCCCGCTCCTCGCCGCCCGTGCACGCAGCTCGGCGTGCAGGTCGTCCGGCACGTTGCGGACCTGCAGCATCCGGGGCACGGCTGTGGTCGTACGTGCAGTCCACACGCGAGCACATGCGCAACGCATGCAGCTGGTCAGTCCTCCACCACGGCCAGGAACGCCTGCAGCGTCTGGAGGAAGACCTCGGGCTGCTCGGAGTGCACCCAGTGGCCGGCGTGCTTGACCTTCACCAGCCGGGTGTGCGGGAACAGCTCCTCCATGCGGGCGCGGTCCTCGGGCAGCACGTAGTGGCTCTTCGCGCCGGCGATCCAGAGCACCGGGCCGTCGAAGGTCGCGCCGGGCGGCGGGTCGGGGAAGCCGCGCAGCTCCCCGAGGTCGCGCTGCAGGGTCTCCAGGTTCAGCCGCCACCGCCAGCGGCCCGAGCCGATCCCCTCGCGGACCAGGCTCTGCAGCAGGAACGAGCGCACCATCGTGCTCGGCACCGCCTCGCGCAGCGCCCGGTCGGCGTCCTCGCGGGTGCGCAGCGCACCCAGGTCGACCGCCCGCATCGCCGTGAGGAAGGCGTCGAACGGCGAGGCCTCCTCGTCGGGGTCGTCGGTCCGCCCGCCGGAGACCGGGTACTCCACGGGCGCGATGTCGACGACGACCAGCGCGCGCAGCAGCTCCGGCCGCCGCAGCGCCAGCTGCATCGCCACCTTGCCGCCCATCGAGTGCCCGACCAGCGTCACCGGCTCGCCGAGGGTCTCGAGCTCCGCGGCGACCAGCGCGGCCATGTCCACGTAGTCGACCCGGTCGGTCCACGGCGAGTGCCCGTGGTTGGGCAGGTCGAGCAGCGTCACCCGGTGGCCGTCGGCGAGCCCCTTCGCCGCCGTCGTCCAGTTCTTGCCCTGGCCGAACAGGCCGTGCACGAACACCACCCGCGGCCCGGCCGCGCCGACGGTGCGGGCCGCCAGCCGCTCGTCGGAGGGCGCCTCGGCAGTCACCCGGCGATTCCACCAGATCCGCGGGCCCCGGCCACCTACCGTGCCCGGGACGAGAGGAGGCCCCCGTGCCCGGACGGCGTCGCGCCGCTCCCACCACCCGGCGCCGGACGGCGAAGCGGCGGACGACGGCCCGCCGGCCACCGGTCCCTGACCTGCCCACCGCGGGCCCGGGGGAGCGGGTGTGGGTGCTCGCCGTCCCGTTCCGCGCCCCGGCACCGGGCGCGGTCTGGCACGCCGGCCTGCAGGCGCACGTGTGGGTCGGCCGGGAGCTCCCGCCGGCCCTGGCGCCCTACGACCCGCCGCCGTACACGTTCGAGCGCTTCCTCGAGGACGAGCTCAACGACACGCCCCGTCCGCTGCCCGGGGCCCGGGCGCTGGTGCCGCGCGAGGAGCAGTGCACCGGCGCCGAGGCCGTCGTCGCCGCGGCCGCCGCCGGGCACCGGGTGTTCCTGCTCGGCGACGACCCCGGCGTCGGCAAGACCGGCACCGCCGTCATGGCCGCCCGGGAGATCTGCGAGCTGCGCGGCGGTGAGCGGGTGCTCGTCGTCGCCGACCGCCCGGCGGCGATCACGGTCCCGCACTGGACCCGGTCGATCGCCGGCTTCGGCGACGGCGGCCTGCGGTGGTGCGTGACCACCTGGGACCGGCTCGCGAAGGTGTCGAAGCTCCCCTTCGACGTCGTCGTCGCCGACGAGGCGCACATGGTCCGGCACACGACGACGCAGCGGTGGAGGCACTGGAAGGCGGTGTCGGGCGGCGGCCGCGCGAAGGACGCCCCCTTCGTCATCGCCGCCACCGCCACCCCGGCGCACACGCCGATGGAGCTGCCCTACCTCGCGCCGCAGTTCGCCCAGCGGCACGGTGAGCCGCTGCGCGCCTGGGCCGACCTGCCGGCGAGGCTGGCCGAGCACGGGTTCCACGTGGAACGGGGGCGGTACGGCTGGGCGTGGACCGAGGACGCCGACGCCCGGCGCGCCGACCTGGGCCGCCTGCAGGCCTGGCTGACCGACGCCGACCCGCCGGCGACGCTGCACCGCCCGGCGCCGTGGGGCCCGGTGTCGGTGACCGGGACGCCGGTGGCGCTGACCCCGGCCGAGCGGAGCGCCTACGAGTCGGAGTGGCAGGAGTTCCGCGCGGAGATGCAGCTGGCCCGCCGGGCCCGGCAGAGCGCCCGCGGGCGGGCGGCGCTGCTGCGGTTCCGGCAGAAGGCCGGGCTGATCCGCGCGCAGGCCACGGTCGACTGGGTGCGCGCGCAGGTCGACGCCGAGCGGCAGGTGGCGGTGTCGGTGGAGTTCGTCGAGACGGCGGCCGACCCGATCCGCGAGGCGCTGCTGGACTCCGGCGTCGCCGTCGCCGCGATCTACGGCCGGGACCGGTTCGACGTCGAGGCCGAGCGGCTGCGGTTCCAGACCGGCGCCGCGCCGGTGTGCGTGTTCACCGTGACCGCGTCGATCAGCCTGCACGCCGGCGAGCTGCTGCCCTCCGGGGCGACGGCGTCGACCACGCCGCGGGTGGGGCTGTTCCACCAGCCGCGCTTCTCCGGCATCCAGGCCCGGCAGGTCACCGGCCGCACCCACCGCGACGGGCAGGTCTCGCCGTGGCGGGTGGCCTTCGCCGAGGGCACCGTCGAGGAGCAGGTGGCCCGGGTGATGGTCGAGCGGCTCGCGGTCAGCGGGTCGACGGCCGGCGCGGACACCTCCTCGCTGCGGGAGATCGCCGACCTCCTCGACGCCGACTGGCTGCCGCCCGCCGCGCTCACCGACGCCTGACGCCCGGGCACCGGGGCCGAGCGTGTGCGCCGGCGCCGCACTCCACGGCCCGGACCGCGGCGCGAGCGCACACGCTCGGGCAGGGCGTCAGCGGGTGCGCGGCGCGTGCCCGTCGTGGTTGCCCTCGCCGTCGGCGGAGGTCACCGGGATGCGGGTGACGCCGTCGCCGCCGGTCGTGCCGGACAGGCGGCGCAGCAGCGCGGCGACGTCGAGGCCGGTCAGGTCCCCCGACAGCTGCAGCCCCTGCGCGACGTTGCTCGCGACCGACCGGCTCAGCGCGTTGGCGCCGTCGGCGGAGATCACGGTCATCTTGTCCACCGCCGACAGCGGGGCCGACGCCGCGCCGACGACGTCGGGCAGCACCTTGACCAGCAGGTCCAGGATCGCCGCCTCGCCGTAGCGCTCGAAGGCCTCGGCGCGGGCGTCCATCGCGGTCGCCTCCGCCTGCCCCCGGGCGAGGATCGCGGCGGCCTCGGCGGCACCCTCGCGCTCGACGGCGTCGGCGACGGCCTGCCGGCGGGTCTTCTCGGCCTCACCGCGCTTGGCGCCCTCGATCGCCTCGGCGTCGGCCAGCGCCGAGCGGCGCGCCCGCTCGCCCTCGCCGGAGAGCCGCGCCTGCTCGGCGGCGGCCTGGGCCTTGGCGATGGTGGCCTGCCGGTCGGCGTCGGCGGCGAGGATGGCGGCGTTCTTGCGGCCCTCGGCCTCCTGCTCGACCTTGTAGCGCTGCGCGTCGGCGGGCCGGCGCACCTGGGTGTCGAGCTGCCGCTCGGTCAGGGCGGCGGTGCGCACGGCGACCTTCTCCTGCTCGCTGAGGATCGCCTGGTCCTGCGCCGCCTGCGCCAGCGGCCCGGCCGCTGCGGCCCGGGCCTTGGCCGCGTCGGTCTCGGCGCTGATCTCGGCCTGCCGCAGCGCCAGCTGCCGCTGGGCCACCGCGATCGCCTCGTCGGCGAGCAGCTGCTCCTGCTGGGCGGCCTGGCGGGCGCGGGCCTCGGCGATGGAGGCCTCCTTCAGCACGCGGGCGGCCTCGGGGCGGCCGAGGTCGGCGAGGTAGGTGCCCTCGGCCTGGATGTCCTGCAGCTGGAAGGTGTCGAGCACCAGCCCCTGACCCGTCAGCGAGGACTCGGCCTCCTCGGCGACGGCGGAGGCGAACGCGGCGCGGTCGCGGATGATCTCCTCGATCGTCAGCCGGCCCACGATCGAGCGCAGCGCACCGGCCAGCACCTCCGAGGTGAAGGTGTCGATCCCCTGCTGCTGGTTGAGGAACCGCTGCGCGGCCGCCCGGATGGCGCCCTCGGTGCCGCCGACCTTGACGATCGCCACGCCCTCGAGGTCGCACTTGACGCCCTGCTTGGACACCGCGCCCCGGATGCCGACCGGGATCCGCCGGCTCGACAGGTCCATCGTGTGCAGCTTCTGCACCACGGGGAGGACGAAGACGCTGGCGCCCATGACCACCTTCTGGCCGGAGCTGTCGCGCGAGACGACGCCGGCCCCGTCGGTGACCTGGCGGCCCTGCCGGCCGGTGACGATGAAGGCCTGGTTGGGCCCGGCCACCTTGATCCGGCTGAGCACGAACAGCACCAGCACGACGACGAGGACGACGATGCCGCCCACGGCGAGCAACAGGGTCATGCGGGGCCTCCGGGGTCTGGGAGGGAGCCGGGGAGCGGCTCGGGTGCGGTGGACACGACGTGGACGGCGGTCTCGCTGAGCGCCTCGACGACGTAGACGGGGGTGCCGGCCGGCAGCGGGATGTCGCTGCGGGCGGCGAACTTCAGGCCCTGCCCGGCCAGGGACAGCCGGACCTCGCCGAACCCGCCGGCCGGCACCGCGGAGACGACGACGCCCTGCGCGCCGGCCAGGTGGTGGCGGGTCAGGGTCTCGGCGGTGGGCATGTCACGCAGCGCGCGCGAGAGGCGGGCCGCGCCCCAGGCCAGCGGCGCGGCGGCGACCACGCCGACCAGCAGGGCCAGGAGCACGGTGAGCGACGTCGACAGGTCCGCGGGCAGCAGGACCGTGGCCGCGGCCCCGCCGAAACCGATCCCGCCGAGGAGTGCGGCCACGACCTCCAGCGAGACGGGACCGTCGGCGTCGGCGCCCCCGAGGTGGCCGATCTCGCCGACGACCAGGGAGAGCAGCAGCAGGGCGACCCCGAGCCCGCCGACGAGGAGGAACGCGGTGGCGACGGGGTCCACGGGCCTCCTCCGGTCGTCGTCCTGGGCCCGCAGCCTCACATCCGGCGCGGTGGTGATCAACGGGTTCTGGCACGGCGCGGTGCCGGTTCACCCGGACGGTGCCCGGCGCGGTCGCGGCGGTCCCGTCGCCCCCGCGTAGGACGATGGGGGCGTGCGGCGGGAGGCGAGTGTGCTGCACCTCGACCTCGACGCGTTCTTCGCCGCCGTCGAGCAGCGCGACAAGCCCTCGCTGCGCGGCCGGCCGGTCGTCGTCGGCGGCACCGGCGGGCGCGGCGTCGTCGCCACCGCGTCCTACGAGGCGCGCGCCTACGGGGCGCGCTCGGCCATGTCGACGGCGGAGGCGCGGCGCCGCTGCCCCCCAGGGACGGCGTTCCTCGGCGGCCGGTTCGGCGCCTACCGGCGGACGTCGGAGGTGGTCATGGGCCTGCTGCGCGAGCTGTCGCCGCTGGTGGAGCAGGTGTCCATCGACGAGGCCTACGTCGACCTGGCGGCCGGCGAGGGCTGCGACCTGTCCGTCGACGGCGTCACCGCGCTGGCCCGCGACCTCAAGGCGCGCATCGCCGCGGCCACCGGCGGGGTCACCGGCTCGGTGGGCATCGGCAGCTCCAAGCTCATGGCCAAGATCGCCTCCGACCTGGACAAGCCCGACGGCCTCGTCGTCGTCGCGCCGGGCACCGAGCTCGACGTGCTGCACCCGCTGCCGGTGACCCGGCTGGGCGGGGTGGGCCCGGCCACGGCGGAGCGGCTGCGGCAGGTCGGCGTCGGCACGGTGGCGCAGCTGGCGGCCAAGTCGCTGCCGGACCTGGTCGCGCTGGCCGGTCGGGCGCACGGCGGCGGGCTGTACCAGCTGGCGCGCGCGGAGGACGACCGGCCGGTGGTGGCCGAGCGGGAGGCGAAGTCGGTCTCGCAGGAGGAGACCTTCGAGCGCGACCTGACCGACCTGGCCCAGCTCAACCGGCTCGTCGACGCGATGGCCGGCCGGGTGGGCAGCCGGCTGCGCGCCTCGGCGCTGTCGGGGCGGACGGTGACGGTCAAGCTGCGCCGCTACGACTTCACCACCATGACGCGCTCGCAGACGCTGCCGCAGCCCACCGACGACGCCCGGCAGGTCGCCGCGATCGCCCGCCGGCTGCTCGCCGAGGCCGGCACGGGCGGCGGCCTGCGGCTGCTCGGCGTCGGCGTCTCGGGGCTGTCGCAGTACGCGCAGGGCGACCTGTTCTCCGGCGACGACGCCGCCGAGGAGGTCGAGGACGCCGCCGACGAGGGCCCGGCCGTGCCCGAGCCGCCGGCCGACCGGCGCTGGTGGCCGGGGCAGGACGTGGTCCACGACGAGCTGGGCGCGGGGTGGGTGTGGGGCCGCGGCCTTGGTCGGGTGACCGTCCGGTTCGAGGGACCGCTCACCCCGCCGGGGCCGGTGCGCACGCTGGCCGCCGACGACCCCGCGCTGCACCCGGGCGACCCGCCGGACTGGCGCCCGACGACGATGGGGGCATGACCGAACCGAGCGCCTGGGTGCGGATGACGCAGGCCGATCCCGGCCACTCGGCCGCGTACGTGCAGCGGTTCCGGGACCTGGCCGCGGGCGGGATGGACCTCGTCGGCGAGGCCCGGCTCGTCGACGCGATGCTGCCCCGCGGCTCGCGGGTGCTCGACGCCGGCTGCGGCCCGGGCCGCGTCGGCGGGCACCTGGCGTCCGTGGGGCACACGGTGGTCGGGGTCGACGTCGACCCGGTGCTCATCGCGGCGGCCGAGCAGGACCACCCCGGGCCGCGCTGGCTCGTCGGCGACCTCGCCGAGCTCGACCTGCCCGACCGGTTCGACGCGATCGTCTGCGCCGGCAACGTGGTGACCTTCCTGGCGCCGTCCACCCGCGGTGAGGTGCTGCGCCGGTTCCGCGGGCACCTGGCCGAGGGCGGGCGGGCCGTCGTCGGCTTCGGTGCCGGGCGCGACTACGACTTCGCCGTCTTCCTCGCCGACGCCCGCGCCGCGGGACTGGAGCCCGACCTGCTCCTGTCGAGCTGGCACCTGCACCCGTTCACCGCGGAGTCGGACTTCCTCGTCGCGGTGCTGCGCCCCGGGTGACCCGAGGACCGGCGGCTGCCGTGTCTCGCCCGTGCCGCCCGCAGTGCCGGTCTTCCTCGCGCACCGAGGGCGCTGCAGTACCCGCAGAGCGAGCGGAACGCCCGCAGTGCGGCGGCGCCGGCGGGCGATGGCGGGGGACGGCACCGACCCGGCCGCGGCCGGGCTCAGCGGGCGCCGAGGGCGAGGGTCAGCTCGAGGACCGTCTGCGGGTCGTCGAGGCGCTTGCCGTAGAGGTCGCGCAGCTGCCCCATCCGGTAGCGCACCGTCTGCGGGTGGACGAACAGCTCGGCGGCCACCTGCTCGCGCCGGCCGTGGTGCAGCAGCCACGAGCGCAGCGTCTCCAGCAGCTTCTCCCGCGGACCGGGGCCCAGGCCCTCCAGCGGCGCGAGCACCTGCGCGCGCAGGTCGGTCAGCGCCTCGGCGTCGGCACGCAGCACCAGGTCGGCCAGCCGGAGCTCGGTGTCGACCGGGGCGTCGCCGTCGGGCAGCAGCTGCAGCTGCAGCGCCCGCAGCGCCCGCGTGTAGGACGACCGCGCGTCCTGCCACGGCCGCGGGGGTCCGACGACGGCGCCGTGCCCGGTGAGCGAGGTCAGCAGCGCTGCCCGCGCGTGGCCCTCGGCGTCGGGCACCAGCAGCACGGACCGCTCGGTCGACGGCTCGGCGCCGGGCAGGTCCTCGCCGGCCTGCAGCGTCCGCGCGTCCAGCGCGCCCATCGCCCCGCGCGCGTCGGCCTCGGGCAGCAGGACTGCGGTGAGCGTCCGCGGCGGCGTCCAGTCCGCCCGCTCCGCGGCGGCGTGCAGCTCGTAGGGCGGCGCCCCGGTGACCAGCAGCGCCGCCAGCCGCTCGAGGTGCCGGCGCCGCTCGCGGCCGCTGGCGGCCAGGTGGTCGGCGTGGCCGGACGCGCTGGCCGCCGACAGCCGGTCGATGTAGGCGAACACGAGCTCGGCGAAGCGGGCCAGCGACCCGGCGGGCATGCCGGCGGCCACCGCCGTCTCGCTCAGGTGCCGCCACGCCACGCGGGCACCCACCCGGTAGGCCGCCAGCAGCGCGTCCATCGGCCGCCCGGTGCGGGCCTCCCCGCGGCCCAGGGAGTAGGCACCCTCGATGGCCGGGTCGACCGGCCGGCTGGCGTCGGCGCCCCCGGCCGACGTCGCCAGTTCCAGGAAGCCCGCGAGCGCGAGCTGGACGGCGTTCTCGATCTTGCGCCCCATCGGGCCGCGGAACGCCTCGGCGTAGCTGGGCACCTCGACCACGATCGCCGCGACCGTGCGCTCGGCCACCGACGGCAGCTCGCCGACCATCGCCGCCGCGATCTCCGGCGCGAACATCCCCTGCTCGGGTGTCACCGTGACCTCCCCGTGACCTCGGTTGTGCGCTGGGAACAGTATCCGGCGCGACGTTCACGTCCAGGGCACAGGTAGTTAGACGTTCGGCAGGGAACTGTGGAGGCATGACCGCGACCGTTCCGCGCCCTTCCCCGGCCCGGCCGGGCCTGCGGGCGCTGCGCGACCGCGCGCTCCGTCTCGCCGAGCTCGTGACCACGCCGCTGCTGCCCGCCGACTACCTCGACCTCATCGACCCGCTGCGCTCCGGTGCGGCCCTGCGCGGGCGCATCGAGGCCGTGCTGCCGGAGACCCGCGACGCCGCCACCCTGGTCATCCGCCCGGGTGCCGACTGGCGGCCGCACCGCCCCGGCCAGTACGTGCGCCTCGGCATCGACGTCGACGGCGTCCGCCTGTGGCGGGCCTACTCGGTCACCTCCGACCTCGGCCGCGCCGACGGCTGCTTCACCGTCACCGTCAAGGCCATCCCCGACGGCAAGGTCAGCAACCACCTGGTCCGCCGGGCGCGGCCGGGCACGATCGTGCAGCTCGACCAGGCCACCGGCGAGTTCTGCCTGCCCGAGCAGCGGCCGGCCAAGGCGCTGTTCGTCACCGCCGGCTCCGGCATCACGCCGGTCATGGGCATCCTGCGCAACCACCCCGAGCTCGACGACGTCGTCCTGGTGCACTCCGCGCCCACCGCCGACGACGTCGTCTTCGGCGCCGAGCTGCGGCAGCTGGCCGCCGACGGCCGGATCCGGCTGGTCGAGCAGCACACCGACACCGCCGGCATGCTCGACGCCGCCGCGATCGCCGCGCTGGTGCCCGACCTCGCCGAGCGCGCCACCTGGGCCTGCGGCCCGGTCGGGATGCTCGAGGCGCTCGAGGAGCACTGGGCCGCCGCCGGCCTCGCCGACCGTCTGTACACCGAGCGGTTCCGGCCCACGGTGCTGGTCACCGGCGAGGGCGGCACCGTCTCCTTCACGCGGAACGGGACGACGGTGGAGGCCGACGGCGCCACCCCGATCCTCGACGCCGCCGAGGAGGCCGGCGTCCTCATGCCCAGCGGCTGCCGGATGGGCATCTGCTACGGCTGCGTGCTCCCGCTGCGCGAGGGCGCCGTCCGCGACCTGCGCACCGGCGAGGTCACCACCGCCGCCCCCGGCGACGGCGTCCTCGTCCAGACCTGCGTCAGCGCCGCCGCCGGCGCCTGCGACATCGACCACTGACCCGAGAACCCCGGAGGAGCCGCACCGCATGACCGCGCTGCAGAAGAAGGACGTCAACCCCATCGAGCACCTCACCCCCGAGGACGTCGAGCTCATCGGCAAGGAGCTCGACGAGATCCGCCAGGGCGTGGTGGACAGCCGTGGCGAGGCCGACGCCCGCTACATCCGCACGGTCATCGACGTGCACCGCAAGATCGAGCTGGGCAGCCGCGCCGTCCTGCTCGCCTCCGGCTTCCCGCCGGCCTGGATCGTCGGCACGATCGGCCTGTCGATCGCCAAGATCCTCGAGAACATGGAGATCGGGCACAACATCCTGCACGGCCAGTGGGACTGGATGCGCGACCCGAAGATCCACTCCACGACGTGGGAGTGGGACATGGCCAGTCCGGCCGAGCAGTGGAAGCACTCGCACAACGAGCTGCACCACACGTACACGAACGTGATCGGCAAGGACAACGACCTCGGCTACGGCATCATGCGCGTCGACGAGGACCAGCCGTGGACGCCGATGTACCTCGGCCAGCCGCTGTGGAGCTTCGTCAACGCCTGCTTCTTCGAGTACGGGATCGCCGCCTACGACCTCGAGCTCGGCGCCGTCATCGCCAAGAAGCAGACCGGCGACCCCGAGTTCCGCCGTCGGGCGAAGCAGGTGCTGGTCAAGATCGGCCGCCAGGTGCGCAAGGACTACCTGATCCACCCGCTGCTGTCGGGCCCGAACTTCCTGGCCACGCTGGCCGCGAACGTCACCGCCAACACGGTGCGCAACCTGTGGACCAACTCCGTCATCCTGTGCGGCCACTTCCCCGAGGGCGTCGAGACCTTCGAGAAGAAGTCGATCGACGGCGAGACCCGCGGCGAGTGGTACCTGCGCCAGATGCTGGGCTCGGCCAACATCTCCGGCTCGAAGGCCATGCACGTCATGACCGGTAACCTGTCGCACCAGATCGAGCACCACCTGTTCCCGGACCTGCCGAGCAACCGGTACGCCGAGATCGCGCCGAAGATCCGCGACCTGTTCGACCGCTACGGCCTGAACTACCACACCGCGCCGCTGCACCGGCAGGTCGGCTCCGCCTGGCACAAGATCATCCGGCTGTCGCTGCCCAACGGCTGGCTGCAGAACACCACGGCCCGGAACCTGCCCACCCAGGTGGCCAAGCTGTGGAAGATGACCACCGGCAAGCCGCGGGTCCGCCGCCTGCTGATCCGGGAGCAGGCCGCCATGGCCGCTGCCGCGTAGCGGACCGACCCACCGCGAGAGGGCGGGGTGCCCGGCACCCCGCCCTCTCGCGCGTCCGGCCGTGTCGCGGCCGGCGCCGGCCCGGACGGCACCTACCGTCGCCCCGTGCTGGTGAGCATCGTCCTCGTGGCCGACACCCGGGTCTCCGCCGTCGAGGCGTCGCTGGAGGCGCTGGTCGCCGCCGTGGGCACCGCCGAGGCCGCCGGGCACGCGGTCCAGACCGTGGTCGTCGACAGCTCCGGCCGCTTCGACGTCGCCGACTTCCTGCGCCTCGTCGAGGGCGCGGAGGTGGTGCGCGCCCCCGGCGCCGACCGCGCCACCGCCCTGCTGCTGGGCCTGGACCGGGCCGACGGCGACGTCGTGTGGGCCGGCGGCACCGAGGGCTGCGCGGTGCCGACGGCGGTCACCGCCCTGGCCGAGGCGGCCGCCCGTGACGGCGGGGTCGCCGTCGCCGCCCCCGGGGACCCCGCACCGCACGTCGCCGCCCCGGCCGGGCTGCCGCGGCGCTGGGCCGCCCCCGGGGACGACGCCGAGGCGGCCGACCCCGTGCCCCGCCTCGTGCGCCGCGCGCTGGCCGAGGGCGTCCCGGTCACCCCCTGCGCCGGCGCGGGCAGCCTGCGCGAGCGCGTGCGCCGGCCCTTCGGCAGCAGCCCCGGCGTCGTCGCCGGTCCGGGCACCTACGCCGGCCAGCGCACCCTCGTGCAGACCTTCACGCCGCTGGACCGGGTGGAGCTCGGCGGTTACTGCTCGATCGCCGACGACGTGCGCATCGTGCTGCCCGGCGGCCGGGTGCACGACGAGACCGGCGAGGAGCTCGCGCTCGACCAGCGCGGCCTGCACCGCCCCGAGACCGCCTCCACCTTCCCCATCGGGATCCTGGTGCCCGACGAGCCCTACGACGAGCCGCCGCCGGGTGTCACCGGTGAGCGGCTGGTGGTCGGCGACGACGTCTGGATCGGCTACGGCGCCACGCTGCTCGGCGACGTCACCGTGGGCACCGGCTCGATCGTGGGCGCCCGGGCGCTGGTCAACGCCGACGTGCCGCCGTACTCCGTGGTCGGCGGGGTGCCGGCCCGGGTGATCCGCCGGCGCTTCGCCGACGACGTCGTCGACCGCCTGCTGCGCGTCGCGTGGTGGGACTGGCCGCAGGTGGCCGTGCAGGGCGCGCACCGCTGGTTCGGCCGGCCGGTCGGGGAGTTCCTCGACCACTTCGACCCCGGGTCGCTGGCGCCGGCCTGACCGCCGGACACGCAGGAGGGGCCCGGGACGACGGATCGTCCCGGGCCCCTCGCGTGCGCCCTGCGGTCAGCGGCCGGTCAGGGCCGCAGCGCCGGCTGCGGGAAGTTGAGCGCGAGCAGCACCGACGGGTCCTCGGCCGGCACCTCCCACACCCTCCCGGCCCCGTCGGGGTCGATCACCTCGCCGCGGCCGAGGAAGGCCGCCACCTGGGCCTGCCCCTGCAGAGCCGAGGGGTGGGTCAGCACCAGCAGGAACGAGTGCGGGTTGGGCAGCGGCGGCGTCGCCCGGTCGTTGCGGTAGAGGCTGGTCCGCGACCACAGGTCCCCGGCGTCGACCAGCGTGTACGACGTCGGGTTGGGCACCGTCTGGTCCCCGAAGGCCACCTGCACCAGCACCCGCTCCGGCTCGGTGAGCGGGGCGAAGGTCTCCGGGCTGCCCGGGCGCGACAGCCAGGTCGACCGGGCCAGGTACTCCTGGATCTGCACCGCGCCGGGCACGGTCGCCGTCACCGGGCCCTCCCCGCGCAGCGGCAGCTGCTCCTGGAAGAAGTTGCGGGTCGGGTCGGTGCTGTTGAGCAGGCCCGCCGCGTCCAGGGCCGCCGCGGTGAGCGGGCGGAAGGACGGCGACAACCGGGCGATCTCGCTGACCGGCCCGCCGGGCACGTTGAGCACCGAACGGGAGACCGCCGGGTCGGTGCCGGTCAGCAGCGTGCCGTAGATGCCGCCGAAGCTCTGCCCGAAGTAGGTCACGTCCTCGCCGGAGAGGTCGGGCGTCCCGTCGCCATCGACGTCGGTGCCGCCCAGCGAGCGGATCAGCGTCATGTTGTCGGCCGCGGTCTGCCGCAGCGCGTCACGGGAGGACTGCGCCGCGGCCGCGCCGGTGGCCGAGGACCCCTCGGTGGAGTCGATGGCGCCGTCGCCGTTCTGGTCGGTCCCGCGCCCGTAGGCCGGGATGGTCGTCGTCGTGCCCCCGCTGGTGACGACCCAGCCGCTCTCGGGCCCGTACCCGTGGCCGACGACGTTGGTGCCGATCGTGGCGATGCCGTTCTTCGCGTTCTCGACCGCGGCGAGGAAGACGGCGTTGGTCGAGCTGGTGAACCCGTGGCCGAACACGGCCACCGGCCAGCCGCCGGGGGGCGGGGTGCCGGGGGGCAGCACCGCGACGAAGGGCAGCTGCTCGGCCCCGACCGGGCGCGGGCCGGCGTCCCCGGTCGGCGTCTGGAGGATGGTGACGTCGGACGTGAGCCAGGACGGCGCCTGGAACGAGCCGAAGACGATCGTGCCGCCGAGGGCGGCCGTCGGGACGGGCGTGGGCGTCGGCGCGGGGTCCGTGGCGCCGCGGTCGGTGGCCCACGCGACCGTCGTCCCCCGGGCCGGGAAGGCGCCCTGCACCTGCAGGGCCGGGTCGTCGATCCTGGCGGCGGCGAAGGCGTCCCCGCTGTCGATCTGCCGCTGGATGTCCAGCAGGCCGTCGGTGGCGCTCATCGTGGTGAACGTGTCGTGGGTGGCCTTGTTGGCCGGGCCGCCCTGGACGCGCAGCCGGTAGGTGGTCGACGGCGCCAGCTGCTCGGCCGGGTGGGCGTAGAGCGTGTTGGTCGCGGGGTCCCAGACGACGCGGTCGACGCCGATGCGGGCGTCGGTGCCGGCCGGCTGCAGGGTGATGCGGGCGGCGGTCGCGGCCGGGTCCACGGGCCCGCTGAAGCGCACCGCGATCCGCGGGTCGAGGTCGAACCCGTCGAGCTGGTTGAGCTGCTGCACCAGGCCGCAGGCGATCGGGGCGCCGCACCCGTCCGTGGGCAGCGCGACCCGGCGTCCGGTCAGCTGCGCGGGGTCGCGGACGGTCAGCGAGTCGGTGGGGAAGACCGAGAGCGGCTCGGGCTTGTCCGGGGCGGCCAGGGCGGGGGTGGCGGAGACCGTCACGGCGGCGGTCAGGGTCAGTGCACCGAGGAGCGACGAGGTCGCCCGGTGCCAGCGTCGTTGCTGCACAGGCTTCTCCAGGTTGAGGGAGGACGCCCCTTCCTAGTCGACGGAGATCCGGATCACAAATCCGCATCCGATCGCTCACATCGGGTCACACGACGGGCGCGGTCCTCCCGCCCGTCCGCCGGTGATCCACGTGGAACACCCCGCCTGCCACCGGTACGGGGCCGTCCTCGTGACCCGGCAGGGCCCGGGACGTGGCGGTCCCGGGCCCTCGTGTTCGCGTGCGTCGCGCTCAGTTCGCCATGTCGACGAAACGGCTGTAGTGGCCCTGGAAGGCGACGGTGACGTTCGCGGTCGGGCCGTTCCGGTGCTTGACCAGCATGATGTCGGCCTCGCCGGCCCGCGGGCTCTCCTTCTCGTACATGTCCTCGCGGTGGATCATCATGACCATGTCGGCGTCCTGCTCGATGCTGTTGTGGACGGCGATGCCCTCGGCGATGAAGTTGTGCCCACCCAGCACCGTGGCGTCGTAGACCTCCTCCTCGGGGCCCTGCTCGACAGAGACGATCTCGTCCCACAGCAGGTCGTTGACCGCCTGGATCTCCAGATCGGCGTCGTCCAGGACGGCCGCGATGCGCCCGAGCCGCTCGCGGCTGGGTGCGCGCTTCCACATGGCGCTGCCACAGAAGGCCGAGTCCATCGCGGCGGCGAAGGCGCGGTGGCTCATGCCCTTCTCCTCCAGGACCGCCCGCACCCGCTCCCAGACGTGCACCGGCACCGTGTCGATGTCCGGGTTGCCCGACGTCTCCCGGACGATCCCCAGCAGGCGCTCGGCGGCTGCGCCGCGGGCTCCGTGGACGCCGATCTCGCCGAGGAATCGCCGCTGGTCGTCGCAGCCGCTGACGTCGAGCGTCCAGCCGTCCCGGTATCCGGCCTTCCGGACCCGGCGGATGCGGCAGGAGATGCCGAACCGCAGGAGCAGTCGGGAGACGTCGTCGACGAGCCGGCGGCTGGTCGAGGCGTAGTACACGCGCCCACCCCGGCCGTCCTTGTTCACCGTGACGGATCCGTCGGTGGCCCACAGGTGTCGCAGGAACGTCGCGATCTGCTTCTTCGGCAGGGAGAACACCGGCTCGGGCACGAACTTCTCGTGGCTGCGAAGGCCGAACAGCCCCAGCTCGTCGAGCCACGCCGCGATCGGGTTGCGACGGCCGTGGGTCAGCGGGAACGGCGACCGCAGCCGCAGGGTGGTGCAGCGGGCCGCGGCGTACCCGTCTCGCACCGCCACGACACCGAAGTGCAGCACCGCCGCCGTGACCGCCCGCAGGTTCTCCTCGTCGATCGAGGCATAGCGGAGAGGCTGGCGCCGGACGAAGCTGCCGTCGCCGATGAGGTGGGCGAGCAGGACGACCCGCTCGTCCTCCCACACCGTCATCCGGTCCGGCGCGGGCACGTGCCGCGGCACGGCGATGCGATCACCGGGCACCAGCTCCCCGAGCGGCCGGAACCCGTCGTAGGTGAGGAACGGGTGGTTGGCCGTGGCGCGCACCGTCTTGCCCGATGCGGTGGTCAGCTGCAGCACGGGCTTGCGGCCGGTGGAGAAGACGTGCGTCAGGTGACGGCGCACGTAGCGGAGGTTGTCGTCGAGCGCCCACACCGGGACGTCGGTGGCACCGGCCGTGAACAGCTCACCCATCGTCGTCTCGGCGCCCGTGTCGGCCCGGAGGACGCGGGTCTCCGCGGGCAGACACCCCGACTCGCGGAGGTCCGACAGCATCGGCTTCTTGTCCTGCCGCTGCTCGGACCCACGGTTGAGCTGTGACATCGCGATGACGGGGACCTCGAGCTCCTTGGCCAAGAGCTTGAGCGCACGGGAGAACTCCGAGACCTCCTGCTGGCGGCTCTCGACGCGCTTTCCCGACGTCATGAGCTGGAGGTAGTCGATGACCACGAGCTTGAGGTCGTTGCGCTGCTTGAGGCGCCGCGCCTTGGCCCGGATCTCCATCATCGTCATGTTCGGTGAGTCGTCGATGTAGAGCGGCGCGTCGGCCACCTCACCCATGCGGCGGGCCAGTTTCGACCAGTCCTCGTCGGACAGCGTGCCGGCGCGCATGTGGTGCAGCGGCACCTTCGCCTCGGCCGACAGCAGACGCATGGTGATCTCGTGCTTGCTCATCTCGAGCGAGAAGATGCACGTGGCCAGGTGGTTCTTCACCGCGGCCGACCGAGCGATGTCCAGCCCGAGTGTCGAGTTGTGCGTCGGGACGAAGCTGCGGCCGGCGAGGAAGAGGGAGTCGGCGGCGTCGACCTGGATGCACCGCACGGGCACGCTCTGGACCGGCCGGACGTCGGTGACGAAACGGACGCCGCGGGCGGTGAACGTGCGCGCACCCCGCTCCTTGTGCAGCAGCCGCTTGCGTTCCAGGCGGAACACCTCGTCGTCGGTGCTGAAGGTGAGCGTGTAGCAGGTGGACGAGGCCTCGCTCCGGCCGCGGACCCGCTTGGTGCTCATCCGGACGCGGTGGCCCAGGCCCGCGATCAGCTCACGGGCGTCCTCGGCCAGCCGACGGCTGGTGACGGCGAACTGCACCGCACCGCCTCCCGTCACGGTGCCGTCGGTGTCGAGCAGGCCGGCCAGCAGCGCCCGCCGCTGGGTCACCGACGCGCGCAGGTAGGCGGTCGGGATGTGCTTGTCCCCGAGCACGCCCAGGCCGCGCAGGAGGGCGTGCACGGTGCCGTGGTCGTCCCGGCAGTCCTGGCACTGCGCCAGGCCGCTCGAGGGGCCGCCGCAGTCGGGGCAGGTCGCCGCGCGGCCGGCTCCGCCGCGGGCCCGCAGCGCACCGCCGCAGGTCTTCCCGCAGGTCTGCACCTGGGAGGTCTTCGGCACGAAGGGCTCGCCGCACATCGGGCACGGCCGCGCCTCGGGGCCGGGACGGGCCGGCAGGCGCAGGGAGTACCGCCGGTCGGCGCCCGTGGGGACGACGACCAGCCCCTCGGCCTCGATGTGGACGGCGATCTCGGGGTCGGCGCTGGTGTACTGCGCGGCGGCCGACGTGCCGTCGCCCAGCCAGACGCCGAGGGCGTACGGCGGCACCGGGAGGTCGGCGGTGGGCAGGTCGAGCGGGGCGGCGTTGACGACGGCGTGGTTGAGCCGCCGGTCGGCGGTGGCGCAGCGGACCGTGCGGGCCAGCTCCTCCGTGGTACGGACGCGGGCCTGCCCACGCGCGCCGAGTCGGCGGGCGGCGCGGTCGGTGGTCACCCACTGGTGCCGGGCGTCGGCGACGACCACGGTGCCGTCGGAGAAGTGCACCTCGTAGCAGGGCCGGTCGGTCATGACGCCGGTGGCGGCCACGACCGTCGTCGGGCGGCCGTCGGCACCCAGCACCCGGTCGCCGACGGCGATCTCGCCCATCGTGGTCCAGCCCGTGGGCGTGGGGATCGGGGTGTCGAGGGCCAGCGCCTTGCCCACACCGGGACGGGCGGCGATGACGACCATCTGCCCGGCCTGGAGACCATTCGTCAGTTCGTCCAGATCGCGGATCCCGGTGGGCACGCCGCGGGCGGTGCCGCCGCGGGAGGCGATGGCGTCGAGCTCGTCCATCGTCGGCTGCAGGATGTCCTCGAGGCGCGAGTAGTCCTCGCTCATCCGCTTCTCGGTGACCTCGTAGATCTCCTGCTGCGCGCGGTCGACGATGTCGTCGACGTCGCCCCGCCCGCCGGCCGCTCCGTAGCCGAGCTGCACCACGCGGGTGCCGGCCTCCACGAGCCGCCGGAGGGTGGCCTGCTCGGCGACGATCTGGGCGTAGTAGCCGGCATTGGCCGCCGTGGGCGTCGAGGCGATGAGCGTGTGCAGGTAGACCGCGCCGCCCATCTTCGACAGCTGGTCGGTGCGGTTGAGCTCTGCGGCGACGGTGATGGCGTCGGCCGGCTCTCCCCGGCCGTAGAGGTCGAGGATCGTGTCGTAGATGACCTGGTGCGCCGGCCGGTAGAAGTCGTTGCCGGTCAGCTGCTCCACGACGTCGGCGATCGCGTCCTTGCTCATCAGCATGCCGCCGAGCACCGACTGCTCGGCCGCGACGTCCTGCGGGGGCTGCCGGTCGTACTCCGGCGCCGTCGCCTGCGGCCGGCTGAAGTCGTCGGCCACCGCCACCTGGGTACCTCCCTCCGCTCACGCGCACGCTGACCAGCCCCGGCCTGTCCGGCCGGGGCCCGGTGGGGGAAGCACCAGGACGCGCGTCGCCTGCACTCGAACGCCCGTTCGAGGACCGTGGTACCGGGAGCCACTGACAGTTCTCGCAGTTCCCGGCGCCGGAGAGACGGTAGGAAGCGACGGCGGGTCCGTCCAACACCCCGTGTGCACCGCGTTCTGCACAACTTGTGGACAAGTCGGTGGACAGCCCGAGTCGACATGTGGAGACGGGCGGGACACCGGCCGGACATCCAGCGGTCCTGCGGGTGTCACCTGCGCCGGGTCCGCCCACCGGCTGTGGACACGAGTTTCTCGGCGCGCCGGACGCCCGGGCGTGTCGTGTCGTCCCGCCCGGCGCAGCCGTCACAGCACCGGCGGTGACGGCGCGCGACGACCCACCGGCGGGGACGCCGTCACCCCGTGGCCGGCGCCTCGCCGGGGCGAGGACGCAGGCAGGCCGGCCACGCCGCCTCCGGGTGCCCCGGCCGCAGGGACGGCCCGGGAGGCGTCAGCGGGCCGTGGACGGTCCTCCGCGCCCCGTCCGACCACAGCAGGCCTGCCCCGCCGGGCGAGGCCCGAGACGACGCGAGGGGCGCCGGACGACGTCCGGCGCCCCTCGCGGGCAGTGCGGTGCGTCAGCCGGCGACGACCTCGATCGCCAGCCGGGTGGTGACCTCCGGGTGCACCCGCACGGTGACGGTGTGCTGGCCGGTGGTCTTGATGCTGCTCGGCAGCTCGATGCGGCGGCGGTCGAGCTCCGGGCCGCCGGCGGCGGTGACGGCCGCGGCGACGTCGGCGGTGGTGACCCGGCCGAAGAGGCGGCCCCCGTCACCGGCACGGGCGGGCACCCGGACGGTCAGGCCGGACAGGCGCCCGGCCACGGACTGGGCCTCCTCGAGCGAGCGCACCTCGCGGGCGGCACGCGCCCGGCGCAGCGACTCGACCTGCTTCTCGGCACCGCGGGTGGCGACGATGGCCAGACCGCGGGGCAGGAGGTAGTTGCGGGCGTACCCGCCCTTGACCTCCACGGTGTCACCGGAGGACCCGAGACCGGTGACCTCCTGCGTCAGGATCAGCTTCTGGGTGCTCATGGTCAGCGCGCCGTCGAGGTGTAGGGCAGCAGGGCCATCTCACGGCTGTTCTTGACGGCCGTGGCGACGTCCCGCTGGTGCTGGCTGCAGTTGCCGCTCACGCGGCGGGCACGGATCTTGCCGCGGTCGGAGATGAACTTCCGCAGCAGGGTCGTGTCCTTGTAGTCGATGTAGGTCGCCTTGTCCTTGCAGAACTGGCAGACCTTCTTCTTGGGCTTGCGCACGGGGGGCTTGGGCACTGGGTTCTCCAGGTACGGCTAGGGGGGTAGATGGAACGGCCCTCTCGCAGGGACCCGCGCCGCGCGGAGCGTGGCGTGGGGGGCGAGGGGGTCCTTTCTCAGAAGGGCGGCTCGTCGGACGGGCCGGCGGGCGTCGACCACGGGTCGCTCGCGCCGCCGCCACCACCGCCGCCGAAGCCACCGCCACCGCTGCCGCCGCCGCCGAAGCCGCCACCACCGCCGCCCTCACCACGGGAGGCGCGGGTGACCTTCGCGGTGGCGTAGCGCAGCGAGGGGCCGATCTCGTCGACCTCGAGCTCGATGACGGTGCGCTTCTCGCCCTCCTTGGTCTCGAACGAGCGCTGCTTGAGGCGCCCCGAGACGATGACCCGCGAGCCGCGGGTGAGGGACTCGGCCACGTTCTCGGCCGCCTGCCGCCAGACGTTGCAGCGGAGGAACAGCGCCTCGCCGTCCTTCCACTCCTGCGACTGCCGGTCGAAGGTGCGCGGCGTCGAGGCGACCGTGAAGTTGGCGACCGCGGCACCCGACGGCGTGAACCGCAGCTCCGGGTCGGAGGTCAGGTTGCCGATGACGGTGATGACGGTCTCGCCGGCCATGCTCAGTGGACCTCGGGCCGCATCAGCTTGGTGCGCAGCACCGACTCGTTGAGGTTGAGCTGGCGGTCGAGCTCGGCGACGGCGGCCGGCTCGGCCTGGATGTCGACGACCGCGTAAATGCCCTCGACGTGCTTCTTGATCTCGTAGGCCAGGCGGCGCCGGCCCCAGATCTCGGTCTTGACGGTGCCACCGGAGTTGGTGACGACGGTCAGGAACCGGTCGAGGGAGGGAGCGATGGTGCGCTCCTCCAGGTCGGGGTCGAGGATGACCATCAGTTCGTAGTGACGCACGGAGAACCCCACCTCCTCTGGTCTGGGCGGCTGCAGTCGGTCTGCAGCAGGAGGGTCGTACACGCGTCGCGCGCCCGGTCCCGCCGGGGACGGCGGACGGACGCGCACCTCCAGGCTACCAGCGCGGCCGGGAGCCCCGGCCGCCGTCACCGGACCTGACTACCGTCGCCGGGGTGAGCAGGCACCCGATCGGCGTCCACGTCGGACCCGGACTGACCGAGGACAACGAGCTCGACGCCGGGGGCCCGCTGGCCCGGGCGGCGGAGATGGACGCCGACGCCGTGCAGGTGTTCCTCGGCGACCCGCAGGGCTGGAAGAGCCCGCCGCCGCGCCCGGACGCCGAGGCGCTGCTCGCCGGCGACGTCGCGGTGTTCGTGCACGCGCCCTACGTGCTCAACGTGGCCTCGACGAACAACCGCATCCGCATCCCCAGCCGCAAGAACCTGGCGGTGCACGCGCGGGCCTCGGCGGCGATCGGCGCCCGCGGGATGGTCGTGCACGGTGGGCACGTGCTGGCCAAGGACGACCCGGCGGCCGGCTTCGACAACTGGCGCAAGACCTTCGCGCGGCAGGCCGAGGACGGCGGCTTCCCGCTGCCGCTGCTCATCGAGAACACCGCCGGCGGCGAGAACGCGATGGTGCGCGAGCTGGGTGCGGTGGCGCGGCTGTGGGACGCCGTCGGCGAGTTCGGCGCGGGGTTCGTGCTCGACACCTGTCACGCCTGGGCGGCCGGCTGGGACCTCGCCACCGCCGTCGACGACGTCCGGGCGATCACCGGCCGGGTCGACCTGGTGCACCTGAACAACAGCCGCGACCCGCAGGGATCGGGCCGCGACCGGCACGCGCCGCTCACCGCGGGCGAGATCCCGCTGGACCTGCTGCTCGGCCTCGCCCGCGCCGCCGACTGCCCCGTCGTCCTGGAGACCCCCGGCGACGCCGCGTCGCACGCCGAGGAGGTCGCCCTCGTGCGCGAGGCGCTCGGGTAGCCGACCGCCCGTACGGCCGTCCTCCTCAGCCCGCGGCGTCCTCCCTCGTGGCCGGACGTGCGGGAGGACGCCCCACGATCAGGTCACCTGATCCCAGCGGCGCCGGCCGCGCAGCACCACGCGGTCCTCCGCGCCGTCCAGCGGACCGCCGGCGGGGTCGTCGACGGCCGGCCAGGAGGTGCGCACGACGTCGCCGTCGGGGCGCCACACGTCCCGCACGACCAGCCCCACGAGCACGAGGACGGCGACGTCGCGGGCGGTCACCGCGAGGAAGAACCACTCGGTGCCCACGCCGCGCTCGTCGGTGCCGAGGTACCAGAGCATCCGCACCACCCACAGCACCGCCTCGGTGGCCTGCCAGAGCAGCAGCGACCGCCACCTGGGCCGGGCCAGCACCGCCAGCGGCAGCAGCCACAGCGAGTACTGCGGGCTCCACACCTTGGTGACCAGCAGGAACCCGGCCACCAGCAGGAAGGCGACCTGCGCCACCCGCGGCCGCACCGGCGCGGTGAGGGTCAGCCAGCCCACGGCGGCCACCACCAGCAGCACGCAGACCGCCACCAGCGCGTTGAGCACCACCGGCGTCTCGCCCTCGGCGAGCGGCCCGTCGAGGAGGTCGCCGCCGGCCGCGGTGATCGCGATGTTCCACAGCGTGTCCGGATCGGCCGGGCGGGTGCTGTTGAGGCGGAAGAACAGCGACCAGTTCTCCGGCGCCAGCAGCGCGACCGGGACGTCGACGGCCAGCCAGGCGACGGCGGCGGCCAGCGCCGCGCGCAGCCACACCCGCAGCCGCCCGGCCCGCAGGCACAGCAGGAACAGCGCGCCGAGCAGCAGGGCGGGGAACAGCTTGGCCGCGGTGCCCAGGCCCAGCAGCACGCCGGCCAGCACCGGCCGCCCGCGCGCCCACGCCCACAGCCCGCAGGCGGCCAGGGCGACGGCGAGCAGGTCCCAGTTGGTGAACGCGTGCACCAGCAGCAGCGGCGAGAGGCCGACCATCGCCGCGTCCCACGGACGGCGGCCGGAGGCGCCCAGCACCGCCCGGACGGTGACCAGCGCGCACAGGCTCAGCAGCAGGCAGGTGGCCGCGTAGTAGGCCTGCACCGGTGGGACCTGCGGGAGCAGGCCGGCCGCGCCGGCCAGGTCCTCGTAGCCGCGGCCGAGGACCGCCGCGAGCGCCATGAGCGCGCCGGTGAGCACCGGGTACTCCACGGCCGCGTCCAGGTAGGGGAGCGCGCCCTCGCCGAGGCCGTGGATGCCGAACAGCGGGACGGTGTCGGAGTAGCACAGGTGCGTGTACTGCACCGACCCCGCCCAGTTGCCGTCGGAGCACGGCGCCTGCTTGAGCCACGCGGCGGCCAGCACGACGGTGGCGTAGAGCAGGCAGACCCGCAGCGGCGTCCAGAACAGCGCCCGGCCGGTGACCGCGTGCCGGCCCCACGGGCCGCCGACGGCCTCGCTGGCCTGCGCGGCCACCCGGTCCGACCACGTGGGCACCACCCGGTCGGGGCGGCGGTCGGTACCGGGTGCGGGCGCCACCGCAGACGCCGCGGGCCCGTCCGCCGGCTGGGGTGCCGGAGCGGACGGGCCCGTCGGGGAGGAGCTCACCGGGTCAGTGTGCCCGGGGCGGTCAGCCGGTCGGTTGCGGTTCCGGTTGCGTCGTCGGGGCGGCCGGTGCGGGCTGGCCGTTGGCCCAGCCGTTGCCGTCGGTGCCGTCCTCACCGCCGAGGGTGCCGCTGACCGGCGGCTCCACGACCTCCGTGGGTTCCTCGGGGGACCCGGTGTCCGGCGCGGTCGGCGGCGTGGTGGGCGCCGGTGCCGTCGTCGGTGCCGGGGCCTCGGTCGTCGCGGGCGCGGACGGCTCGGTCGGCTGCGCCTGCGTCGGCGGGGCCTGCGTGGTCGGCGCCGCGACGCCCTCGCCGGTGTCCCCGCGGATCTTCGGCGAGTCGGGCAGGTCCTCCTCCGGCGTGCCGGCGAGGGCGGTGTCCATGAACTGCTGCCAGATGGCCCCGGGCAGGCCGGCGCCGTAGACGATCTGGCCGGCGGCGTTCTCGATCGGGACGGTGGGCGAGTCGTTGCCGATCCACACCGCCGCCGACAGCGAGGGCGTGTAGCCGACCATCCAGGCGTCGGAGTTCTCCGAGCCGTTGAGGCCCTGCGTACCGGTCTTGCTGGCCACCTCGCGGCCGCCGTCGAGCGCCCGGCGGGAGTACTGCGCGACGCCCTCGAGGGCGAAGGTGGTGTCGTTGGCGACGTCGGGGTCGATGACCTGCTCGCCCGGGCCCTCGCCGCTCTCCAGCAGCACGGTGCCCTCGGAGTCGGTGACCCGGGCGACGAAGTGCGCCGGGCGGTGGACGCCGCCGTTGGCGAGGGTGGCGAAGCCGACGGCCTGGTCGATCGGGCGCATCTCGTACTGGCCGATGCCGATCGACCCGCCGGTGGCCCCGGTCTCGGGGTCCGACAGCGTCCGGGCGTCGTCGAGCGTGCCGCCGGTGACGGCCGGCCACGTCTCGGGCAGGCCCGTGGCGCGCAGGATGGTGTCGCGGACGTTGTCCGGGCCGACCTCGTAGGCCAGGCCGTAGTACGTGGTGTTCAGCGACCGCGTCATGGCCTCGACCAGGGTGCAGGCGCCGCACTGGGCGTTGCCCGAGTTGCGCACCGGCAGGCCCGGGCGGTCGGGGAACTCCTGCGGCGAGCTGCCGTCGCGGCGGGAGTTGACGCCGATGCCCTCCTCCAGCGCGGTGGCCAGCACGTAGGGCTTCACCGACGAGCCGGGCTGCCGGCGCGCCTGGGCGTAGTCGATCGCCCCGTCGCCGGACCCGACCGGACCGCCGTAGTAGGCGCGCACCGCGCCGGTCCGGGGGTCGACGGCGACCAGCGCCTCCCGCAGCGGGTCGGGCTCGCCGTCCATCACGTCGTTGACGGCGGCGACCGCGGCGTCCTGCGCGGCCTTGTCCACGGTCGTGGTGATGCGCAGGCCGCCGGCGCGGATCTGCTCCTCGGAGTAGCCGCGGGCCTCGAGCTCGGCGATCGCCTGCGAGACCACCAGGCCCTCGGGACCGGTGGGGATGCCCAGCGACGAGGACTCCGGCCGCGGCAGGACCGGCGGGTAGACGGACGCGTCGCGCTCGCCCTGGGTGATCCAGCCCTCCTCGACCATGGCGTCGAGGACCAGGCCCCAGCGATCCTGGGCGCCCTCGGGGTTGGCCTCGGGGTCGTAGGAGCTCGGGCTGCGGACGAGGACGGCGAGGACGGCGCCCTGCTGCGGGGTCAGCTGCGCGGCGGGCACGCCGAAGAAGGTGTTCGCCGCGGCCTCGATGCCGTAGGCGCCGCGGCCGAAGTAGATGGTGTTCAGGTAGTTCTCGAGGATCTCGTCCTTCGAGTACTGGTTGTCGAGCTTGACGGCCAGGAACAGCTCCTGGAACTTGCGGCTGAACGTCTGCTCGTGGGTGAGGAAGGCGTTCTTGACGTACTGCTGGGTGATCGTCGAGCCGCCCTGCGTCGAGCCGCCGGTGAGGTTGTTCCACGCGGCCCGGACGATGCCGGTCAGGGAGATGCCCGGGTCGGAGTAGAACTCCCGGTTCTCCGCGGCGAGGATGGCGTGGCGGGCGCCCTCGGAGACCTCGCCGAGGGCGACGTTGGTGCGGTTGGTGTCGCCGAGCCGGCCCATCTCGGTGGTGCCGTCGGCGTAGTAGACGACCGTCGTCTGCGCGTTCTGCACCGAACTGGGGTCGGGCACCTCGGTGGTGGCGTAGACGACGCCGACGAAGACGCCGAGCAGCACGAACAGCCCGGCGACGGTCGCCAGGGCGATCTTCAGCCGGCGACGGCGGCGCTGCTTCTTCGTCCGCGCCTTCTTGCCGCCGGCCGGGCGGGAGCCGGTGGGCCGGGAGCCGCCCGGGCGCGACCCCCCCGGCCGCCCCGCGGTCGGGCGGCTGCGCCCACTGCCCGCTCCGCCGGTCGCGCGGGCGGCCGGCGGGCGACGGGGCGGCACGCCGGACGGGCCGACCGGCGAGGTCTCGTCGTGGGGAGGCACCAGGGAGCCCCTCCTCGGTAGTCGGTGGGCAGGACGGGATCCGGCCCAGCGTGGCGTTCTCGGCTGTGTGCGCCGGGGAGGACGCGCGAGGCGCGCCGCACCCCCGGGGCGGGTGTGACGGACGGGTCCGCCGGTGTGGCAACCGCCGGACCGGCGGAGTTAGTCCGTGGCAGCGCGACGACGACGGCGCGGCTGCCGGCCCGGGTCGGGCTCGGCCCCGAGGACGAAGGAGCAGTCCAGGTGGTTCCACCCGCACCCGCGGCACACCTCGACGGTGTACACGGAGAACTCCTCCTGAGCGGCGTCCATCCGGACGAGCTCCGCCTCGGTCTTGGCCTGGCCGGACACGTGGCCCAGCCCTTCACCGTAGACGTAGTTGACCAGGGAGAGGCGCTCGCGGCGGCAGACCGGGCAGGGGAGGTCGGTCTGCTCCCCGTGGTACCGCGCCGCACGGGTCAGGTACGGACTGGCGTCGCAGACCTCCGAGAGCCCGGTGCGCCCGGCCTGGACGTCGCGCAGCACCGCTCGCCGGTGCAGCGAGTAGTCCACGACGGAGCGACGTCCGGGCACGGCGCCAATGTACGCAGGTGCACCAGTCGGCAGGTCCTCTCCGGCGGCGTCCCGCGGCCCTCCGGGCGGCCCGTCCCCGATCGGGCGACCTCCCTCCGGTTGCCCTCCCGTTCCCCTCCCGATGTATCGTCCCGATACATCGACCGGCAGGGACCGATGGGGGGCGAGGTGCTCGAGTTCGCCATCCTCGGGTTGCTGCAGCAGTCCCCGATGCACGGCTACGAGCTGCGCAAGCGGCTCGCGGAGGTCCTCGGCGGGCTGCGCAGCATCTCCTACGGGTCGCTGTACCCCGCGCTCAAGCGGTTGCACGCCGCCGGGCTCGTCACCACCGACGAGCCCGACCGGCGGGCGCCGCTGCCGGCCGACGCACCGCCGTTGACCGGCCGGCGCGGGAAGGTGGTCTACACGATCACCGCGGAGGGCAAGGAGCGCTTCGCGGAGCTGGTCAGCCAGGCCGGCCCCGAGGCGTACGACGACGACCGGCTGTTCGGCGTCCACCTCGCCTTCTTCCGGCACACCGCCGCCGACGTGCGGCTGCGCATCCTCGAGGGGCGCCGCCGCACGGTCGAACGGCAGCGGGACGGCCTGCGGTCCTCACTGGCGCGGACCCGGGAACGGCTCGACCGCTACACGCTGGAGCTGCAGCGCCACGGCCTGGACTCGGTCGACCGCGAGGTGCGCTGGCTGTCGGAGCTCATCGACAGCGAGCGCCGCCGGCCCGAGCCGGACCCGGACCCGGCGAGCCGGACCGGGGAGGACCGACCACGGCACGACTGACCACGGCACGACTGCAGGCACCACCGGCTGCGCCGCCACCGCAGCCACCGCCAGGACCGGAACGGTCCCGCGACACGGACCACCCGGTCCAGGGAGAAGGGAACACCATGGGAGCTGTCAAGGTCGCCATCGTGGGCGTCGGCAACTGCGCCGCCTCGCTGGTGCAGGGCGTGCACTACTACCGGGACGCCGACGAGACCACCTCGGTGCCGGGCCTCATGCACGTCCGCTTCGGTGACTACCACGTCTCCGACGTGCAGTTCGTCGCCGCCTTCGACGTCGACGCCAAGAAGGTCGGCCGCGACCTCTCCGAGGCGATCGTCGCCAGCGAGAACAACACGATCAAGATCTGTGACGTGCCCCCGCTGGGCGTGACGGTGCAGCGCGGCACCACCCTCGACGGCCTGGGCAAGTACTACCGGGCCACGATCGAGGAGTCCGACGAGCAGCCGGTCGACGTCGTCGCCGCCCTGCGCGAGTCCGGCGCCGACGTGCTCGTCTGCTACCTGCCGGTCGGCTCGCAGCAGGCCGCCGAGTTCTACGCGCAGGCCGCGCTCGACGCCGGCGTCGCGTTCGTCAACGCCCTGCCGGTGTTCATCGCCGGGACGAAGGAGTGGGCGGACCGGTTCACCGCCGCCGGCGTCCCGATCGTCGGCGACGACATCAAGAGCCAGGTCGGCGCCACCATCACCCACCGGGTGCTGGCCAAGCTGTTCGAGGACCGCGGCGTGCAGCTCGACCGCACGATGCAGCTCAACGTCGGCGGCAACATGGACTTCAAGAACATGCTCGAGCGCGAGCGCCTGGAGTCCAAGAAGATCTCCAAGACCCAGGCCGTGACCAGCCAGGTCGACCGCGACATGGGCACCGACAACGTGCACATCGGCCCGTCGGACCACGTGCCGTGGCTGTCGGACCGCAAGTGGGCCTACGTGCGGCTCGAGGGTCGCGCCTTCGGCGACGTCCCGCTGAACCTGGAGTACAAGCTCGAGGTCTGGGACTCCCCGAACTCGGCCGGCATCATCATCGACGCCGTCCGCGCCGCGAAGATCGCCAAGGACCGCGGCATCGGCGGCCCGATCCTGTCGGCGTCGTCGTACTTCATGAAGAGCCCGCCGGTGCAGTACGACGACAGCGAGGCCCGCGACGCCGTCGAGGCCTTCATCCGGGGCGACGTCGAGCGCTGATCGCGCCGCACCGACCGCACCGGGGCCCGTCCTCCGACCCGGAGGGCGGGCCCCGGTGCGTTCCGGGCCTGTCGGGGACCGCACGGGGCCGCGGCGCTGCTTACGCTGGCCGCCATGCCGCGCCGCCTCCTCGCGTCCGCGCTGGTCCTGCTCGGGGTGGGGCTGGCCGGCTGCTCGGACGACGAGGCCGACCGGCAGCCGGGTGACCCGGTGACCGCCGCGCAGGCCGAGGTGCTGGCCGGGCTCCTCGCGCGCGGTGTCGAGGAGGGCGGCGGCGCCGACGTCGTCGCCACGGCACCCTTCGGCGAGGAGGGCCTGCTCACCCTCACCGGCGAGGTCGACCTGGCCGGGGCCGCCGGCCGCGCCCGGGTGGTGACCTCCTACGGGGACGGGCGGCCCGACGACGTCCGCACGCTGTTCTTCACCCGCGAGCAGGTCTGGTTCGGCGACGTGCCGGGTCTGCCCGAGGCGCTGGCCGCCGCCGGCCTGCCCGACGTGCCGTTCGTGCGCCGGCCGCTCGCCACGGGGCCCGACGCGGTGCCGCTGACCGACGTCCTGGTGCAGGTGGTGCTCAACCTCGGCGCCGAGGAGCCCGACGACGCGGCGGCGTTCCTCGGCGGGACGGCGACCTGGGAGGGGCAGCGGTCGATCGACAGCCGGCTGGCGTCGGTCTACGCGTCGGAGGCGGGCTGGTCGGTGGCCGTCGACGACAGCAGCGACCTGCTGGTGCAGTTCGAGGCGGAGCTGCCCGGCCAGGGGACCCAGGTGACGGTGACCCTGGCCGACCACGGGCCGCGGACGATCGCGCTGCCGGAGGACGGGCAGACCCTCGACGCGCTCGCGCACCCGGAGGTGGCCGCCGTCCTGGGGCTGTGACGGTCCCTGGACATGGGGGGAGGGGGCGGCCTCTTCCCCAGACCGCCCCCTCCGGGCTCTTTCCTACCAGACCCCGCGGTCGCGCGCAGCACCGTGGCGTGTCCGGCGGCGCCGGACTCCCCCGGGCGGGTGGGTCAGTTCGCGGACGGGTCGGCCGGCGCCGTCGACAGCACGGCCAGCCGGCCGGTCTGGCGGGCCAGCACCGCGCGCCACAGCTCCGGGCCGGACAGCCCGCTGAGGACGTCGCCCGGCGTGCCCGGCACGCAGGCCCACGCGCCCTCGGCGATCTCGGCGGCCAGCTGACCTCGGGACCAGCCCGCGTACCCGGCGAACACCCGCAGGCCCGCGACCCCGGTGTCGAGCGCGTCCGGGTCGGCGTCGAGGTCGACGAGGTAGACGTCGCCGGCCACCCGGCGCAGGCCGGCCGGCTCCTCGCCCTGGCCGGGGCAGGTGGCCAGGCACAGCGCGGTGTCGGTCTCGCAGGGACCGCCGACGTGGAAGACCCCCGGCTCGACGGCGAGGTCGCACCAGCCGGGCAGCACGTCGCGGATCTCGACCTGGCTGGGCCGCCCGAGCACGACGCCGAGGGTGCCGCTGTCGTTGTGGTCGAGCACGTAGACGACGGTGCCGGCGAAGTTGGGGTCGCTCAGCGCGGGCATCGCGACCAGCAGGGACCCCGGGCCGACGTCGTCGAGCGTGCCGGTGGACAGCGTGGGGACCGCCGGACGACGTCGCCCCCGGGCCGCCCGGGCGGGGCGGCCGGAGTCGGGGTCGGGTGACGCGGGCACCGAGGACATCGGATCCAGTGTGCAACAGTCCGGCGGCCGAGGGTGGACGAGGCCGCGCCGTACGGTGATCGGGTGCAGCAGGCCGACACCAGCGTCCGGCACCTGCTCGCCCGGGGGGACTTCCGCCGGCTGCTGGCCGCCCGCCTGCTCGCCCAGTCCGGCGACGGCGTGCTGCAGGCCGCCCTCGCCGGGACCGTGCTGTTCAACCCGCAGCGCGCCGCCGACCCGGTCGACGTGGCCGCCGCCTTCGCCGTCCTGCTGCTGCCGTACTCGGTGGTCGGGCCGTTCGCCGGGGTGTGGCTGGACCGGTGGAGCCGCCGCCAGGTGCTCGTGCGCGCCAACGTGCTGCGCGCCGGGCTGGTCGCCGTCCTCGCCGCGCTCGTGCTCGCCGGCCAGGCGGGCGTGCCGTTCTACGCCGCCGGGCTCGCGGTCTTCGCGGTCACCCGGTTCCTGCTGGCGGCGCTGTCCGCGGCGCTGCCGCACACCACCGACGCGGCCTCGCTGGTGCCGGCCAACGCGCTGTCGACGACGTCGGGGGCGGTGGCCACGGTGACCGGCGGCGTCCTCGCCCTGGGCCTGCTGCAGCTGGGCACGGCCGGGGACGCCGCCTACGCCGCGGTGGCGCTGTCCGCGACGGTGCCCTACCTGGCGTCGGCCGCCGTCGCCGCCGGGTTCGGCCGCGAGTACCTCGGCCCCGACTCGGGCGTCCGCTCGGCCCGCCTGCCGGCGCGGGCGGTGCTGCGCGGGATGGTCGCCGGTGCCCGGCACGTGGCCCAGCACCCGCCGGCCGCCGCGGCGCTGGCGGCCATCACGGCGCACCGGGTCTGCTACGGCCTGCTCACGCTGATGACCCTGCTGCTGTACCGGAACACGCTGACGGAGTGGACCGGCCCGCTCCCGGGCGGGCTGGCCGGGCTGGGCGTGGTGCTCGCGGCCGGGTCGGCCGGCACCCTGATCGCCGCCGTGGCCACCCCGCCGGCGGTGCGGCGGCTGGGCACCCGGGGATGGGTGGTCGCGCTGCTGGCCGGCGGCGGCGTCCTGCAGCTCGTGCTCGGCCTGACCTTCACGGCGCCCGGGTGGGTGGCCGCCGGCCTGGTGCTCGGCGTCGTCGCGCAGGGCGTGAAGATCTGCGTCGACGCCACGCTGCAGCGCTCGGTCGACGACGACTTCCGCGGCCGGGTGTTCTCCGTCTACGACACCCTGGTCAACGTCGCCTACGTGGCCGCCCTGGTGGCCGGCGCGCTGCTGCTGCCCGAGTCGGGGCGGTCGGTGACCGGGTTGCTCGTCGTCGCCGCGGTCTACGCCCTCACCGCCGTCGGCTACGCCGCCACCACCCGTACGCACGCCTCCGACCGGGTCTAGAGGCGCGGCTCGCAGGGACCCCGGCCGAGCCGGGCGAGGCCGGCACGGTCGCCGGGACCCAGGTCGACCTGGCCCTCGTTCGTCGCCGACATCAGCTCGGCGGGGTCGGCGACGTGGTCGAGGCCGAGCACGTGCCCGAGCTCGTGCACGAGCACCGCCAGGACGGCGTCGCGGCCGCCGGGGGAACCGAGGACGTCGGTGGCCCACCCGGCGTCGACGGTGACCGCGCCGGTGACGTAGACCAGCGGCCCGCCCGCCGACACGGCCTGGCTGCCGCCGATCCCGGCGACGGTGCCGGCGAGCGCGGGGACCTGCTCCGGCGCCGCCCAGCTGACCAGGACCGGCGCCCAGCGGTCCCCGTACCGGTCGGGCTGGTACGCCGGCCGCTGGTCCGACCACGTCTCGTCGGTCGTCCCGTCGTCGACGAACCGCAGGCCGCTCGCGGCGGAGACCCGGGCGACGGCCTCCGCGACGAGCGCCTCGGCGCCCTCGGGGGCCCCGGCCGGGGCGAGGACGTGGTGCAGCGGCCGGCACGGGTCGTAGGTGACCGGTGTGACGCCGTCGTCCTGGACCGCGGTGAAGGCGTGGCTGCCGGTCGCGGGGGCCGCACCCGGCTGCCCCAGCGGCCCCGCGGCGGCCTCCCGCCCCGGGGTCGGGCGGTCCCCGGCTCCGCCTCCGCCGGACGCCGGCCCCGGCCACGGCGACCCGTCGAGGAGCACGCCGGCCCCCAGTCCCAGCGCCAGGACGACGACGAGGGACAGCAGCCCCCGGATCGCCGGCCGGCGCCGACGGGGCGGGCGCGACGGCGCCCAGGCCCGCCAGCCGGGCGGATCGGTCGTCCCGCCGGTCAGCTCGTCGAGCACCCACTGCGGCACCCGGCCGGTGGGCGAGGTGGGCACCCCGACGGGACGGTCCTGCGGTCCCCCGTGCACGCTGCGCGCTCCTCTCCGCGGTCCGGTCGCAGATCCCCTCGGCGCACCGACCGGCCGGGTGGAGTCCTCCGGCGGGCGGCCACCTCCGAGAGGGGGAGCCGCCCCTACAGGCGCGGCTCGCAGGGACCCCGGCCGAGCCGGGCGAGGCCCGCGCGGTCGCCGGGACCCAGGTCGACCTGGCCGTCGTTGACCGCGTGCATCAGCTCGCCGGCGTCGTCCACGTGGGCCAGGCCGACGACGTGGCCGAGCTCGTGCACCAGGACGGCGCGCAGCGCGGCACGGCCCGGCGCCGACGTCACCGCGGCGGCGGCCCAGTCGGCGTCGACGAGCACGCTCCCGGTGACGTAGACCGCCGGCCCGCCCGCGGAGGCGGCGTCGCTGCCGCCGCGCGCGGCGATGCCGCCGCCCACGTCGGGGGTGTCCGCCGGCGGCTCGAAGGAGACCAGCACCGGCGCCCAGCGGTCGCCGTAGCGGGCGGGCTGGCGCGCCGGGCGGTCGCGGGTGACCCGCTCGTCGGTGCGGCCGTCGTAGGCGAACCGCAGGCCGGTCGCCGCGGCGATCTCCCCGACGGCGCCGGCCAGCAGCTCCTCGGCGCCCGGCGGGGCGTCGCCGGGGCGCAGCACGTAGTGGACGACGCGGCAGGGGTCGTAGGCGACCGGGGTGACGCCGTCGTCCTGGTGGTGCAGGAACGCCCAGCTGCCGGACCCGGTCGGAGCGGGCGCCGCGACGTCGTGAGGCCAGGCGGCCGAGGGCTCGCGGACCGGCCACGACAGCAGCGCCAGCACCAGGCAGGCGACCGTGACGGTGCGCCGGCGCGCTGTCGCGCCGAGCACGCGGCCGTGCGGTCGACCGTGCACCCGCGCCCCCGTCCTCCCGGTCCGGCCGTCGGTCCTACCGGCGCGGGGCGGGGCGGGGGAGACCGCGCGGGGGAGGTGTCACCCGGGCGGGTGAGGGCGCTACGAGCGGGCGGCCCACCAGGCGCGCAGCTCCGCCTCGGCCTCGTCGGGGTCCAGCGGCCCGCGCTCGAGGCGGAGGTCCTTGAGGAAGCGCCACGCCTCGCCGACCTCGCGGCCCGGAGGGAGGCCGAGGATCTCCATGATCGCGTTGCCGTCGAGGTCGGGCCGGACGCGAGCGAGGTCCTCGGCCTCCGACAGCTCGGCGATCCGCCGCTCCAGGGAGTCGTAGGTGGCCGACAGCGCCGCGGCCCGGCGCCGGTTGCGGGTGGTGCAGTCGGAGCGGACCAGCTTGTGCAGCCGCGGCAGCAGGTCACCGGCGTCGGTGACGTAGCGGCGCACCGCGGAGTCGGTCCACTCACCCCGGCCGTAGCCGTGGAAGCGCAGGTGCAGGAAGGTCAGCCGGGCCACCGCCTCGACGACGTCCTTCGGGTAGCGCAGCGCGGTCAGCCGCTTGCGCACCAGCTTGGCGCCGACCACCTCGTGGTGGTGGAAGGAGACCCGGCCGCGGGGCTCGTGCCGGCGGGTCGCGGGCTTGCCGACGTCGTGCAGCAGCGCCGCCAGCCGCAGCACCAGGTCCGGCGACGGCGCCTCCGGGTCGGCCTCCTCCAGCGCGATCGCCCGGTCCAGGACGGTCAGCGAGTGGCTGTAGACGTCCTTGTGCTGGTGGTGCTCGTCGATCTCCATCCGCAGCGCGGACAGCTCCGGCAGGACGACGTCGGCCAGGCCGGTGGAGACGAACAGCTCCAGCGCCGCGCGGGGGGCGTCCTGCAGCAGCGTCCTGCTCAGCTCGGCCTGCACCCGCTCCGGGGTGATCCGGGCCAGCTCCCCGGACATCGCGGTGAGCGCCTCGAGCACCTCGTCGACGGGGGTGAGGCCGAGCTGGGCGACGAAGCGCACCGCGCGCAGCATCCGCAGCGGGTCGTCGGCGAAGGAGTCCGACGCCGCCCCGGGCGTGCGCAGCCGGCGGGCCAGCAGGTCGCCGAGGCCGCCGAAGGGGTCGGTCACCGTGCGGTCGGGACCGAGCGAGACGGCCATGGCGTTGACCGTGAAGTCCCGGCGGGCGAGGTCGTCGACCAGCGACGTCCCCCAGGCCACCTCCGGGTCGCGGGAGATCCGGTCGTAGCGGTCGGCGCGGAAGGTGGTGATCTCCACCCGGGTGCCGCGGATCTCGGCGCCCACCGTGCCGAAGGCGATGCCCTGGTTCCACGTGGAACCCGCCCAGCCGCGCAGCAGCCGCAGCACCTGCTCGGGGCGGGCGTCGGTGGTGACGTCGAGGTCACCGGGCGGCAGCGCCGACCCGCTCCCCGCGGCGAGCAGCGCGTCGCGCACCGATCCGCCCACGAGGTGGGCCTCGAAGCCCGCCGCGGCGAACCGCTCGCCCAGCTCTCCCAGGACGGGGGAGACGTCGACGAGGTCGCGCACGGTCTGCTGGACCGCCGGGGGCACACCGGACACGACGAGCCAGGGTAGTGCGGTCTCTCGCGCTACCCTCCTGGCATGGGAGGGACCGGTGGACGAGGCCGCCCCGGCCGCCGACTGCGCCGGGTCGACGAGACCTCCGCCGGGGGACTGGTGGTCGCCGACGACGGCATCTCCGGTCCCCGTGCCGCGCTCATCGGTCGCACCGACCGCCGCGGCCGGCTGCTGTGGTCGCTGCCCAAGGGCCACATCGAGGAGGGGGAGACCCCGGAGGACACCGCCGTGCGGGAGGTCGCCGAGGAGACCGGGATCATCGGCGAGGTCCTCGCCCCGCTCGGGATCATCGACTTCTGGTTCGTCGCCGAGGGCCGGCGCGTCCACAAGACGGTGCACCACTTCCTGCTGCGCGCCATCGGAGGTGCCCTGTCCGACGCCGACGTCGAGGTGACCGAGGTCGCCTGGGTGCCCCTCGACGAGCTGAGCGGCCGGCTCGCCTACGCCGACGAGCGTGCGCTGGTCGAGCGCGCGCCGGCGCTGCTCGCCGACAGTGCGTGACCGCGCGCGCGAGGTCCGTCCCAGGCACAGCACCCCCGCACCCGGGGCCGGCCGGCGCGGGAGGGCCCGGACGCGCCCCGGCGCCTCCGTCCGCCGGGTGCTGACCACGGCCCTGCTGGCCGTCCCGCTGCTCACCGGCCCCGGAACGGCCGCGCCGGCCGCCTCCGCCGCGCCGCCGCTGCCGCTCCCCGCGGCGCCGGCCACCCCCGCCCCGGCCCCGCCCCCGGCGGTCGACCCGGAGCGCCCGGTGACGGTGGAGCTGACCCGCCTCGACCCGCGCACGGTCGCGCCCGGCGGCACGGTGACGCTGGCCGGGACGCTCACCAACGGCGGCGCGGAGACGCTCACCGACCTCGGCGTCCGCCTGCAGCGCGGCGACGTCGTCACCACCCGGGCCGGGCTGCTCGCCACCGACGCCGACCCCGACGCGCTGTCGGCCGCCTCCACGCCCTTCGTGCCGGTGCCCGGCGAGCTCGGCCCCGGCGCCTCGCTGGACTTCAGCTACACGGTGCCCACCGCCGACCTGACCGTCGACCGCGACGGCGTCTACCCGGTGCTGCTCAACGTCAACGCCACCGGCGAGGACCGCACCCAGCGTCGGGTGGGCGAGGTGACCACCTCGGTGATCCAGCAGAGCGCCGCGCCGCCCGCCGCCACGGCGGTGGCCTGGCTGTGGCCGCTGGTCGAGCGCACCCACCGCGACGCCTCCGGCGACTTCGTCGACGACGACCTCACCGCCCTGGTCTCCGACGGCGGCCGCCTCGACCGGGCGCTGCAGGTGCTCGAGCGGCTGCCGACCGTCCTCGCCCCGGGTGCGCTCGACGCCGTGCCCGTCGCCCCGGTCACCGTGGCCGTCGACCCCGCGCTCGTCGAGGAGCTGTCGGTCATGGCCGAGGGGTCCTACGACGTCGCGGGCGAGGAGGACGCCGGCACCGGCACCGAGGCCGCGGCGGCCTGGCTGGAGCGGCTGCGCGCGGTGGCCGCCGACCACCCCGTCGTCGCGCTGTCCTACGGCGACGTCGACGCTGATGCGCTGCAGGCGGCCGGCCTGCCGGCCGCGCTCACCCGCAGCCTCCCCGCCGCGGCCGCCCCCGCCGGGACCGCGGGTGACACCCCCGACGGCACCGACGACGGCACCGACGAGGGCACGGTCTCCGCCGCGTCCCCGGGCCCGGCCGGCGCGGCGCTGCTGGAGGACGTCCTCGGCGTCGCCCCGCGCACCGACCTGTCCTGGGCGGTCGGCGGCTCGCTGCGCCCGGAGACCCTCGGGACGCTGCGGGAGGGCGGCGTCGAGCGGGTCGTCGTCGCCTCCAGCGCGCTGTCGGCCGGCGAGGCCGTCCTCGGCGTCACCGGCGGCGGTGCCGCCGCCCGCACCACCGTGCCCGGCGCCGACGGGCCGGTGGAGGCGCTGGTGGCCGACAGTGGCCTGTCCGCCCTGGCCGGCGCCACGCGCAGCACCGCCGGCGGGCCCCGGGTGGCCGAGCAGCGGTACCTCGCCGAGCTGGTGCTGCTCTCCTCCCAGCCGGTGGCCGACCCGGCCGGGCAGACGGTGCTCGTCGCGCCGCCGCGCGACGTCGACCCCGACCCCGAGACCGCCGCGGCGATGGTCGCCGACACCGCGCTGCCGGGTCTGCGCCCCGTCTCGCTGGCCGACCTGGCCGCCGGCCCGGCCGTCGACGCCGGCACGCCGCTGGAGCCGGCCGACGCCGCGGTGCTCGACCCCGAGGGCCTGGTCGACGTCGTCGCCGCGGCCCGGCTGCGCGACGACCTCGCCGGCGCCGTCGCCGGGGACCCGGCCACCGAGCTCGCCCCCCACGACGCCGCCCTGTCCCGCACCGCCTCGGCGTCCTGGCGCGACGAGCCGGCCGCCTTCCGGGCCGCCGCGGCCGACCTGCGCGCCACGATCGACGACCTGCGCCAGGAGGTCACCCTGATCGCGCCGGCCGACGGCACCTACAGCCTGGCCTCCACGGACGCCCCGCTGGCCCTCACCGTGCAGAACGACCTGCCCTTCGCGGTGCGCGTGCTCCCCGTCGTGCGCACCCGCGGCAACGTGGGCCTGACCTTCGGCGAGGTCCGCCCGCAGGAGGTGGCGCCCGGGGAGCGGGCGCTGCTGGAGGTGCCCACCCAGGTGACCCAGTCCGGCCGGTTCGCCGTCACCGCGACCCTCACCACCCCGGGCGGCCGGCCGCTGGGCGACGACGTGGAGATCCTGGTGCGCAGCACCGCCTACGGGACGATCTCGCTGTCGATCACCATCGGCGCGGCCGCGCTGCTCGGCCTGCTGTTCCTCCGCCGCGGGGTGCTCTTCCTGCGCCGCCGCAGCCGGGGCGAGCACGACGCCGCCGACGCCGCCGGGACGGCGTACCCGCCCAGCCGGAGCCCGGTGTGACCGGCCACCCGCGCAGCGAGGAGGAGGCTCCCGCGCAGCGGCCGCTGCCGCCGGTGCCGCCGGCCTCCGCGGCCCGGGAGCGCTCCGCCCGGCCCCCGCTGCCCCCGCCGCCGTACCCGGTCGCGCCGCCGCCGGAGTCGCGGCTGCCGTCCCCGCCGGCCCGTCGGCCGGTGCCGCCCGTCCCGCCGCCGGTCCGCCCGCGCCCCGGCGCCGCGCCGGAACGCACCGCGGCCGACCGGCCCGTCGCCGGGCCGCCGCAGTCCGGCGCGCCCCTGAACGGGGAGGTGCGGCGCGCCGCCCGGCCGCTGCCGCCGGTGCCGCCGCCGGTGCGGCACCGCTTCCTGCCGGCCGAGGAGACCCAGGTCCTCCCGATGCTGGTGCTGCCGCCGGTGCCGCGGCCGCCGGAGGGGGAGACCGAGGAGGAGGCCCGCGAGCGCGAGGGCACCCCCGGCGCCAGCCGGGGCATCCTGCGCGCCGCCGGCACGATGGCGGTGGCCACGCTGGTCTCCCGCGTGACCGGGCTGCTGCGCACCGTCGTGCTGGCCGCGGCGCTGGGCGTCGGCCTGGTCAACGACGCCTACAACACCGCCAACACCCTGCCCAACATCGTCTACGAGCTGCTGCTCGGCGGCGTGCTGACCTCGGTCATCGTCCCGCTGCTAGTGCACGCCCAGGAGCGCGACCGCGACGGCGGCGTCTCCTACGCCCAGCGGCTGTCCACGGTCGCCATCGCCGGGCTGGTCGTGGTCACCGCCCTCGCCGTCGCCGTCGCTCCGGTGCTGACGGCGCTCTACGGCATCCAGGGCGACCCCGAGCAGGTGCGGCTGGCCAACTGGCTGGCGCGGATCCTGCTCCTCGAGATCGTCTTCTACGGCATCGGCGCGCTGGCCCAGGCCATCCTCAACAGCCGCGGCGTCTTCGGGCCCCCGGCGTGGGCGCCGGTGCTCAACAACGTCGTCGTCATCGCCACCGGCGTGCTGTTCGTCATGGCCGCCGGCCCCGGGGAGCTCACGCCGCAGACCATCACCCCCGGCCAGGTCTGGCTGCTCGGCGGCGGCACGCTGCTCGGGATCGCGGTGCAGGCGCTGGTGCTCGTCCCGCTGCTGCGCCGCGCCGGCGTGCCGCTGCGGCCCCGGTGGAACCTGCGCGGGATCGGCCTGCGGGAGGTCGGGAACCTGGGCCTGTGGGTGCTCGGCTACGTCGCCGTCAGCCAGGTCGGCGTGGTGGTGGCCACCCGCATCGCCAACGCCGCCACCCGGGAGGGCGGCCTGGGGTCCAGCGCGCTGGCCATCGCCAGCCTGCTGTTCCAGATGCCCTACGGGATCATCGGCGTCGCGCTGCTGACCGCCCTGGTGCCGCGGATGAGCCGCGCCGCCGCCCGCTCCGACGTCCCCGGCGTCGTGCAGGACCTCTCCCTGGGCACCCGGCTGTCGGCGCTGGGGCTGCTGCCGGTGTCGGCGGCGCTGACCGTGCTGGGCCCGGAGCTGGCCACGGTCGCGTTCGCCCGCGGCAACACCTCGGTGGCCGAGGCGCAGGGCATCGGCGCGGCGCTGGCCGTCGGCGCCTTCGGCCTGCTGCCCATGGCGGTCACGCTCCTGCAGCTGCGGGTCTTCTACGCCATGAAGGACGCCCGCACGCCGACCCTCATCCAGGTGGGCATGGTCGCGGTCCGGGTGCCGCTGCTGCTGCTCGTGCCCGTGGTGGTCGGGCCCGAGCACGTCGTCGCCGGGCTGATGCTGGTCACCAGCGTCACCTACGTCGCCGGCTGGGTGTTCGGGCACGTCGCGCTGCAGCGCACCCTCGGGGGCCTGCGCACCCGCGAGACCCTCGGGCCGCTGCTGCGGATGATCCTGGCCGCCGTCGTGGCCGGGCTGCTCGGCTGGCTCGTGGCCGGGGTGACCGAGGACGCGTTCGGGTCGTCGACGGGAGGCTCGCTCGCCACCCTCGTGATCGGTACCGTGGTCGTCGGTGTCACGGCCCTGGCCGGGTTCGTGCTCGCCCGTGTCCCGGAGCTCCGGGGTCCCCTCGCCGCCGTCCGCGGGCGGCTGGGGCGCGGATGAGCACCGACCGGCCGGCACCCGGGGACACCGGCCCCGGGGCAGCGCGCCACCGGCCGGAGAGGGACAGGGGGACGGAAGCGTCCGTGACCGCCACGATCACCGGACTCCCCGACCGCTACCGGCCGCTGGACCAGGTCGGCGTCGAGGAGTCCACCGAGACCGGTGTCATCCACTGCTGGCGGGCCCGCGACCGCGTCCTCAACCGCGACGTCGCCATCCGCGTGCACGTCCCCGGCGGGCCGCCCGCGCGGGCCTGGATCGCCCGGGCGCTGACCGCCGGCGGCCTGGCCACGCCTGCCCTGGCGATGGTCTACGACGCCTCCGAGGGCACCGGGGGCGAGGGCGGCGTCGCCTACGTCGTCAACGAGTGGATCGAGGGGGAGACCCTCGCCGAGCGGCTCGCCGACGGGCCGATGGACGAGCGGCAGGCGCGCACCGTGCTGCGCCGGCTGGCCGAGGGCGTCGCCGAGGCGCACCGGGTCGGGCTCGCCGTCGGCGGGCTGGGCCCGGAGACGGTCGTGCTGCGCCCCAACGGGCTGGTCGGGCTGCGCGCCGTGCCGGCCGCCACCGGCAGCGTCCAGGAGGACATCGCCGCGCTCGGCGCCCTGCTCGAGTACTGCCTGACCGGCCGCCGCACCGGTGTCACCGGGCCCGACGGCCTGCCCTCGCCGCCCCCGGTCATCCCCCAGCCGGACCTGGCCGCCCTGGTGCGCCGCGCGCGGTCCACCGAGCCGGGCGCCCGGCTGGCCAGCGCCGCGGCGATGGCCGCCCTGCTCGCCGAGCGGCCCCGCGGCGGGCACGCCTCGGTGCCCGTCCGCGACCGCGACGAGAGCGACAGCGGCTGGCTGCGCCGGCTGCGCGAGCACCGCGACACCGAGGGGGAGACCCCCGCCGAGGACCGCACGCTCGTCCCGCCGTCGCCCGCCCCCGCGCCCGCGCCCGGCGCCGAGGAGCGGCCGCACCGCCTCGACCCCGCCGTCCTCCCGCCCGTGCCCCCCGGCCGCCCCGCCCCGGCGCCGGCCGAGGACGGCGGGGTGCTCGGCGCGGGTGACGACGCGGTGTTCACCGGCACGGCCGACGACGACGCCGACGACCGCCCGGCCCGCTCCCGCCGGCTGCTGGTGGTCGTCCTGCCGCTGGTCGCGCTGGCCGTCGTGGTGCTGCTGGCCTGGTGGGTGGGCACCAACCTGCTCTCGGTGGCCGACTCGGTCGACCGGGCGCCCGCGCCCCGGCCGTCGGCGTCCAGCAGCGCGCCCGCCGAGGAGAGCGCCGCGCCCGCGGCCGACCCCGGCGCCCCGCTGGCCGTCACCTCCGGCCGGGTCTTCGACCCCTTCGGCGACGGCGAGCCCGAGAACGACGGCGACGTGCCGCTGGCCACCGACGGGGACCCGGCCACCGCGTGGTCGACGCTGAGCTACCGGGGCTCGCCGGCCTTCGGCAACCTCAAGCCCGGCGTCGGGCTGGTCCTCGACCTCGGCTCGGCGCAGCCGGTCGGCGGGGTCACCGTGACCACGACCACCCCCGGCATCACCGTGGAGGTCCGCACCGGCGAGTCCGCCGACGGCGACCTCGACGCCTTCCCCGTCGCGGCCGGCGGCACCGTCGACGGCACCGCCGAGTTCGCCCTCGAGGAGCCGGTCACCACGCAGTTCGTGCTGGTGTGGGTGACCGGTCTGGTGCCCGCCGAGGACGGCTTCGCCGGGTCGATCGCGGAGGTCGCCGTCACCCCCGCGGGCTGACGTGTCGGGCGCCTCACCAGCCCCGATCCGGGAATGCGCCCCTAGGATCGGGCGTTGTGCCGCGCGTGACCGATCCCCAGCCGACCCCCGGCCCCGCCACCACCACCGAGATCACCACGCCGGTGATCCCGCCGGCGGAGCACGACGGGGTCCGTGACCTGATCATCATCGGCTCCGGCCCGGCCGGTTACACCGCGGCGGTCTACGCCGCGCGCGCGAACCTGCACCCGCTGGTCTTCGAGGGCTCCCAGTTCGGCGGCGCCCTGATGACGACCACCGAGGTCGAGAACTTCCCGGGCTTCCCCGAGGGCGTCCAGGGCCCGCAGCTGATGGACGACATGCGCACCCAGGCCGAGCGCTTCGGCGCCGAGCTCGTGGCCCGCGACGTCACCGAGGTCGACCTCACCGCCACCCCGAAGATCGTGAAGGTCGGCGACGAGGTGCACCGGGCGCACGCGGTCATCGTGGCCACCGGGTCGAAGTACCGGTACCTGGGCCTGGACAACGAGCAGCGCCTCCTCGGCCGCGGCGTGTCCGCCTGTGCCACCTGTGACGGCTTCTTCTTCCGCGACCAGGACATCGTCGTCGTCGGCGGCGGTGACTCGGCGATGGAGGAGGCCACCTTCCTCACCCGCTTCGCCAAGTCGGTGACCGTCGTCCACCGCCGCCAGGAGCTGCGCGCCTCGAAGATCATGCAGAAGCGCGCGCAGGACAACGACAAGATCCAGTGGCAGCTCGGCAAGCAGGTCACCGACGTCCTGGGCGAGCAGACCGTCTCCGGCGTGCAGCTCACCGACGTGGCCACCGGCACCACCGAGGAGGTCCCGGTGTCCGGCGTGTTCGTGGCCATCGGCCACGACCCGCGCAGCGAGCTGTTCGTCGGCCAGCTCAAGCTCGACGACGAGGGCTACATCCAGGTCGAGCACCCCACCACCCGCACCAACATCGACGGCGTCTTCGCCTGCGGTGACGTGGTCGACCACGTGTACCGCCAGGCGATCACCTCGGCCGGCACCGGCGCCTCGGCGGCCATCGACGCCGAGCGCTGGCTGGCCGAGACCTTCGACGAGCGCTGAACCGGGCATACCCCACGGCACTCCGGGGTTCTCCACCCCGGAGGCCCACCCCAGACCTCGACAGACCGAGAGGGAGAACGACCATGGCAGGCAACACCGTGACGGTCACCGACGCGACCTTCGCCAACGAGGTGCTGGGCAGCGACAAGCCCGTCCTCGTCGACTTCTGGGCGGAGTGGTGCGGACCGTGCAAGATGGTCGCCCCCGTGCTGGAGGAGATCGCCAAGGAGCACGGCGAGAAGCTCACGATCGCCAAGCTCAACATCGACGAGAACCCGCAGATCGCCCGCGACTACCAGGTCATGTCGATCCCGACGATGACCGTCTTCCAGGGCGGCAAGCCGGTCAAGAGCATCATCGGCGCCAAGCCCAAGGGCGCGATCCTCTCCGACCTCGCCGACTACATCCGCTGACACCGGCCCCCGCGGAGGGGCCGTTCCAGTGCGTCGCCGGGCCCGTTCCTCCACCCGGAGGAGCGGGCCCTCGTCGTCGCACGGCACGCGCGCGGGGACCCCGCCGGGCCGGACGGTGTCGCGCACGGGACAATCGTGCGCACGATGGGTAGCGAGAGCAGCATGCAGCCGCTGGGTCCGGGCAGCAGCGGGCCTGCGGTGTCCGACGTCCAGTCCGCCCTGCGCAGCCTCGGCCTGCTGGAGCCCGGCGGTGCCGGCCCGTCGGCCGGCCCCGAGGTCTACGACCGGGCCACCGAGCTCGCCGTGCGCCACTTCCAGCAGGTCCGCGGGCTGTCGGTCGACGGCCGGGTGGGCGAGGAGACCTACCGCGCGCTGTCGGAGGCGCGCTGGTCGCTGGGCGACCGGCTGCTGCACCACGACCCCGAGCGGCCGGTGCGCGGCGACGACGTCACGGGCCTGCAGGAGCGCCTCCTCGAGCTCGGCTACGACGCCGGCCCCGCCGACGGCATCTTCGGCCGCGAGACCGAGGAGGGGCTGCGGGCGTTCCAGCGCGACTACGGCCTGTCCGCCGACGGCACCTGCGGCCCGGCGACCCTGCGGGCGCTGCGCCAGCTCGGCCGCAAGGTCACCGGCGGGCGCCCCCAGCTGCTGCGGCAGAGCGCGAGCCTGGTCGACAGCGGCCCGCACCTGATCGGCCGGCGGATCGTCGTCGACCCCGGCCACGGCGGCACCGACCCCGGCTTCACCGCCGGGGAGACCACCGAGGCCGACCTGGTCCTCGACCTGGCCCGCCGGATCGAGGGCCGGCTGGCCGCCGCCGGCGCCACGGTCTACCTGACCCGCGGCCGCGACCAGGACCCCACGCCCGAGCAGCGGACCGCGTTCGCCAACGACGCCCGCGCCGATCTGTTCATCTCGCTGCACATGGACGCGCACGGCTCCGAGCACGCCCGCGGGGTGGCCAGCTACTACTACGGCACCGGCTCGGGGACGTCGTCGACGGTGGGGGAGCGGTTCGCCGACCTCGCCCGCCGCGAGGTCGTGGCCCGCACCGGCATGCTCGACCTCGGCGGGCACCCCAAGACCTGGGACCTGCTGCGCTGGACCCGCATGCCCGCCGTCCGGCTCGACTGCGGCTACCTGTCCCACCCCGTCGACCGGCTGCTGCTGCTCGACGCCCGGCTGCGCGGCACGGTGGCCTCCGCCGTCCTGGCCGCCGTCCAGCGGCTCGTCCTGCCCGCCGACGCCGACCCGCCGACCGGCACGTTCGTGCTGCCCCAGCGGGCGTAGCGGGGTCCGCCACGATCAGGTGACCTGATCGTGGCGCGTCCTACCCGACGGTGGGACGTGCGGGAGGACGCGCTGCGGGAAGGGAGGACGGCAGCCGGCCCCGACGGCGGTGCCCGTGGGGTGGGTGGGACGGCGAGGGGCGGACGGGTCCGTCTCACCGGCCGTGTCGACCGGCCCCCGGCAGGCGCCTCCCTACACTCGGTCCGTGGCCTCCACCCCGCCGTCGCACGGCCAGCCGCACCGCACCCCGCCGCAGCAGCACGGGCACGTGATCCCCCGCCACCCGCGGCTGGACCCGCTGGCCGACCGGTACGCAGCCCGCACGCACGGCATGAAGAGCTCGGAGATCCGTGCCCTCTTCTCCGTCGTCAGCCGGCCCGAGGTGGTGTCGCTGGCCGGCGGCATGCCCGCGGTCACCGCACTCCCGCTCGACGCCGTCGGCTCGATGATCGGCGAGCTGGTCAGCGGCATGGGCGCGCAGACCCTGCAGTACGGCTCCGGCCAGGGCGACCCCCGGCTGCGGGAGCGGATCTGCGACGTCATGGCGCTCGAGGGCATCACCGACGCCTCGCCCAGCGACGTCGTGGTCACCGTCGGCTCCCAGCAGGGTCTGGACCTGGTCACCCGCGTGTTCGTCGACCCCGGCGACGTCGTCCTCGCCGAGGGTCCGTCCTACGTCGGCGCGCTCGGCGTCTTCCAGGCCGCCGAGGCCCGGGTGCGGCACGTGCCCATGGACGACGACGGGCTGATCCCCGAGGCGCTGGAGCAGGCGCTGCTGGAGTGCCGCGCCAACGGCGACCGGGTGAAGTTCCTCTACACGGTGCCCAACTACCACAACCCGGCCGGCGTCACGCTGTCCGAGCCGCGGCGCCAGGCGATCGTCGACATCGCCGACCGCTACGACCTGCTGGTCATCGAGGACAACCCCTACGGCCTGCTCGGCTTCGACCACGAGCCGCACCGCGCGCTGCGCGCCCGCAACGCCCAGCGGGTCGTCTACCTCGGCTCGTTCTCCAAGACCTTCTCCCCGGGCCTGCGGGTCGGCTGGGTCCTCGCGCCGCTCGCCGTTCGCGAGAAGCTGGTGCTGGCCACCGAGGCGCAGGTGCTCTGCCCGCCGTCGCTGACGCAGTACGCCGTCGCCCGCTACCTCGACACCCAGCCCTGGCGCGAGCAGATCAAGCTGTTCACCGAGCTCTACCGCGAGCGCCGCGACGCCACGCTGGAGTCGCTGGACGCGCTCATGCCCCCGGGCACCACCTGGACCCGCCCCGACGGCGGCTTCTACGTGTGGCTGAAGCTGCCGCACGGCCTGGACAGCAAGCTCATGCAGCCCCGGGCGGTGGGCGCGCACGTCGCCTACGTCCCCGGCATCGGCTTCTACGCCGACGGCTCGGGCCGCGAGTTCATGCGGTTGTCCTACTGCTACCCCGAGCCCGACCAGATCCGCGAGGGCGTGCGCCGGCTGGCCCGGGTCATCGAGGCCGAGCTGGACCTGCACTCCACCTTCGACGCCGTCGACACCGGGACCTTCCGCGCCGTCGGCCGACCCGGGACCGCTCCCGGCACCATCGTCGGGCCCGCCAGCAGCGACCGGATCGAGGACACGCACCCGTGACCGAGCCCGCCGCTCCCGCCGTCCCGACCGCGACCTCCGAGGAGACCCCCCTGCGCGCCGTCGTCCTGGCCGGTGGCCTGACCTTCGAGCGCGAGGTCAGCCTGTCCTCGGGCACCCAGGTGGTCGAGGAGCTGGCCCGCGTCGGGGTGGAGGCCGAGCTGCGCGACGCCGACGCCGAGCTGCTGCCGGGCCTGGCCGCCGCCCCCGCCGACGCCGTCTTCATCGCCCTGCACGGCGCCACCGGGGAGGACGGCGCCCTGCGCGCGGTCCTCGACCTGGCCGGCGTCCCCTACGTCGGCTCCCCGGCCGCGGCCTGCCGGCTGGCCTGGGACAAGCCGGCCGCCAAGTCGGTCGTGCGCGGCGCCGGCCTGCCGACGCCGGACTGGGTGGCGCTGCCGCACAGCACCTTCCGCGAGCTGGGCGCCGGCGCGGTGCTCGACCTCATCGTGGCCCGCCTCGGGCTGCCGCTGATGGTCAAGCCGGCCTCCGGTGGCTCCGCGCTGGGCGCGCAGAAGGTCACCCGGGTCGAGGACCTGCCCGCCGCGATGGTCAGCTGCTTCGCCTACGGCGACACGGTGCTCGTGGAGCGGTTCGTCGACGGCGTCGAGGTGGCGCTGTCGGTGGTCGACCTCGGCGAGGGCCCCCGGGCGCTGCCGGCGGTGGAGATCGCGCCGGAGTCCGGCGTCTTCGACTACACCGCCCGCTACACCCCCGGGCTCACCGAGTACCACGCGCCGGCCCGGCTGGCCGACGACGTCGCCGCCCGTGCGGCCGACCTCGCGGTGCGGGTGCACGAGGCGCTGGGCCTGGCCGACCTCTCCCGCACCGACGCGATCGTCGCCCCGGACGGCGAGGTGCACTTCCTGGAGGTGAACGTCTCCCCGGGGCTGACCGAGACGTCGATGTTCCCGATGGCCGTCGAGGCCGCCGGGCACGACCTCGGCGAGGTCCTCTCCGAGCTGCTCACCCGCCGGGCGGGCACTCCCCGCTGAACGACGCCGGAGGCCCGGTTTCCGCTGTGACGGAAACCGGGCCTCTGTCGTGTTCTGCCGACTACGGCGGGTCAGGACTCCTCGCGGCGTCCGGCCACGTCGGGGGCCATCTGGCCGATGATGCGCTGCAGGTCGTCGACGGAGCCGAACTCGACCACGATGCGGCCCTTGGCCCGGCCGATCTGGATCTTGACCTTCGTCTCGAAGACGTCGGAGAGCCGGCCGGCGAGGTCCTCGACCCCCGGCGCGCTGATCCGGCGGGCGCGGCGGCGGGAGGCCGGCTGCTCGGCCGCGGCGAGCGCGACCGCCTCCTCGGTGGCCCGGACCGACAGCCCCTCGGCGACGATCCGGGTGGCCAGCGCATCCTGGGCCTCGGCGTCGTCGAGCCCCAGCAGCGCTCGCGCGTGACCGGCGGAGATGACCCCGGCGGCGACCCGCGTCTGCACCTTCACCGGCAGCTTGAGCAGCCGGATCGTGTTGGTGACCTGCGAGCGGCTGCGGCCGATCCGCTGCGCCAGCTCCTCGTGGGTGGCGCCGAACTCCTCGAGCAGCTGCTGGTAGGCCGCGGCCTCCTCCAGCGGGTTGAGCTGGACCCGGTGGATGTTCTCCAGCAGGGCGTCGCGCAGCAGGGCGTCGTCCTCGGTCTCGCGGACGATCGCCGGCACGGTCTCCAGCCCCGCGGCCCGGGCGGCCCGCAGCCGCCGCTCGCCCATGATGAGCTCGTAGCGGCCCTCCGCGCCCTCGCGGACGACGACCGGCTGCAGCAGCCCGAACTCGCGCACCGAGTGGGTGAGCTCCTCGAGCGCCTCGTCGTCGAACACCTGCCGGGGCTGGCGGGGGTTGGGGACGACGTCGCCCACCGCCACCTCGCGCAGCTGCGCCCCGGGGACGCCGACGGCCGCCGCACCGGACGACACGGCCTGCGCGGCGACCGTGGCGGCGGCCTGCGCGGCCGGGGGCAGCAGCGTCACCGGGGCGGGCGTCCCGCCCGTCTCAGCGGCCTCGGGCGTCTCGGGCGCGGCGACCGGTGCGTCGGTCTCGGGCAGGGGCGGCTGCTCCACCGGCGGGGCGCTGGTGGGGATGAGCGCAGCCAGACCCCGGCCGAGGCCGCCACGCTTGCTCATCGGGTCTCCTCGTCGACGGAGGTGGGAACGGGCACGACGGCGGCGTCGGCGCCGGGGACGGCCCGCGGCACCGGCCCGGTGGCAGGCCGGACCACCGGCATCGGCGCGGTCGCCGGCGGCGGGGGAGGCGGAGTCCTCATCGGCCGAGGGTCGGACTCCGGCACCAGGTGCACGCCCCGCTCGGCGAGCTCCCGGGCGGCCTCCACGTAGCTGGTCGAGCCCCGCGAGCCGGGGTCGTAGGTGAGCACGGACTGGCCGTACCCCGGCGCCTCCGACACCCGGACGTTGCGCGGGATCACCGTGGCCAGCACCAGGTCACCGAAGTGGCTGCGGACCTCCTCGGCGACCTGGTCGGCGAGCTTGGTCCGGGCGTCGTACATCGTCAGCAGGATGGTGCGCACGGCGATCCCCGGGTTGAGGTGCGCGCGCACCAGCTCGATGTTGTTGAGCAGCTGGCCCAGCCCCTCCAGCGCGTAGTACTCGCACTGGATCGGGATGAGCACCTCGTCGCCGGCCACCAGCGCGTTGAGGGTGAGCAGGCCCAGCGACGGCGGGCAGTCGATGAGCACGTAGTGCGGCCGCTGCTCCTCGGGCAGGGCGTGGATGTAGCCCTCGATCGCGCGGCGCAGCCGGTACTCGCGGGCGACGACGGAGACCAGCTCGATCTCCGCGCCGGCCAGGTCGATCGTCGCCGGGACGCACCGCAGGTTGGGGCTCGCCGTCGTCGGGTGGACGACGTCGGCCAGGGAGCTGTCGCCGACGAGGGCGTCGTAGATCGACGGCGTCCCGACCGTGTGCTCGACCCCGAGGGCGGTGCTCGTGTTGCCCTGCGGGTCGAGGTCGATGACCAGGGCCCGCAGGCCGTAGAGGGCGAGCGCGACGCCGAGGTTGACCGTCGAGGTGGTCTTGCCGACGCCGCCCTTCTGGTTGGCGACGGTGATGACCCGGATCCGGCCGGGTGCGGGGAAGGGCTCCTGGTCGGCGGCGTGCAGCACCCGGGTGGCCCGCAGCGCCTCCATGGCGATGGGACTGTCGAACTCCGGTGCGGCGCCGGCTGCCGAGTCGGCGGCGAGGCTGCTGCGCAGCCGCTGGCCCGGGTCGGTCATCGCAGGTCCTCCCTGCCGACCCGTTTCACGTGGAACGGGTCGGGTAGTCGTGCTCGGGTTCCACGTGGAACGACGTGCCGTGGAACGGGTCCCGCCTGCTCCGCAGCCTCAGCGCGGGCCACGCGTCATCACCACCACGGTAGTGGCAGCCTCCCCGAGGTCGGCGCCGACAGCCCGGGCGTGTACGTCCCGCATCCCCGCCGCGTGCAGCTCCGGGAGCATCGCGGGCAGCTCCTCGACGGCGCGGGCCCCGACCAGGGCGACCAGCCGGGCCCCGGGCCTCAGCAGGCCGCGGCACCAGCCGACCAGCCGGGGGAGGGCGGCCACCGCCCGTGCCGTGACGACGTCGACCGGCCCGACGGCGGTGACGACCGAGCGCTCCTCGGCGCGGCCGCGCACGACCCGCCAGCCGACGCCGAGCTCGGCGACGACCTCCTCGAGGAACTCCACGCGGCGGGCCATCGGCTCGACCAGCGTCAGCCGCAGGTCGGGCCGGGCCAGCGCCAGCGGTATCCCGGGCAGGCCGGCGCCGCTGCCGACGTCGACCACCCGGGCGTCGGCCGGGACCGCCTCGGCCACCGCGGCGCTGTTGAGCACGTGCCGCTCCCACAGCCGCGGCACCTCCCGCGGGCCGATGAGCCCGCGGGTGACGCCGTCGGAGGCCAGGCGGGCGACGTAGCGCTCGGCGTCGGGCAGCGCCGCCCCGAACACCGCGGCCGCGACCTCCGGGTCGGGTGGGACGGGCGGGACGGGTGCGTCGCTCACCGCTCCGGCAGGACCACGATGCGCCGGTTGGGCTCCTCGCCCTCCGACTCGCTGCGGACGCCGGCGACACCGGCGATGACGTCGTGGACGACCTTGCGCTCGAACGGGTTCATCGGCGCCAGCCGCTCGGCCTGCCCGCTCTCGGCCACCCGCTCGGCGGCCTCGGCGGCCATGGCGGTCAGGGAGGCGCGGCGGCGGGCGCGGTAGCCGCCGATGTCGAGCATCAACCGGCTGCGCACGCCGGTGGACTGCGCCACGGCCAGCCGGGTGAGCTCCTGCAGCGCCTCGAGCACCGCGCCGTCGGAGCCCACGAGGTCGTCGAGCTCGCCGCCGACGATGGCCACCGAGGCCCGGTCGCCCTCCACGTCGAGGTCGATGTCGCCGTCGACGTCGAGGATGTCGAGCAGGCGCTCGAGGTAGTCGCCGGCCACGTCGCCCTCGCGGACCAGCAGCTCGGTGCCGCCGCTGCGGCCGCCCGTGACGGCCACCTCGTCAGCCGGCTCGAGGGTCGCGTCGGCGCCGGTCTCGTCGGTGTCGGGGAGGTCGGCGGGCCCGTCCGGCACGCCGGTCGCGGGGCTGAGGACCGCGCCGGAGGTGGCCTCGGCGGTCGCGGCGGTGTCGGTGGCGGGGGAGTGCGGAACGCTCACGGAGGAACCTCCAGTCGGTGGGGGCAGCCGGGCGGACCCGGTGGTCGGGGAGCCGGCCGGCGCCGTCGGGGAACGGCGGGCACGGGCCGGCGGGGGCGTCCGGGGCGGGGCCGCCGGACGCGGGCTCAGCGGCGCTTGCGCTTGCCGCCGGTGCCGGCGGGGCGGCCGTGCGGCGCGCGGGGAGCCGGGCGGGGGCCCTTGCCGGCGCCGCGTGCGCCCTTGGCACCGGCCGCGGTGCTGCCCGCGGCGGTCGCACCGCCGCCGGGGGAGCCGCTGCCGGGGGTGCCGTCGGCCGGGGGAGCGTCGGCCGGTCCCGCGGTGGTCGGCTCCACGGTGGCACCGTCCGCGCCGTTCCCGCCGCCGTCCACGGCCGGGGTGCCGTCACCGCCCTTGGTGAGGGCGACCCCCGGGGTGGCCGGGCGGCCGCCCTTGGGAGTGCGGACCGGCTTGGCGCCGGGCTTCGGAGCCAGGGTCTTCGGGTCGACGACGGGCTTCTCGGCGGCGGCCTTGGCCTGGGCGGCGGGGGAGCCGGGCGGGGGCATCCTGCGCAGGATGAAGAACTGCTGACCGAGGGTCCACAGGTTGTTGGTCATCCAGTAGAGCAGGACGCCGATCGGGAAGAAGAAGCCGGTGACGAAGAGGCTGACCGGCATGCCGTAGAGCAGCAGCTTCTGCACCATGGCGGCCTGGCCCTCGACCGGGCCGGAGCGCTTCATGATCTGCTTCTGCGTGACGTAGGTGGTCACGCACATGATCACCATGAGGGTCAGCGCGACGGCGCGGATGCCGCCCTGGGTGACCCCGGGGATGGCGAGGACGGCGTCGGCCTTGTCCCCGGTCATGGTGAACGACGCGGAGATGGGGGCGACCCCGAACAGCTTGGCCGAGGCCGCCTGCTGGGTGAGCTCGTAGCTCCAGCTGTAGAGCCCCTGGGCGCCGGGCTGCAGGCGGCGCAGCACGTGGAACAGCGAGAGGAAGACCGGGATCTGCGGCAGGATCGGCAGGCAGCCGGCCAGCGGGTTGACCCCGCGCTCCTTCTGCAGCTGCATCATCGCCTGGCTGAAGCCCTGCCGGTCGGCCCCGTACTGCTTGCGCAGCTTCTGGATCTCCGGCTGGATCTCCTGCATCGCCCGCTGGCTCTTGATCTGCTTGACGAACAGCGGGAACAGGATCAGGCGCACGGTGACGACGAGGAACACGATCGACAGCGCCCAGGTGAGGCCGCCGGCCGGGTCGAGGAACGTCGAGAACACCGAGTGCCACGTCTTCATGACGAAGGCGATCGCGGTGTACAGCCAGTCAAGCAACGCCAGCCTCCTGCTGCGGGGACCGGCGGTCAGCCGGCGGGGTCTCGGGGGCGGGACGACGCGCGACGTCGGCGGCGGCTCCCGAGGAGGGTGCCGCTGTCATCGACGTGCGGCCGTCGCCGCCGGTTCCGGGGGTGGTGCGCCCGGGTCGGGGCGCCGGGACGGGGTCGAAGCCCCCGGGGTGCCAGGGCGCGCACTTGAGCAGCCGCCGCAGCGCCAGCCAGGACCCGCGGCCGGCGCCGTGCACGGCGACCGCCTCGGCGGCGTAGGCGCTGCAGGTGGGTGCGAAGCGGCAGCGCGGTGGCAGGGCCGGGCTGATCGCCCGGGAGTAGAAGCCGATGGAGGCCAGCAGCGCGCGGGCGAGCGGGCCCCGGCGCACGGGCCCCTCCGGCGGGCGGGCGCTCACGACCGGGTCCGCTCGGCGAGCAGCCGGTCCAGGCCTGCGGCGAGGTCGCGGCGCAGCGTCTGCCACGAGGCCGTCCCGGCCTCGGGCCGGGCGCGGACCACCAGGTCGGCGGTGGCCGGCAGCCGGGGCAGCTCCTCGCGGACAGCCGCGCGCAGCCGCCGGGTCACGCGGTGGCGGACCACGGAGTTGCCGACCGCCCGGCCGACCACGAACCCGGCGCGGGGCCCGGGTGCGGCCGTCCCGACCGCTGCGGCGGCGTCCCCGGACACGTCGAGACCCCCGGCCGGGGAGACCGGGGGTCGGACGGGGAGGTAGTGGAGCACCATGGTCGGCCGACCGGCACGCCGGCCCGACCGGACGACCGCGGTGAACTCCGGACGCCGGCGCAGGCGGGCCTGCGCGGGCAGCACCTCAGGCGGAGAGCTTCTCGCGACCCTTGCGGCGACGGCCGGCGAGGATCGCGCGGCCCGCGCGGGTGCGCATCCGCAGCCGGAAGCCGTGGGTCTTCGACCGGCGGCGGTTGTTCGGCTGGAAGGTGCGCTTGCTCACGGGGTACTCCTACGGCAGGACGTCGGCGGTGCGGGCCCGCCGGGGGGCAGGCACGCGGCGGGGCACGGTCGGATCGGCGCGATCCGCGTACCGGGCCCCGGTGGCGGGCTCCGCGCGGCTCCGCCCTCCACGGGAGGACGGGCGCACGGACTCCGCCCATCATAACCAGGGGCCGGGCCGATCCCGCCGCCGGCGCGGGCCGGATCCCCACGGGCACCCCGCGGAGCCGCCCCGGCCGGGCCGACCCGCCAGGCTGCACCGGCCGGGCGGACGGATGGTGTCGGCGCGCCGACGGTCGAGGGACGACACGCCGAACGACACGCGCACCGCGCGCCCCACCGGCACCCCGGCGTCGTTGCCGGGCTGTGGACGGGGCTGTTAGCGTCGCCCCCGCTCTGGACCGGGCAGCCCTGTCCGGTCCGCGAGCCGACCATCCGGTCGACCGACCGCCGTCCGCCCCGAGCCGTCTCCCGACCTCCCTCCCGACCAGCGACGACGCCGGTACCGACCCGCACCCGCGAGTCGACAAGGCGCCGTGTCGCCGGTCGTGCACAGCCTGTGGACACTCGTGTGGAACCCGTGTGTCCGGATGTCCACAACCGGGCAGCCGCGGCGCCGGGACCCGGGGGCGCGCGGAGGTCGGTTCCGGGGACGAGAACAGCTTGGGGAGGACACGGTCATGGCCGATGCCACGGTTGACCTGGCGGAGGTCTGGGACTCGGTCCGCGGACGGCTGTCGACCAGCCTGACCCGGCAGCAGAACGCGATGCTCAACCTCACCCGGCCGGTGGGTCTGGTGGGGGGCACCGCGGTGCTCGCCGCCCCCAACGAGTTCACCCAGACCGTGCTGGAGTCCCGCATGCGCCGGGTGCTGGCCGAGGCGCTGTCCGAGCAGCTCGGCCGCGACATCGGCGTCGCGATCCAGCTGGAGGACAGCCCGGCCGACGCCGGCCAGGAGCCCCCGCCCCCCACCCGCCGGCCGTGGACGCCGCCGGCCGACGAGCTCACCGACGAGGACCGCGAGCGCGAGGACGACGGCCGCAGCGCCTTCGGGGTGCGCAGCGACGCCCGCCCGCTGGAGCGCTCCCCGTTCGACGGCCCCGCGTTCGACCCCGCCGACGCCCCGCGCGGGGGGCGCGACGGCGAGCGGTACGGCGAGGAGCCCTACGGCGCCCCCCGGACCGGGGACCCCTACGGCGGCCGCTACGAGCCGGCGCGGGCCGACGGCCGGCCCTCGCCCGAGGCGCCGTTCGAGCCGTACCCGCCGGTCGCCGCACCCGGCGGGGAGCCCGCCGACGGCGCGGGGGAGTGGGGCGGCAGCGACTGGAGCCCCGCGGTCCGCCCGCGCGGCTCCGGCCGGCGGCGCGGCGTGCGCCCGGGCGAGGGCGCCGAGGTGCTGCCCTTCGACCTCGGCGACGACGGCGCGGACACCGCACCCGACGAGGCCGAGGCGGCCCCGCGCCGCCCGGGCACCCGCGGCGGCGGGGCGGTGCCGCTGTTCGGCGACCGCCGCCCGCCGGTCGGTCAGGACCCGGGGCTCAACCCCAAGTACGTCTTCGACAGTTTCGTCATCGGCAACAGCAACCGGTTCGCCCACGCGGCGGCGGTGGCGGTGGCCGAGGCCCCGGCACGGGCCTACAACCCGCTGTTCGTCTACGGCGACTCCGGGCTGGGCAAGACCCACCTGCTGCACGCCATCGGCCACTACGCGGCGCGGATGTTCCCCAACGTGCGGGTGCGCTACGTCAGCACCGAGGAGTTCACCAACGAGTTCATCAACCTGGTGCACTCCGGGCGGGCCGAGGACTTCCGCCGGCGTTACCGGGACATCGACTTCCTGCTCATCGACGACATCCAGTTCCTGGAGCGCGCCGAGCGGACGCAGGAGGAGTTCTTCCACACCTTCAACACGCTCCACAACGCCAGCAAGCAGATCGTCATCACCTCCGACCGGGCGCCGAAGAAGCTGACGACGCTGGAGGACCGGCTGCGCACGCGGTTCGAGTGGGGTCTGATCACCGACGTCCAGGCCCCGGACCTGGAGACCCGCATCGCCATCCTCCGGAAGAAGGCCTACGGCGAGCGCCTGCAGGTGCCCGACCCGGTGCTGGAGTTCATCGCCAGCAAGGTGCAGACCAACATCCGCGAGCTCGAGGGCGCCCTCATCCGGGTGACCGCCTTCGCCAGCCTCAACAAGCAGCAGGTCGACCTGCCGCTGGCCGAGCTGGTGCTCAAGGACCTCATCAGCGACGAGCAGGGCCCGCAGATCACCGCGGCGATCATCATGGCGGCGACCGCGGAGTACTTCTCCGTGACGATGGAGGAGCTGCAGGGCTCCAACCGCAGCCGCACGCTGGTCAACGCCCGCCAGATCGCGATGTACCTGTGCCGGGAGCTGACCGAGCTGTCGCTGCCGCGCATCGGCGCCTCCTTCGGCGGCAAGGACCACACCACGGTCATGCACGCCGTCAAGAAGATCACCAACCTGATGAGCGAGCGCCGGGCGACGTACACGCAGGTCACCGAGCTGACCGCCCGCATCAAGAGCCGCGCCCGCCAGTAGCGCCGGCGCCCCGCCGTCGCCCGGCGTCCTCGCCTCCCGCTCCTCCGGCCGCCGTCCCCGCGCACCCCGCGGTGGACGGCGGCCGTCGGCTGTCCACAAGCCGACGGCGGTGTGGACGGGTCGCCGTGCCGCGGCGGACCGCGGTTTCGCGGCCGGTCACCTGCCTCGCGGCTGTCGACACGTCGAGGAGTTGTCCCCAGGGATGTGCACACCCTGGGGAGATCGTGATCAGGGTGTGACCGCGGGTGCCGGTCCCGCCGCGTCACGCCGTGTCGTCCCCAGGTCACTCCCCAGCGTGTGAACCCAGCCGGAACACGGCCCCGACCTGCGCGTTCGGACTCCCGCCGCGCCGCCGTCCCCACCCCCGGGCAGGGTCCCGGGGCCGCCTCGCGGCCGTCCGGAGCGGGCACGCGGCCCGGGGTGGGCACGGACTGGGGACATCCCGGGGGAGGGCCGGGGACAGCGCGTGGACGACGGGGGGTGGCTGTGCACGGCCGTCGAGATGTCCACGTGTCGACAACAGCGGAACGCCGGTTGCCCACACCGAGCCAACATGTCGACTCGGGCGCTGACCTGCACGAAGGGCCTCGATCCCCAGCTTCAACACCAGTGATGACGGAGATGAGGGATGTATCTCGGGGAGTCCTTGAACCCCAGTAGGGCTGGGGACGCTCCGGCCCGGGGGCCCGGGGGAGCGGCAGCAGGGACGACGACGGCACGGGAGAGGAGCAGGCTGGAGGGACGGGAGGGAACGCCTGATCGGGTCCCGGCTTCCCCCCTGTCGGCCCCGACGGGCACGATGACCCCGCAGGAAGCGGCAGAGCACCACCCCCGGCCCGCACGGACGCCGGGGACCGCGGGTGCGCAGACGACAGCAGTGGACCGTGCAGAGCTGGGGTGGGTCGGTCATGGAGTTCCGGGTGACACGCGAGGTGCTCGCCGATGCCGTCGCGTGGACGGCGCGCAGCCTGCCGCCGCGCCCGTCCGTGCCGGTGCTGGCCGGCATCCTGCTGGAGGTCGACGGCAGCCAGCTGTCGGTGTCCGGCTTCGACTACGAGGTCTCCGCCCGCGCGGAGGTCGACGTGCAGGCCGCCGAGAGCGGGCGGGTGCTCGTCCCGGGGCGGCTGTTGGCCGAGATCACCCGCGCGCTGCCGCCGCACCCGGTCGACATCCGCGCCGAGGGCCCCCGGCTGTCGATCACCTGCGGCAACGCGCGGTTCAGCCTGCCGACGCTGCCGGCCGAGGACTACCCGTCGCTGCCGGCCATGCCGTCGTCGGCCGGCGTCGTCGACAGCGACGTCTTCGCCGAGGCGGTCGGCCAGGTCGCCGTCGCCGCCGGGCGCGACGACACCCTGCCCATGCTCACCGGCGTGCGCCTGGAGATCGAGGACGACCGGGTGACGCTGGCGGCCACCGACCGCTACCGGCTGGCGGTGCGCGAGTTCGCCTGGCGGCCCGAGACCCCCGGGATCTCGGCCGCGGTGCTGGTGCCGGCGCGCACGCTGGCCGACGCCGCGCGCACGCTGACCAGCGGCCCGGAGATCACCGTCTCGCTGTCCTCGGGCGGCTCGGGCGAGGGCATCCTGGGCCTGTCGGGCAAGGACCGGCAGACCACCACCCGGCTGCTCGACGCCGAGTTCGTCAAGTACCGCGCGATCATGCCGTCGGAGTCCAGCGCGAGCGCGACCCTGCCGGTCGTGCAGTTCACCGACGCCGCCAAGCGCGTGGCGCTGGTCGCCGAGCGGGGCACGCCGCTGCGCTGCGAGTTCACCCCCGGCCAGGTCACCCTGCGCGCCGGCGGCAGCGACGACGAGGGCCAGGCCGAGGAGCGCTGCGACGTCGAGTTCGACGGCGACCCGCTGACCATCGGCTTCAACCCGACGTTCCTGCTCGACGGGCTCGCCGCGGTGCACACCGGCCGGGCGCGGATGGACTTCACCAGCCCGCTCAAGCCGGCCGTGCTCTCCGGCGTGGAGGAGCCGGCCGCCGACGACGCCGACGGCGGCCGCCCGGCCGAGCGGCCCGGCAGCTACCGCTACCTGATCATGCCGGTGCGCCTGCCCGGCTAGCGGCGGCGCGAGGTGTCCCCGGCAGCCGACGCGGGCACCGCACAGCCCGCGGGCACCGCACCGTCGCGTGCGCCCGCGCCATGACGACCTGCGAGGGAAGGACGGAGCCGTGCAGCTGGGGCTGATCGGGCTGGGCAAGATGGGCGGCAACATGGCCACGCGGCTGCGCCGCGCGGGTCACGAGGTGGTCGGCTTCGACCACCACCCGGAGAAGCGCGACGTCGACAGCCTCGAGGCGCTCGTCGGCGCGCTGTCGGCGCCGCGGGTGGTGTGGGTGATGGTCCCGGCGGGGGACCCGACCCGGGAGACGGTGCGCCAGCTCGGTGAGCTGCTGGAGCCCGGCGACGTCGTCGTCGACGGCGGGAACTCGAAGTTCACCGACGACAAGGTGCACGCGCAGATGCTCGGGGAGAAGGGCGTCGGCTACGTCGACTGCGGCGTCTCCGGCGGGGTGTGGGGCCTGGAGAACGGCTACGCGCTCATGGTCGGCGGGTCGACGGAGGACGTCGCCAAGGTGCAGCCGGTCTTCGACGCGCTGCGGCCGCCGTCACCGACCGACGAGTCGGGCCAGGAGATGCCCGGCGCGGGCTTCGTGCACGCCGGCCCGGTGGGCGCCGGCCACTACGCGAAGATGGTCCACAACGGCATCGAGTACGCGCTCATGCAGGCCTACGGCGAGGGCTACGAGCTGCTGGCCGCCGTCGACCTGATCGAGGACGTCCCCGGCGTCGTCGCCTCGTGGACGCAGGGCACCGTGATCCGGTCCTGGCTGCTGGACCTGCTGGTCCGCGCGCTGCAGGAGGATCCCGGTCTGGAGAAGATCACCGGGTACGCCAACGACTCCGGCGAGGGCCGCTGGACGGTCCAGGAGGCCATCGACCACGCCGTCCCCATGCCGACGATCGCCGCGTCGCTGTTCGCGCGGTTCGTCTCCCGCCAGGAGGACTCGCCGACCATGAAGGCCGTCGCCGCGCTGCGCCAGCAGTTCGGCGGGCACGCCGTCCACGCGGTCCAGTCGCAGGAGGTCGAGCGCCCCGCATGAGGAAGGACCCCCCTGCCCCCCGCCCCTCGCAGGCTCGCGGCGGGACCCTGCAGGGGGGCCGTTCCAGCACCTCACCACTCGGGGGCTGAGGTGTACGTCCGGCACCTGCAGCTCGTCGACTTCCGCAGCTGGGAGAAGGTCGACCTCGCCCTGCGGCCCGGTCCCACCGTGTTCGTCGGCCGCAACGGCGAGGGCAAGACCAACCTCGTCGAGGCGGTCGGCTACCTCGCGACCCTGGGCAGCCACCGGGTGTCCGGCGACGCGCCGCTGGTCCGGCACGGCGCGGGCCAGGCGGTGGTGCGGGCGGCGCTGCGCCGCGAGGACCGCGAGCTGCTGGTGGAGGTGGAGGTCAACCCGGGCCGGGCCAACCGCGTCCGGGTCAACCGCTCCCCGCTGCCGCGGCCGCGCGAGCTGCTCGGCCTGGTCAAGAGCGTGCTGTTCGCACCCGAGGACCTCGCGCTGGTCCGCGGCGACCCGGCCGAGCGGCGGCGGTTCCTCGACGACCTGCTGGTCAGCCGCACGCCGCGGCTGGCCGGGGTGCGCAGCGACTACGACCGGGTGCTGCGGCAGCGCAACGCCCTGCTCAAGACCGCGCGGCTGGCCCGCGGTGACGCGCTGGCCACGCTCGACGTCTGGGACGCCCACCTGGTCGAGCTCGGCGGGCAGCTGCTGGCCGCCCGCCTGGCGCTGGTGGCCGACCTGGCCCCGCACGTCGCCCGGTCCTACGCCGCCGTCGCCGGGCCGGGTGCCGCGGCCGCCGGCCTCGGCTACGCGAGCACCGTGCCGCTGGCCGGCGACGGCGCCCCGCTGGCCGCCGGGGAGCCGACGCCGCGGGCGGCCGAGCTGTCGGCGGCGCTGCGCGAGCGGATCGCCGAGCGGCGCCGCGAGGAGGTCGACCGCGGCATGACGCTGGTCGGCCCGCACCGCGACGACCTCGTGCTGCACCTGGGGCCCGCGCCGGCCAAGGGGTTCGCCAGCCACGGCGAGTCGTGGTCGCTGGCGCTGGCCCTCAAGCTCGGCTGCTTCGCGCTGCTGCGCGCCGACGGCGAGGAGCCGGTGCTCGTCCTCGACGACGTCTTCGCCACCCTCGACGCCGGCCGGCGGGCCGCCCTGGCCGACGTCGCCCGCTCCGCCGAGCAGACCCTCATCACCGCCGCGGTCCTCGACGACGTGCCCGGGGAGCTGCGCGGCGCGCGGGTGGAGGTCGGCGCGGGCACGGCCGTCCTGGTGGCCGACGAGGAGGGACCCGAGTGAGCGACGAGCGGCCCGCACGGCCCAGCGACATCGCCCGCGCCGCGCTGGAGGCGGCCCGCGCGGCCTCGGCGGCGCGCCCGGCGCCCACCCGCCGCCGGGTGGCCGGCCCGCGGCGGAACTGGACCGGCCCGCGCCCGGGCGACGACGACCCGCAGCCGCTGGCCCGGCTGGTCGACTCGTTGGTCAGCGCGCAGGACTGGACCGAGAACACCCGCGTCGGCGCGGTGTTCGGCCGCTGGTCGGCGCTGGTCGGCCCCGACATCGCGGCGCACTGCCGGCCCGAGACCCTCACCGAGGGCGAGTTGCTCGTCGTCGCCGAGTCCACGGCGTGGGCCACCCAGCTGCGGCTGCTCGCCCCCACGATCCTGGCCCGGCTGCGCGCCTCGGTCGGCGGGGACGTGGTGACCCGGTTGCGCGTTGTCGGACCGACGGCCCCGAGCTGGAAGAAGGGCCCGCGGTCGGTCCGCGGACGGGGCCCCCGCGACACGTACGGATGAGGACGGTGCCCCGATGAGCAGCCCGCGCGACGACCGGCCGCACGACGACGACCCCCGCGACGACGACTCCCGCGACGACGACCCCCGCGACCGCGGCGGCTGGCAGGAGCCGGCCCACCTCGGCGACGGCGAGCCCGGCGGCCCGCGGGACGGTGAGCGCGAGCCGGCCGCCGGCCCGGGACCGGTGACCTGGGCGCCGCCCGCCCGCCGCCCGCGCACCCCCGGCGTCGTCGAGCAGGTGTTCCGCTACCAGGGCGACCCCGTCGGCGCGCAGGGCTGGGCGCTGCAGCAGGGCTGGGAGATCTCCGACGGGACCGCACCGCAGGACGCCGTCCTCGCCGAGCTGGTGGCCACCGCCCCGGTGCGGGCGACCCGGGACCACCGCCCCGCCGGGGTGATGCGCGGCCGCGCCGGCACCCTCGAGCTCGTCGCGTTCGACGTCGTCTTCGTCGACAAGCGGACGACGGTGCCCGAGTACGCGGTCACCGCGGCGCCGGTGCTGCTGCCGCTGCCCCCGCTGCGCCTCTCGCCGGCCCGGTTCTGGCGGCACCGCACCGGCGGCCTGCTGCACGTCCCGAGCGGCGACCCCGCCTTCGACGCCCGGTGGGTGCTGCTGGCCGCGGAGGACGGCCCGGGCGTGCGGCGGCTGGTCGAGGACGCGACGGTGCGCGGCCTGCTGATGGGCAGCGACGACGGCGACGAGTTCTGGACCGCGGCCGGCCACCTCGCCGCCGTCCGCCCCGACGGCCAGCGTCCCGAGCTCATCGAGCACCACGCCCGGCTGCTGGGCGCGATGGTGGCCGCGCTCGCCGGCGTCTTCTGATCGCTCCGTGACCACTCCCGGGACCGCTGCCGAGCAGGCGCCGGCCGCGGGGCTGCGCGAGCTGCTGCCGCTGGTCCGCCCGCACCGCCGGCCGCTGCTGCTGGCGGCGGGGCTGTCCCTGGTGGGCGCGGCGGCGGCGCTGGCCCAGCCGGCGCTCACCGGCCGGGTCATCTCCGCCGTCGGTGCCGGTGACCCGCTCCTGCCCGTCGTCTCGCTGCTCCTGCTGGTGCTCGTCGCCGGGGCGGTGCTCAGCGCGGTCCAGTCCTACCTGCTGCAGCGCACGGGGGAGGGCGTCGTCCTCTCCACCCGCCGGACGGTCGCCGACCGGCTGCTGCGGCTGCCGGTGGCCGAGTACGACCGCCGCCGCACCGGCGACCTGATGTCCCGGGTCGGCGCGGACACCACGCTGCTGCGGGCCACGGTCACCTCCGGCGTCATCGAGGTGGCCGGCTCGGCGGTGGTCGCCGTCGGCGCGCTGGTGGCGATGGCCCTGGTCGACGTCTGGCTGCTGCTGGTGACCGTCACCGCCGTCGCCGTCGGCATGACCGTCGTGGTGGCCAGCAGCCGGCGGGTGCGCGCGCTGTCGCGCCGGGCGCAGGACGAGGTCGGCGCGATGACGGCGGCCGTGGAGCGCGCGCTGTCGGCGGTGCGCACCATCCGCGCCAGCGGCGCGACCGCGCGGGAGGTCGACGCCGTCGGGGTCAGCGCGCAGCGGGCCTACCGCGCCGGCGTGGCGGTGGCCCGGGTGCAGGCGCTCGTGCAGCCCGCGGGCTCGATCGCCGTCCAGGGCGCGTTCCTCGCCGTGCTGGGGCTGGGCGGCTACCGGGTGGCCACCGGCTCGATCGCCGTCGCCGACCTGGTGGCGTTCATCCTCTACCTGTTCCTGCTGGTGATGCCGCTGGGCCAGGCGGTCTCGGCGTGGACGCAGCTGCAGACCGGGCTGGGCGCGCTGGCCCGCATCCAGGAGGTGCTCGTCCTCGAGCCCGAGCGCGACGACGTCCCCGAGGCCGGCGGCGCGGCCACGACGGCGCCCCGGGTGCCGGCGACCGGGGTCCCGCTGCTCGAGCTCGACGGCGTCTCGTTCAGCTACCCCGACGGCACCCGGGTGCTCGACGGGGTCTCCCTCACCGTGCCGGCGGGCAGCCGGGTCGCGCTGGTCGGGCCCTCGGGCGCCGGCAAGTCGACGGTGCTGGCGCTGGTCGAGGGCTTCTACCCGCTGACCGGTGGCGCGATCCGGTGGGCCGGCACGGACGTCCGCGAGCTGCCGCGGGCGGCGCTGCGCGCGCAGCTGGGCTACGTCGAGCAGGAGGCGCCGGTGCTGGCCGGCACGGTGCGGGAGAACCTGCTGCTGGCCGCGCCGCACGCCGCCGACGACGAGCTGTGGGCGGTGCTCGCCGACGTCGGCCTGACCGGTGTGGTGCAGCGCTCCCCGCGCGGCCTGGACGTGCCGGTCGGCGACGAGGGCGTGCTGCTGTCCGGCGGCGAGCGGCAGCGGCTGGCCATCGCCCGGTCGCTGCTGGCCCGCCCGGCGCTGCTGCTGCTCGACGAGCCGACCGCCAGCCTCGACGCCCGCAACGAGGGGCTGCTGCGCGAGACGCTCGCCGCCGCGGCCGCCGACCGGGCGCTGCTGGTGGTCGCCCACCGGCTGTCGACCGTGCTCGACAGCGACCAGATCGTGGTGCTCGACGGCGGCCGCGTGGTCGCGCGCGGCACCCACGACGAGCTGGTGGAGAACAGCCCGCTCTACCGCGAGCTCGCCTCCGCCCAGCTCCTGGTGTGAGGGGGTGCACGATCAGGTGACCTGATCGTGGGGCGTCCTCCCGCACGTCCCACCGTGCGGGAGGACGCCCGGGGATCAGGGACCCTCATCGTGGCGCACGCAGGGCCCCGCTCAGCCGACCGGGCCCTCCAGCAGCAGGGCGAGCACCGCACCCAGCAGCAGCGGCGGGCCGAACGGCAGCGCGGTGCGCCAGCCCGCACGCCCGGTGGCCACCAGCAGCAGCGAGACCGCGGCGCCGGCGAGCAGGCCGAGGAACACCCCCGCCAGCAGCACACCCCACCCGGCCCAGCCGAGCAGCAGGCCCAGCAGCGCGAGCAGCTTGACGTCGCCGAGCCCGAGGCCCGCCGGGCCGGCCAGCGCGGCGAGCAGCGCGACGCCCCCGGCCGCGGCGGCGGCCAGCAGCGCCCGCAGCAGCGCCGGCCAGGTGCCCAGCAGCGCGGCGTCGGCGAGCAGGGCCGCGACGGCGACCCCGGCGGCCGGGTAGGTGACCCGGTCGGGCAGCCGGTGCACCGCGAGGTCGACCTGCGCGAGGACGACGGCGGCGCCGGCGGCCCAGGCGAGCCCGACGGTGGCCGGCCGGGCGCCGGTGAGCAGCACCGCGCCGCAGAGCAGGACGGCGAGGACGGCGGCCGAGGCGAGCGCGCGGGCCGGCGTGGCGCCGGCGGCGGGGTCGCCGGCGGCCAGCCGGACGGCGGTGCGGGCCAGCAGCGGGCCGGCGACGGCGGCGGTCAGCAGCGCGAGCGCGAGCAAGAGCTCGCGCGGGAGCACGTCGTCCACCCGGTCAGCGGGCGTCCAGGGCGGCGCGCATGGCGCCCAGCGGTGCGGGCTGCCCGGTCATCAGCTCCACCTGGACGGTGGCCTGCCAGAACAGCACCTCCAGGCCGCCGAGCACGGTGGCGCCCGCCGCCTCCGCCCGCGCGGCCAGCGGGGTGGGCCAGGGCGCGTAGAGGACGTCGAGCAGGGTCTGCCCGCCGCGCCACTGCAGGCCGGCGAGGTCGGGGTGCGCGCCGACCGGGACGGTGCTGACGACGACCGGCGCCTCGACCGGGCCGTCCGCGATCCGCCGGACGACGGCCTCGACGCCGAGCGCGCCCAGCACCCGTTCGACGTCGGCGGCCCGGGACGGCTCGCGGACGAGGAGGTCGACGGACTCCGCGCCGAGCTCGGCGAGCGCCACGGCCGCGGCGGCCGCCGTCCCCCCGGCGCCGACGATCGCGGCGTGCGCGACCCGCTCCACGCCGCCGACCTGCAGCGCCATCCCGACGCCGTGGACGTCGGTGTTCTCCGCCCGCCAGCCGGTGTCGGTGTGCACCAGCGTGTTGGCCGCCCCGAGCAGGCGCGGCAGCGGCTCGACGTCGTCGGCGACCGCGACGGCGGCCTGCTTGCAGGGCATGGTCACCGAGAACCCGCGCCACTCGGGCCCGAGCCCGGCCAGCAGGACCGGCAGGTCCTCGGGGCCGAGGTCGAGCGCGTCGTAGGTCCAGCCGGTCAGGCCGAGCGCGGCGTAGGCCGCGCGGTGCAGCAGCGGCGAGAGGGAGTGCCCGACCGGGCGGCCGAGGACGGCCGCCCGGCCGGCGGGACCCGCTCCGGGCACCGGCGCGTCAGCCACCGCACCCGAGGCCGGCGTCGGCGCAGCGCTGCCGGGCGGCCACGAACTCGTCGTAGCTGGCGGTGAAGAAGTGCCGGCCGTCCTGGGACTCCAGGACGTAGTACAGGAGGTCGCCGGTGGTCGGCGCGAGCGCCGCCTCCAGCGAGGCCTCCCCGGGCGCGCTGATCGGCGTCGGCGGCAGCCCCGCCCGCGTGCGGGTGTTGTACGGGCTGTCGGTCTGCAGGTCGGTGACGGTGAGCTCGTTGCCGTTCTTCTGCAGGCCGTAGGCGAGGGTGGCGTCGATGCCGAGCGGCATCCCCTCGGTGAGCCGGTTGTAGACCACCTGCGCCACGTTCGGGCGCTCCTCGTCGAGGAGGGTCTCCGACTGCACCATCGAGGCGACGACGACGACGTCGTACACCGAGCGGCCGGCCGCGGCGGCCCGCTGCTCGAGCTGCAGGTCCGCGGCCATCTCGGTGAAGCGCGAGACCATCGACCCCAGCACGTCGGCGGCGGTGGCGTCGGGCTCGACGTCGTAGGTGGCCGGGAACAGGAAGCCCTCGAGCTGGCCGTTGGCGTAGGCCGGAAGGCCCAGCGCGGCGGGGTCGGCCGCGGCGGCGCGCAGGTCCTCGATGGGCAGGCCGGTGGTCTCGGCGATGCGCTGCAGGGTGGCCTCGACGGTGAAGCCCTCGGGCACGGTGACCCGCGAGACCTGGCGGGTGGCGGGGTCGAGCAGCAGGTCGAGGGCGGCCGCGCCGCTCATCTGCTCGCGCATGCTGTAGACGCCGGGCTGGATGCCGGTGGCCGCGGGCTGGCCCTCGGCGGCGTCGACGAACGGCTCGCCGGAGGCGATGACGCCGGCGTCGACGAGCGTGCGGGCGATGTCGCTGAGGGTGTCGCCCTCCCCGACGCGGACCTGCACGGTCCCGGTGCCGGCGCCGGTGTAGTCCTCGGCCTCGGGGTTGACCAGCCCGATGAGGGCGCGGCCGCCGAAGACGATGCCGGCCACGAGGCCGGCGAGGACCAGCAGCGCGAGCAGGTTGGCCAGCGGGCTGCGGCGGCGCCTCCCCGAGCGGGTCGCGCGGCCCGAGCCGAGGACGGGGTGCTCGTCGGTGTGGTCGTCGTCGTGGTGGTGCAGATCGGTGTGGACGTCGTCGTGGTGCTCGTCCTCCGCGGCGGCGCGCCGGCCGCGGCGTCCCCGGCGACCGGGGTCGCGGCCGCCGGCGCCGAGGACCTCCAGGCCGCCGGTGGCCTCGTCGTCCTCGTGCGGGTCGGGGTCGGTGCGGTAGGCGGCCACGGTGGCGTCGGGGTCGGTGACGCCCCCGTCGGCACCGTCCCGGTCGGCCATCCGCGACCAGGCGCTCTTGGGGCGCGGCGGCAGGCCGGTCGCGGGCGGCTCGGGCGCACCGCCGGGCAGCGGCCCGGTGCGGTCGTCGTCGCGGTCGTCGTCGCCGGGGTCGGAGTGCCGGCCGCTGAGCACCGGCCCGGCCCACCGGGAGCCGGCGGCGCCGGGTCCGGTCGGGACCGGGCCCACCGGCAGCTGCGCGGTCCGGGGCAGGTCGACCGGCCGGTTGCCCTGCCAGGTGCCCGAGGGGAGGACGTCGGGTCCCGCGTGCCGGCCCCGCCCCCCGTACGGCGGGACCGGACCCGTCACGAGCGCTCCCGCTGGGAGTCGAGATAGGCCTGGAGGATGACCACGGCGGCGGCCTGGTCGATCACGGGGCGCTGGGCGCGGCTGTCGAGCCCGTTCGCCCGCAGGGAACTGGCTGCGGTCACGGTGGAGAGCCTCTCGTCGACGAGGTGCACGGGCACGCTGCCGATGCGCCCGGCGAGTGACCGAGAGTAGGCACGCGCTTCCCGCGCGGAGGCGCCCGACGCACCCGACAGGTGCCTCGGCTCCCCCACGATCACCTCTGTCACCTCGTGTTCGGCGACCAGCGCGGCGATCCGGTCCAGGTCGCCCCCGTCCCGGCGGCGCTCGACGGTCTCCAGCGGGCTGGCCAGCGTGCCGGTGGGGTCCGACAGCGCGACGCCGACCCGCACCGTGCCGACGTCGAGACCGAGCCGGCGGCCCTGCCGGGGACGGCGCGGGGGCAGCGGCAGCCCCTGCGACAGGTCGATCTCGGTGGTCTCGTTGCGGACCGGCGGGAACCCGGCGCGCAGGTCGATCTGCTCGGTGCGGTGGTGCACCGGCTGCGGCGGCTGCTGTCGGGGTGGCGCCTGCCGGGGCCGCGACGGCGGCACCGCCGGGCGGCCCTGGACGCGCCGCTCCCCCACGTCGCCGGTCTCGTCGGGGCGCTGCTGGGGCACTCCGGTCACCTCCCTGCGGCGGTCTCGACCGCCTGTTCGCCGGCCTGGAGGGCGGCGGGGATGCCGCCCGGGTCCGTGCCGCCCCCCTGGGCGACGTCGGCCTTCCCGCCACCCCGGCCTCCGACCGGGGCCGCCGCGGCGCGCAGCACGTCGTTGGCCGACAGGCCGCGCTCCTGCGCGGCCGGGGTGAGCGCGGCGACGAGAGCCACCTTGCCCCCGGCCTCCGAGGCGAGCAAGACGACACCCGGGCGCTCCCCGAGGCGCGCGCGGACGTCGAGCGCCAGCGTGCGCAGGTCGCCGCCGGAGAGCCCGGCCGGCGCGGCGGTGACGACGGCGACCCCGCCGACGTCGCGCGCGTCGGCGGCCAACTGCCCGGCCGCGGCCCGGTTCTGCTGGGCGCGCAGCTCGGCGATCTCCCGCTCGGCGTCGCGCAGCCGCGCCAGGATGCCGCCGACCCGGTCGGTGAGGCCGTCGGTGGGCGCCTTGAGCAGCTCGCCGAGCTGGCGGACGAGGTCGCGCTCGCGGGCGAGGTAGCGGAAGCCCTCGAGGCCGACGACGGCCTCGACGCGGCGCGCGCCCGACCCGACCGAGGACTCGCCGGTCAGCGCCAGCGTGCCGATCTGCGCGCTGCCGGTGACGTGCGTGCCACCGCAGAGCTCGCGCGACCAGGGCCCGCCGATCTCCACGACGCGCACCTGCTCGCCGTAGGTCTCGCCGAACAGCGCCAGCGCGCCGATGGCCTGGGCCTCGGGCAGCGTCATGTACTCGGCGCGCACCCGGTGGTCGGCGCGCACGGCGGCGTTGGCGACGTCCTCGATGTCGTGCCGCTGCTGCAGGGTGAGCGCCCCCTGCCAGGCGAAGTCCAGCCGCAGGTAGCCGGGGCGGTTGTAGGACCCGGACTGCAGCGCCTGCGGGCCGAGCACCTGGCGCAGCGCGGCGTGCACCACGTGCGTGCCCGAGTGCGCCTGGCAGGCCGACAGCCGCCACTCGCGGTCGACCTCGGCGGTCAGCTCGGCGCCCTCGGCGAGCTGGCCCTCGAGCACCCGCACCTGGTGCACGACCAGGCCCTTGACCGGGCGCTGCACGTCGAGCACCTCGGCGCGGCCGCCGTCCCAGCTCAGGGTGCCGGCGTCGGCCACCTGGCCGCCGGACTCGGCGTAGAAGGGTGTGCGGTCCAGGACGACGCGGGTGACCTCCCCCGGCCCGGCCGGCGCGGCGGGCGCGTCGTCCTCGCCCAGGTCGCCGACCACGCCGAGGACGCGCGAGTCGGTGCGCAGGGTGTCGTAGGCCCGCCAGTCGGTGGGGCCGTGCTCGGCGAGCAGCCGGCGGTAGGCGAGGACGTCGACCGAGCCGGTGCGCTTGGCGCGGGCGTCGGCGCGGGCCCGGTCGCGCTGCTGCTGCATGAGCGCGCGGAAGCCCGCCTCGTCGACGGTCACGCCCTGCTCGGCGGCCATCTCGAGGGTGACGTCGATCGGGAAGCCGTAGGTGTCGTGCAGCGAGAACGCCTGCTCCCCCGACAGCGACGGCGTGCCGGCGGCCTTGGCCTGCGCCACGGCGGTGTCGAACAGCGCGGTGCCGGAGGTGAGGGTGCGCCGGAACGCCTCCTCCTCGGCGTAGGCGACGGCGCTGATCCGGTCGAAGTCGGCGACGACCTCCGGGTAGCTCGCGCCCATCGCGTCGCGGGAGACCGGCAGCAGCTCGGGCAGGGTGGCGGCGTCGACGCCGAGCAGCCGCATCGAGCGCACGGCGCGGCGCAGCAGCCGGCGCAGGATGTAGCCGCGGCCCTCGTTGCCCGGCGTGACCCCGTCGCCGATGAGCATCAGCCCGCTGCGGACGTGGTCGGCGACCACCCGCAGCCGCACGTCGGCGTCGTGGTCCTTGCCGTAGGTGACCCCGGCGAGGTCGGCGGCGCGGCGCAGCACCGGCGCGACCTCGTCGATCTCGTACATGTTGTCGACGCCCTGCAGCAGGTAGGCCACCCGCTCCAGGCCCATGCCGGTGTCGATGTTCTTCTTCGGCAGCTCGCCGAGGACCCGGAAGTCCTCCTTGCTCCGGACGTCGGTGAGCTCGTACTGCATGAAGACGAGGTTCCAGATCTCCAGGAACCGGTCGCCGGCGGTGTCGACCAGCGGGCCGCCGTCCGGGCCGTACTCCGGACCGCGGTCGAAGTAGATCTCCGAGCACGGGCCACCGGGGCCGTCGGCACCGGTGTGCCAGTAGTTGTCCTTCTTGCCCAGCCGCTGGATGCGCTCGAGCGGCAGCCCGGCGATGCGGTGCCAGGCGTCGGCGGCCTCGTCGTCGTCGAGGTAGACGGTGACCCAGATGCGGTCGGGGTCGAAGCCGAGCCCGCCGTCCTCGACCCGCCCGGTGACCAGGTCCCAGGCGTGCTGGACGGCGCCCTCCTTGAAGTAGTCGCCGAAGGAGAAGTTGCCGTTCATCTGGAAGAACGTGCCGTGGCGGGTGGTCTTGCCCACCTCCTCGATGTCGAGGGTGCGCACGCACTTCTGCACGCTGGTGGCCCGCGGGAACGGCGCGGGCTCCCGGCCGGTCAGGTACGGGATGAACGGCACCATGCCGGCGACGGTGAACAGCAGCGAGGGGTCGGGCGACACCAGCGAGGCGCTGGGGACGACGGTGTGGCCGCGCTGCTCGAAGTGGTGCAGGAAGCGGCGGCGGATCTCGGCGGTCTGCATGGCCTACTCGGTCTCTGGCGACAGGGGTGTGGCGGCGGGGACGTCCCCCGCGGGGTGGGAGCTGCTCAGCGGTCGGCCGCGTGTGCGCCGCGCCGCGCCGGCAGCGTGGGCAGCTGGGCCTGGTCGCGGTCGGGCAGCGGCGCGTCGAGGCCGGTGCCGGCGCGCAGCTCCTCCTCGCGCGCGGCGGCCGCGGCGCGCACGTCGGCGCCGAAGTCGCCGATGGCCTCGGCGAGCTCGCGCAGGCTCTCGGCCAGGGCCCCGGCCACGCCCTGGGGCGTGAGCTTCTCGGCCGCGCGGGAGAGCTTGCGGACGACGAGGGCGCCGATCGTGACGCCCATCGCGAGCCAGAACAGCCGGCGCATCAGGCGGCCCGCCGGGCGGCGCGCCGCGCGCGGCGGTCGGCCTTGTCGCGGGCGGCGGCCTCGGCGATCGCCTGGCCCTCCCGGCGCTTGCGGGTGGCGCTGCGCACGCCGTAGCTGAACGCGGCGACCTTGATCAGCGGGCTGCCGACGGTGGCGGCGACGACGCTGGTCAGCGCGGCGACGTTGCTCGACACGTTGGCCGCGTTGCCGGTGATGTCGTCGACCCGCTCGAGGTTGCTGTTGACCTGGGCGATGGTGGTCTGGGCCTGGCCGAGGATCGGCTGGCTCTGCTCGCGCACCTGGCGGATGGTCAGCGTCGTCTCGTCCAGCGTGCGCCCGAGCTTGAGCAGCGGGACGGCGAGCAACGCCACCAGCAGCACCAGCGCCAGGGCGGCGATCAGTCCGGCCCACTCTCCTGCGGACACGCGGCGTCTCCTCTTCTCGCGTCGGCGGCCGGCGTGGTCGGCAACGCCCGGCGTGGCCACAGTAGTCGCGGCCCCCGGCGGTCAGCGGGTACGCCGGAGGATGGCCCGGAGCTTGGCCAGCCGCGCGCCGATGGCGCTCTCCGCGCCGCGGCTGGTGGGCCGGTAGTAGTCGCGCCCGACCAGCGCGTCGGGCGGGTACTGCTGCGGCACGATGCCCTCGGGCGCGTCGTGCGGGTAGACGTAGGTCTTCCCGTGGCCGAGCTGCTTCGCGCCGGCGTAGTGCGCGTCGCGCAGCCCGGGGGGCACCGGCCCGGCCAGCCCCGCCCGCACGTCGGCGACCGACTCGCCGATGGCCACGGTGACCGCGTTGGACTTCGGCGCGGTGGCCAGGTGGACGACGGCGTGCGCGAGCGGGAAGTGGCCCTCGGGCATGCCGATGAAGGCGACCGCCTCGGCCGCGGCGACGGCGGTCTGCAGCGCCGTCGGGTCGGCCATGCCGATGTCCTCGCTGGCGGCGATGACCAGCCGGCGGGCGATGAACCGCGGGTCCTCCCCCGCCACGACCATGCGCGCCAGGTAGTGCAGGGCGGCGTCGACGTCGCTGCCACGGATGGACTTGATCAGCGCGCTGGCGACGTCGTAGTGCGCGTCGCCCTGCCGGTCGTAGCGGACGGCGGCCTGCGCGACGGCGGTCTCCAGCGTGGCGAGGTCGATCTCGCTCGCGCCCGCCGACCGCGCGGCGCCGGCCCCGGACTCCAGCGCGGTGAGCGCCTTGCGCCCGTCGCCGCCCGCGACGCGGACCAGGTGCTCCTCGGCCTCGGCGCTCAGCGTCACCGCGCCGCCCAGCCCGCGCTCGCTGGTGAGGGCGCGGTGCAGCAGCGCGCGGACGTCGTCGTCGGACAGCGGCTGCAGGGCGAGCACGAGGCTGCGGGACAGGAGCGGGCTGACGACCGAGAAGAACGGGTTCTCCGTGGTGGCCGCGATCAGGCTGACGATGCGGTCCTCGACCGCCGAGAGCAGGGAGTCCTGCTGGGTCTTGGAGAAGCGGTGCACCTCGTCGATGAACAGCACGGTGCGCCGGCCGGCGTAGGTGAGCTCCCGCTTGGCGCCGGAGATGACCGCGCGGACCTCCTTGACGCCGGCGTCGAGGGCCGACAGCTGCACGAACTGGCGCTTGGTGGCCAGGGAGATGACGTGCGCCAGGGTGGTCTTGCCGGTGCCCGGCGGGCCGTAGAGGACCAGCGACATGGGCTCGTCGGCCTCCACCAGCCGCCGCAGCGGCGCGCGCGGGCCGAGCAGGTGCGACTGGCCGACGACCTCGTCGAGCGAGCGCGGCCGCATGCGCACCGCCAGCGGCGCACCGGGGTCGGGGGCGCCGCTCTCCTCCGCCGGCTCGTCGAACAGCGACGTCACGGGTAGTGACGCTACCCGCGGGGCACGACAGCCCCGTGCAGCAGCGACACATCGGAGACCGCACCGTCAGCGCCGTCGGGCTCGGGGCGATGCCCCTGTCCACCCGGACCGACCGCCCCTCCCGCGAGGACGCCGTCGCCACCGTGCACGCCGCGCTCGACGCGGGCGTGACGCTGGTCGACACCGCCGACGCCTACGCCCTCGACGAGTCGGAGTTCGGGCACAACGAGTCCCTCGTGGCCGAGGCCCTGGCCTCCTACGGCCCGGGCGCGGACGACGTGCTCGTGGCCACCAAGGGCGGGCACACCCGCCGCGGCACCGACTGGGAGCTCGACGGGTCCCCGGGCTACCTGCGGCGGGCGTGCGAGGCGTCGCTGCGGCGGCTCGGCGTCGAGGCGATCGGGCTCTACCAGTTCCACCGGCCCGACCCCGCGACGCCGTGGGAGGAGTCGATGGGCGGGCTGCGCCAGCTCGCCGACGACGGCCTGGTGCAGATGGTGGGCATCTCCAACGCCGACGTCGCCCAGATCGACGTCGCCCGCTCGATCGTGGGCCCGGCGCTGGTGGCGGTGCAGAACCAGTTCTCGCCGGGGTGGCGGCACTCGGCCGGCGAGATCGCGCACTGCGCCGGGCACGGGCTGGCGTTCATCCCGTGGAGCCCGTTCGGCGGCGTGTCGTCGGCGGGGTCGCTGGGGTCGGCGGCGCCGCAGTTCGCCGAGGTCGCCGAGGAGCTGGGCGTGTCGGTGTACCGGGTGACGCTGGCCTGGCACCTCGCGCAGGCCGACGTCGTGGTGCCCATCCCGGGGGCGTCGCGGGCGTCGTCGATCCGCGACTCCGCGGCCGCCGCCGACCTGCGGCTCACCCCCGAGCAGCTGGCCCGCCTGGACGGCTGAGCGCCCTGCTGCGTGCGCGTTGATCATCGGGTGCGTGCACGACACCGCGCGGGACACGCCGCACCGCCGTGCACGCATCCGGTGATCACTGCCGGAGGCGCCGTCGTGCACAGCCGGGGAGCCCGTCCACAGCCGGCCGCACGGCACCCGTCGGACGCCGCCGCGGCCCGACGGTGGCCGCATGGAGAACCTGGACCTCGGGTCGAGCTGGACGTGGACGGACGCGCGGCGGCGAGGGGCCACGCGACGACAGATCGCCGAAGGCGGCGAGCTGCTCACGCGGAGCCTGTACCTGTCCCGCGCGGAACCGTCCTCGCTGGCCGTGCGCTGCCGGGCCTGGGTGCGACTGCTCCCGTCCGACGCAGCCTTCGGGCTGGAGACCGGCGCCACCCTGCTCGGCGCGCACACTGACCCTCCACCTGAGGTCCAGGTGGTCCTGCGTCCACGTCCGGTGCTGCCGCAGCGGCGCGGCCTCGCCGTCGCGGTCCGCCGGCTGACCGGGGACGACGTGGTGGTGCACGAGGGTCTACGCGTCACCTCGGGCGCGCAGACCCTCCTCGACCTGGCCCCCCGGCTGCCGCCGGCCGAGCTCGTCGCGGTGGGTGACGCGATGCTCCGCGCCGGACACCTCACCGATGCGTCACTGCGCGCCCGCCTCGCTCGCGCCGACCGCGTCCGGGGCGTGGTCCGCGCCCGCGCCTGCGCGGACCTGCTCGACGCCCGCGCGATGTCCCGCCCGGAGAGCCTGCTGCGCTACTGGCTCGCGACGAGCGACCTGCCCGCACCGCAGGTGCAGCTGCCGATCACCGACCGGACGGGGCGGGTCGTGGCCCACGCCGACCTGGGCTGGGAGCGCCATCGCATCGCGGTCGAGTACGAGGGTCGCCAGCACGCCGAGGCCGGGCAGTTCGGCCGCGACGTCGACCGCTACTCGCTCATGGGCGCCGGCGGGTGGCTGGTGCTGCGCTTCGCGGCCCGTCACCTGGGCGGACCGGCCGTCGTCGTCGAGCGGTCGCGTGCGGCCCTGCTCGGCCGCGGGTGGCGCCCGGGCGCGGTCCCCTCGTGACCATCGGACGTGTGCACGGGACACGCGACGACACGCCGCGCGACCGTGCACACGTCCGATGATCAACCAGAGGACGGGCCTACCTCAGTCGTCGAAGACGAGCGACGGGGTGTCCTGCTGCAGCGTCTGGCCGCGGAAGAACTCCGGGTGCCGCGAGCGCCACACCAGCATGAGCACCGCGCCGAGCACGAGCAGGCCGATGCCGATGACGAACACGCTGCCCAGCCCGAACACCGACGAGCCGCTGCCGTAGGCGGGGTCGAGGGTGTCGATCGCGGTCTGGACGAACACCGCCGTCAGCATCAGGGCCCCGAGCAGGGGCACGATGCCCTTGATCCACAGGTCCTTCACGCTGCGCCGCAGCTCGTGGCGGAAGTACCAGACGCAGGCGTAGGCGGTCAGCCCGTAGTAGAAGCAGATCATCAGCCCGAGCGCGTAGATCGTGTCGATGAGCACGTTCTCGCTGATGAGCGTCATCCCCACGTAGAACAGCGCGGTCGCGACGCCGGCGACCAGCGTGGCCGTCGACGGGCCCCGGTAGCGCGGGTGCACCTCGGCCAGGCCCTTGGGCAGCGCGCCGTAGGTGGCCATCGCCAGCAGGGTGCGCGTCGGCGGGAGGAACGTGGTCTGCAGCGACGACGCCGAGCTCGCCACCACCGCGAGGAAGAGCAGGAACGCCAGCCCCGGGCCGAGCACCGGACCGGCGAGGGCGGCGAAGACGTTGTCACCGGTGTCGGGGTTGCCCAGCCCCGTGCCCTCGGTGCCGATGCCGGCGTACATCTGCACCGCGATGGCCGCGGTCAGGTACGTGAGCACGATGACGACGATGGTCAGCAGCGCCGCCCGCCCGGGCGTGCGCGCCGAGCCGGTCGTCTCCTCGTTGACCGTCAGGCAGGTGTCCCAGCCCCAGTAGATGAACAGCGACAGCGACAGCCCCGCGGTGAAGGCGCTGAACGAGGAGACCGCGGTCGGGTCCAGCCAGGAGAACTCGAACGGGATGCCGCCCGGCGCCGAGCCGGACTTGACCAGCGCCAGCACCACGAACAGCAGCAGCACGGCCATCTGGAAGCCGACCAGCGTGTACTGCAGCCGCTTGGTCGCCTCGACCCCGCGGTAGGTGATCCAGGTGGCCAGCGCCACGAACACCACGCAGGTCACCACGTTGACCAGCCGGTTGTCACCGAGCGCGCCGACGCTCTCGGAGCCGGTGATCTCACCGAGCAGCAGGTAGAAGAAGGAGACGGCGACCCCGGCGAGGTTGGACAGCACGATGACCGTCGCCAGCAGCGCCCCCCAGCCGGCCAGCCAGCCGACGTAGGGGTTGAACGCCTTGGTGGCCCAGGTGAACGAGGTGCCGCAGTCCGGCGCGACCCGGTTGAGCTCCCGGTAGCCGTAGGCCACCAGCAGCATGGGGATGAAGCCGACGAGGAAGACGGCCGGCATCTGCAGGCCGACCTCGGTCACCGTCGGGCCCAGCGTCGCGGTGAGCGCGTAGACCGGCGCGATGCTGGAGATGCCGAGGACGACGCTGGCGAGCAGGCCGACCGAGTTCTTCGACAGGCCCTTGGCCCTCAGGTCCGCCGGCCCGGTCGCCGACCGCTGGTCCAGAGTCATGCACGTCCTCCTCGTCGCGCCGAGCCGGCGCACAGGCAGACCCGGCGTGTGCGGCGGGTCACAGCGGAGACGATCAGGCGGCCGTCGCGGGAGCGGAAGACTCCGCCCCGTACACCGGCGGGGCGGTGCGTCGACAGTCCGGCGCCTCCCGTCCCGCGGATCCCCGCGTCGGAGGCGCGCCCGGCCACCGTTTCGCGCGCCTCCGAACGCCGGACGCACGCTTTCCGCGGCGATCCGGCCCGACGGCCGCGACCCCCCGCCCGACCGCGGCAACGAGCGGCCGGGCGAGCGCCAGATTCCGGATTCCGTCGTCCGGGGCCCTTGACAGCGCGGATCCCGTCGTCAGGATGGACCCGTACCCTGCGGGCACACCGGCCGCACGAAGGATCGGACTCGACGCGATGACGCGCTATGGCGCCCAGTACGGGCCCGACATCACCTACCTCGGCGTCGAGCGGTGTGATCTCGACGACCCCGCCACGTACGACGGCGCCGACGTCGTCGTCCTCGGGGCGCCCTTCGACGGGGGGACGTCGCACCGGCCCGGCACCCGCTTCGGCCCGCAGGCCATCCGGATGACCGACTACCTGCCGCACGACGGCTCCCGGCCCAGCCTGGCGCTGCGCACCGACGGCCTGCGCGACCTGCGGGTGCTCGACGCCGGCGACGTCGAGATGTACTCCGGCGACATCGAGACGGCCCTGCCGGCGCTGGAGGCCGCCGTCGAGAGGGTCGCCCGCGCCGGCGCGATCCCGGTCGTGCTCGGCGGGGACCACTCGATCGCCTTCGCCGACGCCAAGGGCGTCGCCAACGTCCTCGGCCACGGCCGGGTCTCGATGATCCACTTCGACGCGCACGCCGACACCGGCGACATCGAGTTCGGCTCGCTGTGGGGCCACGGCCAGCCCATGCGCCGGCTGATCGAGTCCGGCGCGCTGCGCGGCGACCGGTTCCTGCAGGTCGGGCTGCGCGGTTACTGGCCGCCGCCGGAGACCCTCGACTGGATGGCGCAGCGGCGGATGCGCTCCTACGAGATGACCGAGATCGGGCACCGCGGGCTGGACGCGTGCCTCACCGAGGCCTCCGCCATCGCCACCGACGAGTGCGACGGCGTCTTCCTCTCCGTCGACATCGACGTCTGCGACCCCGGGCACGCGCCGGGCACCGGCACCCCCGAGCCCGGCGGGCTGACCGCGCGGCAACTGCTCGACGCCGTCCGCCGGCTCTGCCTCGAGCTGCCGGTGGTCGGGGTCGACGTCGTCGAGGTCAGCCCGCCCTACGACCACGCCGACGTCACCGCCGCCCTCGCCAACCGGGTGGTGCTCGAGGCCCTCTCGGCCATCGCCCGCCGCCGCCGCGACGCCCGCGACGGCACCCGCTGGGACCCCGCCCTCCCCCTCCTCGCCGACCGCCCCGACCCGACCCCGGAGACCCAGGCATGACCGCTCACCCGCTCGACCCGCTGACCACCGACGAGTTCCGCGCGGCCGCGGCCGTCCTCCGCCGCGACAAGGGGGTCGACGAGCGCTGGCGGTTCGCCTCGATCGAGCTCAGGGAGCCGGCCAAGGACGTCGTCCGCGCGTTCACCCCCGGCGACCCGGTCCGGCGCGAGGCCCGTGTCACCGTGTGGAGCCGCGATGAGGGGACGCCGTACAAGGCCGTCGTCTCGCTCACCGACGACGCCGTCGTCTCGTGGGAGGCGGTGCCCGGCCAGCAGGCCAACATGACCCTCGACGAGTGGCACGAGGCGCACGAGGTGCTCATCCGGCACCCCGACGTCGTGGCGGCGCTGGCCAAGCGCGGCATCACCGACCTCGACCTGGTGCTCATCGACACCTGGGCCTACGGCCACTCGCTCATCCCGCAGGGGCTGCAGGACCGCCGGGTCGGCTGGACCGACGTGTGGCGGCGCTCGGCCCCGGACGCCAACCCCTACGCCAACCCGGTGATGGGGCTGCACTTCGTCGTCGACCTCAACACGATGGAGCTGCTGCAGATCGAGGACACCCCGCCGCCGGCGCAGCCCGCCGTCATGGGCGAGTACCTGCCCGCGCTGGTGCCCGGCCTGCAGCAGCGCACCGACGTCCGGCCGCTGGAGATCACCCAGCCCGAGGGCGTCTCCTTCGCGCTCGACGGCTCCGAGCTGCGCTGGCAGAAGTGGTCGATGCGGCTGGGCTTCAACCACCGCGAGGGCCTGGTGATCCACCGGGTCGCCTACGACGGCCGCCCGATCGCGCACCGGATGTCCTTCGCCGAGATGGTCGTGCCCTACCGCGACCCCAGCCCCGACCACCACCGGCGCACCGCCTTCGACATCGGCGAGTGGGGCCTGGGCTACATGACCACGTCGCTGAAGCTCGGCTGCGACTGCCTCGGCGAGATCACCTACGTCGACGCCGTCCTCAGCGACAGCCGCGGCGAGCCCTACACCATCGAGAACGCCATCTGCCTGCACGAGGAGGACGACGGCGTGCTGTGGAAGCACGTCGACGAGCAGGCGGGGTCGGAGGTGCGGCGCTCGCGGCGGATGGTCGTCTCGTTCCACGCGACGGTGGCCAACTACGAGTACCTGACCTACTGGCGCTTCTACCAGGACGGCACGGTGCAGTGCGAGGTCCGCGCCACCGGGATCATGGTGACCAGCGCCTACGAGGGCACCCCGCCGGCGTACGGCACCGTCGTCGACGAGCGCACCTACGCACCGATCCACCAGCACTTCATCGTCGCCCGGCTCGACATGGAGGTCGACGGCCCGGACAACACCGTCGTCGTCACCGAGAGCGAGGCGCTGCCGGTCTCCGACGACAACCCCTACGGCCTGGCGGTGGTCACCCGCAGCCGGCCGGTGCGCTCGGAGGCCGAGGGCCGCGTCGACGTCGACTTCGCCAGCCAGCGGTCGGTCAAGGTGGTCAACCGCACCCGGCCCAACCGGCTCGGGACCGCCCCGGGCTACAAGCTGTACGCCAACTCGCCGCTGCCGGCCCTGGCCGACCCCAGCGCGCCGTTCCGGCAGCGGGCCCAGGTCATCGACCACCCGGTGTGGGTCAGCCGCTTCGACGAGGAGGAGCGCTGGCCGGCCGGCGAGTTCTGCAACCAGAGCCGCCGGGACGCCGGGCTGCCGGTCTGGCAGGAGGCCGACCGCCCGCTGGAGGACACCGACGTGGTGCTGTGGCACGTGTTCGGCATCCACCACGTGCCGCGGCCCGAGGACTGGCCGGTCATGCCGGTCGACGTGGTGTCCTTCGAGCTCAAGCCGGTCGGCTTCTTCGACCGCAACCCGGCCCTGGACGTGCCGCCGTCCACCGCGGGGCACTGCCACTGAGGAAGGACCCCGCTGCTGAGTGGCCGGCAGCTGCGCCCCGCGCCGCGGGTCCGCAGCTGCTGGCCGCCACGGCGGCCGGTGTGGCGACGGCGGCCGCGCTGCTGCACCTGCCGCTGCTCGGGCCCGGCCGACACGGGGCGCTGTCGCTGGCCCTCGCGCTGGCCTGCCTGGCGTGCGCGGCGCACCTGTGGCGCCGCCCGGGCGCGGCGGCGTGGGCGGGACACGTCACGGCGGCGGCGCTGATGCCGGCCCACCTGCTCCTGGCCGGTCCGGGTCACCACGGCGGGCCCGCCGCCACGGCGGTGGACCCGGCTGCGTGGGCGCCGCCGGCGCTGCTGCTGCTGGCCGGCCTCGGGGTCGCGCTGGGGCTGGTGCGCTGGGCGGTGGGTACCGACGTCCCGCTGCGCGCCCGGCCGAGGCAGGTGCCGGCTCAGATCCCGGCGGCCGTCGGCGGCAGGTCGGGACGGCGGGTGCCCCAGGCGTAGGTCTGCTTGCGCAGGCCCAGGTAGAGGTGGGTCTCGGTGGACGTCACGCCCTCGATCGCCCGGATGCGGGCCACCGTGCCGAGCAGCTGGTCGTCGTCCTCGGCCACCACCTCGACGAGCAGGTCGGCGGGACCGGCGGTGACCACCACGTAGATGACCTCGGTCAGCGCGGCGATCGCGTCGCCGACCTCGCGGGGGTCACCGGCGGTCCGCACCGTCACCATCGCCTGGCGGGAGAACCCCACCTGCAGCGGGTCGGTCACGGCCACCACCTGCATGACCCCGGCGTCGAGGAGCCGCTGCACGCGCTGGCGGACGGCGGCCTCGGACAGCCCGACGGCGTGCGCGACCCGGGCGTAGGGTCGCCGGCCGTCCTGCTGGAGCTGCTCGATGATCGCCCTGGAGACGTCGTCCAGGACGAACTCACGCTCCCGGATCGCCACCGCCCCCTCCCGGCCGCTGCTGTGCCTGCAGCCTAGCGACGGGGAGGGGCGTCCCCCACCGGCGCGCCACCCGTCCGGGTCAGGAGGAGCGCGCTCACGCGGGCGGGTGCAGGGCCAGCCACAGCTCGGCGCGGGTGCCGGGCTCGTCGAGGTCGCGGCCGAGCAGGTCCCCGGCCCGCGTCATCCGCTTGCGCAGCGTGTGCCGGTGGACGCCGAGGGCCGCCGCGGCCGGCTCCCACTGCCCGTGGTGGGCCAGCCACGCCCGCAGCGAGTCGACCAGGTCACCGGCGCCGGCGCGGTCGGCCGCGACCAGCGGCGCGAGCAGCGCGTCGGCGAAGGCGCGGGTGGCCGCCGGGTCGAGCAGGGCGGGCAGCCCGCGGCCGGCGAGCTCGGCGAACGTGGCCACCCCGCCGCCGCGCGCCCGGCTGTGCTCGGCCGCCTGCCGGGCCTGGCGCACGCCGTCGGCCAGCCGGCTCCACGGCACCGGACCGGACACGCCGACCGCCGTCTGCGGCACCCGCTCGGGCAGCCGCGCCAGCCGCTCCGGCAGCGGCCCGTCGGAGGCGACCAGCAGCACCAGGGCGTCGCCGTCGAGCTCGGCGGAGAACGACGGCGAGCCGGTCGCGGCCGCGGCGTCGGCGGCGACGTCGACGGCGGCCGCCCGCTGACCGACCTCGCCGAGGACCACGTGCACCCGCAGCGGCTCGGCCGGCAGCCGCTCCCCCAGCGCCGCGACCGCCTCGCCGACGGCGGCCTCCTCGCCGGCCAGCAGCATCCGCAGCAGCGCCGCGCGCAGCGCCGCCATGGCGCTGTCGAGGCCGCGGGACTGCTCCAGCCGCAGGGTGAGCAGGCCGACGGCGGCGTTGACCACGTGCCGGTCGGCGGCGTGGACGGGGCCGGGCCGGCCGACGGCGAGGAAACCGCGGGTGCGCCGCTCGTTGCCCAGCGACTGCAGCAGCACCGTCTCCCCCGGCCCGGTCAGCGCCGCGCTCGCCGGCGCGCGCACCGACCGCAGCCGGTCCACCTCCGGCCGCAGCGCCTCCGCGCGGCCGGCGGCCGCCGCCGGCACCGCCTCGAGCACGGTCCCGGCGGTGTCGAGCAGCAGCACCCAGCCGCCCACCTGCCGGGCGAGGCGCTGCAGCAGCGGTGCCGGGGAGCCGGGGGCCAGCGCCGCGCGGGTGAGCTCCTGCTGCGCGGTCGCCGCCCGGGCCACCGCGGCGTACTCGTCGGCGGCCAGCGCGGCCGACACGCTGCGGGACAGCGCGATGAACGGCGTCCGGTGCGGCACCTCCAGCAGCGCCAGCCCGGCGCGCTCGGCGGCGGCGACCAGGTCGGCCGGGACGGCGTCGACCCCGAGCCCGGTGCCCAGGCCCAGCCCGACGACGCCGGCCGCGGCCAGCCGCGACACGTACGCCTCCACCGGCTCGCCGCGCAGCGCCAGGCCGGTGGTCAGCAGCAGCTCCCCGCCCTCGAGGAACGGCGTCGGGTCGGCCAGCTCGCTGACGTGGACCCAGGACACCGGCCGGTCGACCCCGCCGCCCGGGGTGTGCAGCACCAGGCCGAGCGCCGGGTCGGCGACCAGGTCGGCGACGGTGACCGGCACGGCAGCTCCCGGCGACGAAGTGGACATCCGCGCGTGGCCCACGCGCCGGTCTGGACGGTACCGCCGGTGTGGCGGGCGTCCCACACTCGAGCAGGGAGCCTCCCCCGCCGGAGGCACCGGCCCGCCCGCGACGTCGAGGAGCACCCGTGACCGACCTGCTCGAGCCCACCACCACGCTGCCCCAGGAGCGGCGGCTGGTCACCCCGGTCCCCGGCCCCCGGTCGGCGGAGCTCATGGCCCGCCGGTCGGCCACCGTCTCGGCCGGCGTCGGCACCACCCTGCCGGTCTTCGTCGAGCGCGCCGGCGGCGGCGTGGTCGTCGACGTCGACGGCAACTCGCTCATCGACCTCGGCTCGGGCATCGCCGTGGTCAACGTCGGCAACGCCGCCCCGCGGGTGGTGGCGGCGGTGCAGGAGCAGGTGGCCGCCTTCACCCACACCTGCTTCATGGTCACGCCCTACGAGGGCTACGTCGCCGTCTGCGAGGAGCTCGCCCGCGTCACCCCCGGCGACCACGAGAAGCGCTCGGCGCTGTTCAACACCGGCTCCGAGGCCGTCGAGAACGCCGTCAAGATCGCCCGGCACGCCACCGGCCGGCAGGCCGTCGTCGTCTTCGACCACGCCTACCACGGCCGCACCAACCTCACGATGGCGCTGACGGCGAAGAACATGCCGTACAAGCACCGCTTCGGCCCGTTCGCGCCCGAGGTCTACCGGGTGCCCATGTCCTACCCGTTCCGTGACGAGCCCGGCCTGACCGGCGCCGAGGCCGCCGCCCGCGCCATCGCCCAGATCGAGGCGCAGGTGGGCGCGGCCAACGTCGCCGCGGTGCTCATCGAGCCGATCCAGGGCGAGGGCGGCTTCGTCGTCCCGGCCCCCGGCTTCCTGCCGGCGCTGGCCGACTGGTGCCGCGCCTCGGGTGCGGTGTTCGTCGCCGACGAGGTGCAGACCGGCTTCTGCCGCACCGGCGACTGGTTCGCCTCCGAGCACGAGGGCGTCGTCCCCGACCTGGTGACCCTCGCCAAGGGCATGGCCGGCGGCCTGCCGCTGGCCGCGGTGACCGGCCGCGCCGAGATCATGGACGCCGTGCACACCGGCGGGCTCGGGGGCACCTACGGCGGCAACCCGGTGGCCTGCGCCGCCGCGCTGGCCTCCATCGAGACCATGCGCGCGCAGGACCTGCCCGGCGCCGCGCGCGCCATCGGGGACACCATGCTCCCCCGCCTGCGCGCGCTGCAGGAGCGCACGCCGGCCATCGGCGACGTCCGCGGCCGGGGCGCCATGATCGCCGTCGAGATCGTGAAGCCGGGCACCACCGAGCCCGACCCCGAGCTGACCGGCCGGGTCGCCCGCGCCTGCCACGCCGAGGGCGTCGTCGTCCTGACCGCCGGCACCTTCGGCAACGTGCTGCGCTTCCTGCCGCCCCTGGTCATCGGCCAGGACCTGCTCGGCGAGGGCCTCGACGTCCTCGACGCGGCCTTCGCCGCGCACGCCGGCTGATGGCGGCGCCGACCGCCCTGCGGCCGGCGCGGCGCGTCACCCTGCAGCCGGACCCGGGCACCGGGTCCGGCGGCAGGGTCGTCGCCGTGGCCGGGTGGCCCGGGCAGCGCCCACTGCTGGCCGACGTCGTCCCCGTCTTCGAGCGGCTCGGCGTCCGGGTCGCCGACGCCGTCGCGCTGCCCGGCGCCGACGGCGTCGCCCCCTCCCGGCTGGAGCTGGTGCTGCCGGAGTCCGCCTCCCCCGACACCGCGCTGCCGGCGCTGGAGCAGGCGCTGGCGGCGGCCTGGGCCGGGGAGACCGAGCTCGACGGGCTGTCGCGGCTGACCGTCCTCGCCGGCGTGCCGGTGCGCGACGTCGCGGTCCTGCGGGCCGCCTGCCGCTACCTGGCCCAGGCCGGCACGGGGCTCTCGCGCGGGTACGTCGAGGAGACCGTGCTCGCCGCCCCGGAGGTCGCCCGGGCGCTGCTGCGGCACTTCACCGCCCGGCACGACCCCGACTCCCGCGACCCCGCCGCCGAGCAGCGGGCGGCCGCCGACCTCGACGCGCTGCTGGCGGCGACCACCAGCCTCGACCAGGACCGCATCCTGCGCGGCCTGCGCGACGTCCTCGCCGCGGTGCTGCGCACCAACGCCTTCCAGCGCGACGCCGACGGCCGGCCGCGGCCGCAACTGGCGCTGAAGATCGACTCGTCGCGGCTGGGCTCCCTGCCGGCGCCGCGGCCGTGGGTGGAGACCTTCGTGTGCTCCCCGACCATGGAGGGCCTGCACCTGCGCGGCGCCGCCGTGGCCCGCGGCGGCGTCCGGTGGTCCGAGCGCCCCGAGGACTTCCGCACCGAGGTGCTCGGCCTGCTCAAGGCCCAGCTGGTCAAGAACGCCGTCATCGTGCCGGCCGGGGCCAAGGGCGCCTTCGTCGTCCGCCGCGACCTGCGCGGCCTCGACCGCGCCGCCGTCGGCCGGGAGGTGGCCGCGGCCTACCGCTGCTTCGTCGAGGGGCTGCTCGACGTCACCGACGACCGGACCGAGGACGGCGTGGTCCACCCCGCCCGGACGGTGGTCCACGACGGGCCCGACCCCTACCTGGTGCTGGCCGCCGACAAGGGGACGGCGGCCTTCTCCGACCTGGCCAACGAGATCGCGGTGCGGCGCGGCTTCTGGCTCGGTGACGCGTTCGCCTCGGGCGGGTCGACCGGCTACGACCACAAGGCCATGGGCATCACCGCCCGCGGCGCGTGGGTGTCGGTCCGCCGGCACCTGCGCGAGCTGGGCACCGACCCCGACACCGACCCGGTGACCGTCGTCGGTGTCGGCGACATGTCCGGCGACGTGTTCGGCAACGGGATGCTGCTGTCGGAGCGGCTGCGGCTGGTGGCCGCGTTCGACCACCGGCACGTGTTCCTCGACCCCGATCCGGACGCGGCGACCTCGTTCGCCGAGCGCCGGCGACTGGCCGCGCTGCCCGGGTCGTCCTGGGCCGACTACGAGCCCGCCGTCCTCTCCCCCGGCGGCGGCGTGTTCCGGCGCGACGCCAAGTCGGTGCCGCTGAGCCCGCAGGTCCGCGCGCGGCTCGGGACGACGGCGACCGAGCTGCCCCCGGCCGAGCTGGTGCGGGCGGTGCTGCGGGCGCCGGTGGACCTGCTGTGGAACGGCGGGATCGGCACGTACGTGCGCGCCGACGGCGAGACCGACGCCGAGGTGGGCGACCGCGCCAACGACGCGGTGCGGGTGACCGCCGGGGAGCTGCGCTGCCGGGTCGTGGGCGAGGGCGGCAACCTCGGGCTCACCCAGCGGGCGCGGGTCGAGGCCGCGCGGGCCGGCATCCGGGTCAACGCCGACTTCATCGACAACTCCGCCGGCGTGGACACCTCCGACCGCGAGGTCAACCTCAAGATCCTGCTGCGCGGCGCCGTCCGCGACGGCGAGCTGACCGTCGCCGAGCGCGACGCGCTGCTGCGGGAGCTCACCGGCGAGGTGGCCGACGCCGTGCTGGCCGACAACGCGCTGCAGGCCCGCGCCCTGTCGGTCTGCGCCGACCAGGCGCCGTTCCTCCTCGACCGGCACGCGCGGCTGATCCGCGACCTGGAGGAGCAGGCGGGGCTGGACCGGGAGCTGGAGCGGCTGCCCTCGGAGGCGGAGGTCGAGCGGCTGCGGCAGGCCGGGTGCGGGCTGACCCGCCCGGAGGCCGCGGTGCTGCTGGCCTACTCCAAGAACCTCGTCCGCGAGGAGCTGCTGGCCGGCGACCTGCCCGACGACCCGGCCCTGGCCGGGGTGCTGCACGCCTACTTCCCGCGTGCGGTCCGCGAGCGCTGGCCCGACCGCGTCGCCGCGCACCCGCTGGCCCGCGAGATCACCGCCACGCAGCTGGCCAACGTCCTGGTCAACCGGGTCGGCCCGGGCTTCCTGCTGCGGCTGGAGGAGCGCCACGGCGTCGGGACCGCGGTGGCCGCGCGCGCCTTCGCCGCGGCCGAGGCCGTCCTCGGCCTGGACCGGCTCTGGGCGCTGGTCGACGCCGACGTGCCGCTGGCCGTCGAGCGGCTGGCCCTGCCGGAGCTGCAGCGGGCCACCGAGCACGCCGCCGACCGGCTGCTGCGGCGCCGGCCGGAACCGGCGGAGCTGTCGGCCGCCGTCCCCCGGCTGACCCGGCTGGTCGCCGCGCTCGACCCGGCGGGCTGGCTCGCCCGGCCCGGGTCGGAGGCCGAGCGGGCCCGCGCGCTGCGGGACGACCTGCTCGCGGCCGGCGCACCCACCGAGCTGGCCGAGGGGCTGGCCGCGCTGCGCTGCGCCGGCGACGTCCTCGAGCTGGTGGAGCTCGCCGGGGACACCGGCCGGCCCGTGACCGCGGTGGCCGACGCGCACGTGCGGCTGGGCGAGCTCCTCGGCCTGCCGGCGGTGCGCGACCGGGTGGTCGACGAGCCCGCGGACTCCTCCTGGGTGCTGTCGGCCAAGAGCGCCCTGCGCGACCAGCTCGACGCCTGCCGGGTCGCGCTGACCCGCGCGGCGGTGACGACGGCGGGCGGCGACGCCACCGTCTTCGCCGCGCGGCACGCCGCCGCCGTCGCCCGGTTCGCCGCCGTCCGCGACGCCGCGCTGGCCGCACCCGACCCGGTGGTGCCGGTGCTGACCGTGGTGGTCGGCGAGCTGCACCGGCTGGTCGCGGCCGCCGCCTGAGGAGGCGACACGACGAGGCCCCGGCCCCCGCGAGGGGGACCGGGGCCTCGGGGCGTCCGGGGGGTCAGACGTCGATGCCGGTGAGCACCAGCACGCGCTCCTCGGTGAGGTCCTCCATGGCCGCGTGCACGCCCTCGCGCCCGGTGCCGGAGTCCTTCACCCCGCCGTAGGGCATCTGGTCGGCGCGGAAGCTCGGCACGTCGCCGACGACGACGCCGCCGACGTCGAGCACCTGCGCGGCGCGGAAGGCGACCTGCAGGTCGCGGGTGAAGACGCCGGCCTGCAGCCCGAAGCGGCTGTCGTTCACGCGGTCGAACGCCTCGTCGAGGGAGTCGACGGCGTCGATCACGACGACCGGGCCGAAGACCTCCTCGCAGGCCAGCTTCGCCGTCGCCGGGACGTCGCTGAGCACGGTCGGCGCGTACGTGGCGCCCTCGCGCGCGCCGCCGGTGAGCACCCGGGCGCCCGCGGCGACGGCCTCGTCGACCCAGCTCTCCACCCGGCGGGCGGCGGCCTCGTCGATGAGCGGGCCGACGTCGGTGGCCGGGTCGGTGGGGTCGCCGGTGGCCAGCCGCTGCACCGCCTCCACGACCCGCGTGGTCAGCGCCTCGGCGACCGCGCGGTGGGCGAACACCCGCTGCACGGAGATGCAGGACTGCCCGCCCTGGTACATGGCGAAGGTCGCGATCCGCGACGCCGCCCACGACAGCGACTTCTCGTCGTCCTGGTCCGGGCCGACGACGGCGGCCGCGTTGCCGCCCAGCTCGAGGGTGACGTGCTTGCGCGGCGCGGACTCGCGGATCGCCCAGCCCACGGGCACCGAGCCGGTGAAGGACACGACCGGCAGGCGCGGGTCGCGCACCAGGTCGGCGGCGACCTCGTTGGGCACCGGCAGCACCGACCAGGAGCCCGAGGGCAGCTCGGTCTCGGCGAGCAGCTCCCCGAGCAGCAGCGCGGTCAGCGGGGTGGCCGGGGCGGGCTTGAGCACGATCGGCGCGCCGACGGCGATGGCCGGGGCGACCTTGTGGGCGACCAGGTTGAGCGGGAAGTTGAACGGCGCGATGCCGAGCACCGGGCCGCGGGGCACGCGTCGCACCAGGGCCATGCGGCCGGTGGCGGCCGGGTCGGTGTCCAGCCGCTGCAGCGTGCCCGACCAGCGGCGGGCCTCCTCGGCGCCCCAGCGGAAGGTCGACACCGCCCGCGCGACCTCCAGGCGCGCCCACTTCAGCGGCTTGCCCGACTCGGCGGTGATCAGCGCGGCGACCTCCTCGGCGCGCTCGGCGAGGCGGCGGGAGACGGTGTCGAGGGCGGCGGCCCGCACGTGCGCGGGGGTGGCGGCGAGCTCGCGGCGCACCCGCGCGGCCTCGGCGACCGCGGTCTCGACGTCGTCGGGGGTGGCGGTGGTGGTCCGGCCGGCCACGGACCCGTCGTGCGGCGAGCGGACCTCGAGCACCTCGCTGCCGTGGGCGGGGCGCCCGGCGATCCAGTACGGGGTGGTCATGGGTCCTCCTCGGGGACGGAGCGGGTGCTGCGAGCGTGCCCGACGACTCCCCCGTCCCGGGACGGCCGATCCGTCCACCGCCGCGGCGCGAGGGCGCCGTCCTGGCACACCGGGACGGTGCCGCCGGGCCGGGTGCGCCGCTACGATCCGGGCACCCAGGACGTCCTCCGACGACGGGATCCGTTGCCATGACCACCACGGAGCAGGACTTCACCCCGTCCGGACGGCCCACCGCCGCGGACGACACCGCCCACCTGTGGCTGCACTTCTCCCGCATGGGCGCCTACCGCGACACCCCGCCGCCGGTGATCGTCCGCGGCGAGGGCGCCCGGATCTTCGACGACCGCGGCCGCAGCTACCTCGACGGGCTGTCCGGGCTGTTCGTCGTCCAGGCCGGCCACGGGCGCCGGGTGCTGGCCGAGGCCGCCGCGCGGCAGGCCGAGCAGCTGGCGTTCTTCCCGCTGTGGTCCTACGCCCACCCGACGGCGATCGAGCTCTCCCGGCGGCTGGCCGCCGCCGCCCCCGGCGACCTGGACCGGGTCTTCTTCACCACCGGCGGCAGCGAGGCCGTGGAGACGGCGTGGAAGGTGGCCAAGCAGTACTTCAAGCTGACCGGCCGGCCGCAGAAGACCAAGGTGGTCAGCCGGGCGGTCGCCTACCACGGGACCACGCACGGGGCGCTGTCCATCACCGGCATCCCCGCGCTCAAGACGCCCTTCGAGCCGCTGGTCCCCGGCAGCATCCGGGTGCCCAACACCAACATCTACCGGGCGCCGCTGTTCGGCGACGACCCCGAGGCGTTCGGGCGGTGGGCGGCCGACCAGATCGAGCAGGCGATCCTCCTCGAGGGCCCCGACACCGTGGCGGCGGTGTTCCTCGAGCCGGTGCAGAACGCCGGCGGCTGCTTCCCGCCGCCGCCGGGCTACTTCGCGCGGGTCCGCGAGATCTGCGACCGGCACGACGTGCTGCTGGTCAGCGACGAGGTGATCTGCGCCTTCGGCCGGCTCGGTACCACCTTCGCCTGCGAGAAGGCCGGCTTCGTGCCGGACATGATCACCTGCGCCAAGGGCATGACCTCGGGCTACTCCCCGATCGGCGCGATGATCGCCTCCGGCCGCGTCGTCGAGCCCTTCCTCCGCGACACCGCGTCGCTCCCGCACGGCTACACCTTCGGCGGGCACCCGGTCAGCTGCGCGGTGGCCCTGGCCAACCTCGACCTGATGGAGGAGGAGCAGCTCGGGCAGCGGGTGCTCGCCTCCGAGGGTGCCTTCCGCGCCACGCTCGAGAAGCTGCTGGACCTGCCGATCGTCGGCGACGTCCGCGGCGACGGGTACTTCTACGGCATCGAGCTGGTCAAGGACAAGGCGACGAAGGAGACCTTCGACGCCGCGGAGTCCGAGCGGCTGCTGCGCGGGTTCCTCTCCGGCGCGCTGTTCGAGGCGGGCCTGTACTGCCGCGCCGACGACCGCGGCGACCCGGTGGTCCAGCTCGCGCCGCCGCTGATCTGCGGCCAGGCCGAGTTCGACGAGATGGAGCAGGTCCTCCGCAGCGTGCTCACCGAGGCCTGGGCCAAGCTCTGATCGCCGAGGCAATGGAAGCTCTCCGCACGTCCCGGGGCCCAGGACGTGCGGAGAGCTTCCTATGCCGCGTCTCCCCTCACGGGCACGCAGAGCACCGGGCGGTCGGACAGGTGCAGCAGCTTGTGCGACACCGACCCGAGGAAGGCGCCGCGCAGCGGGCTCTCCCCGCGGGTGCCGACGACGATGAACCGGCCGTCGTGCCGGTGCGCGGCCTCCACCAGCGCCTGGGCCGGCTTCTGGGACAGCACCTCGACCACCGTCGCGACGCCGGCCGCCCGCGCCTCCTCGACGGCGTGCGCGACCGCGGTGCGGCCGATCTCGGTGAGCGCGCGCTGGTGGGCCTGGAACTCCTCCCCCATCCCCCCGGGCGGCTCGACGCCGTACACGAGGACCAGCGGCTCCTCGAAGCGGGCGGCCAGCGAGATCGCCGTGGCCAGCGCCGGCTGCGACCCCGGCGACTCGTCGTAGCCCAGCACGATGCTCACCGCAGGTCCTCGTCGACGTCGATGCGCTCCCCGGCGATCCCGGGCCGCTCCTGCCAGTACCGGCCGTCCCGGGTCCGCCAGACGAGCATCAGCACCAGACCGACGAGGAAGATCCCGACGCCGATCACCAGCGGCGGCCCCACGCCCAGCCACGCCTGGCCGGTGTAGGAGTTCGCCGGGTCGGCGAGATCGCGGATCGACAGCACCAGCAGCCAGACGAGCAGCCCCGCCCCCACCAGCGGGCCGAGCCCGATGAGCAGGAACGCCGACACGCTGCGGGTCAGCTGCCGGCGGTGGTAGACGGCGCAGGCGATGCCGGTGAGCGCGTAGTAGAAGGCGATCAGCAGCGACAGCGCGGTGATCGAGTCGAACAGCGCGTTCTCGCTGACCAGGCTCACCACGACGAACCAGACGCTGGCGATGACGCCGACCCACCAGGTGGAGACGTCGGGGGTGCGGTGGCGCGGCGAGATGTGCCCGAACCGGCGGGGCAGCGCGTGCCGCCGCGCCATGGACAGACCGGTGCGCGACGCCGGGAGGATCGTCGTCTGGGTCGACGCGATCGCCGCGGTGGCCACCGCCAGCAGGACCACCCAGTCCCAGCCGCCCATGACCTCGGTGGACAGCAGGGCGAAGATCGCCTCCTCCTCGTCGGCGTTGTCGGCGAGGTAGTCGGTGCCGGCGAAGGCGAGCACCGCGATCGCGACGGCGACGTAGGTGACCAGCAGGACGAGGGTGGACACGATCGCGGCGCGGCCGGGCGTGGAGGTGGAGTCGCGGGTCTCCTCGGTGAGGTTCACCGCCGACTCCCAGCCCCAGTAGGCGAACACGCCGAGCAGCAGCCCGCCGGAGAGCGCCGCGCCGCCCGCGCCGAAGGGGTTCAGCCAGTCCCAGCTGGGGTCCAGCCCGCCCAGCGGGCTGTCGCCGCTCACCCCGCGGTAGATCGCGACCGCGGCGAACACCAGCAGCGCGGCGGTCTGGGCGAGGATCAGCGCGTTCTGCAGCCGGGCCGACAGCTCGGTGCCGAGCACGCAGATCCAGGTCATCAGCAGGATCAGCGCGACGGTGAGCACGAGGACGACGGCGGTGTTCTCGGCCAGCGAGTCGAGGTTCAGCGTCCGGAGCGTGAAGACGACGCCGACGTTGGCCAGCGACCCGATGATCAGGACGCCGGTCATCGTGATGGCCCAGCCGCCGATCCACCCGGCCCACGGCCCCATGGCCCGGGTGACCCAGGAGAACGTCGTCCCGCAGTCGGGGTCGACCCGGTTGAGCGCGGCGAAGGCCGAGGCGATGAGCAGCATCGGCACGAAGGAGGCCAGCAGCACGCCGGGGGCGTGCACCCCGGTGAGGGCCACCAGTGCGCCGATGATGGCCGCCAGCGAGTAGGCCGGCGAGGTGGAGGCCAGGCCGATCACGAGGGCGTCGAGGAACCCGATGGCGCCCGGGCGGAGGGTCGCCTCGTCCCCCGGGCGGACCGCGGGCTCGGCTGGATCCGGCTTCATGCGACGGTTATGGCAGCAGATGGCCCGTTGGACAAGGGTTCGGCGTTCGCAGACCTGTCCTCGCTGCGGAACTCGTCGCTAGGGTGGCCGCCTCCCGTGGAGGTGGACATGCGCATCCTGCTGGTCGGCGCCGGCGGTGTCGGCAGCGCGGTGACGGCCATCGCGGCGCGCCGCGAGTTCGTGGAACGCCTCGTCGTCGCCGACTTCGACCCGGCCCGCGCCGAGAAGGCGGTGGCCGCGACCGGGGACCCCCGCCTCGCCGCCGCCCGGGTCGACGCCGCCGACGAGGACGCCGTCCGGGCCCTGCTCGCCGAGCACGGCTGCGACGTGCTGCTCAACGCGACCGACCCGCGGTTCGTCATGCCGCTGTTCCGCGCGTCGCTCGCGGCCGGCGTCGACTACCTGGACATGGCGATGTCGCTGTCGCGCCCGCACCCCGAGCGGCCGTACGAGCAGGCCGGGGTCAAGCTCGGCGACGAGCAGTTCGCCCTCGCCGCCGAGTGGGAGGCGGCCGGGCGGCTGGCCCTCGTGGGCATGGGCGTGGAGCCCGGGCTGTCCGACGTGTTCGCCCGCTACGCCGCCGACCACCTGTTCACCGAGATCGACGAGCTCGGGGTGCGCGACGGGGCGGACCTGACCGTGCGGGGCCACGCGTTCGCGCCGTCGTTCAGCATCTGGACCACCATCGAGGAGTGCCTCAACCCGCCGGTCGTGTGGGAGCGGGACCGGGGCTGGTACACCACCGAGCCCTTCAGCGAGCCGGAGGTCTTCGACTTCCCCGAGGGCATCGGCCCGGTGGAGTGCGTCAACGTGGAGCACGAGGAGGTGCTCCTCATGCCGCGCTGGGTCGACGCCCGCCGGGTCACCTTCAAGTACGGCCTCGGCAGCGAGTTCATCGGCGTCCTCAAGGCGCTGCACACCACCGGCCTGGACTCCACGACGCCGGTCCGCGTCGGCGACGTCGAGGTCGCCCCGCGCGACCTGGTCGCCGCGGCCCTGCCCGACCCCGCCACGCTCGGTGAGCTGATGACCGGCCGGACCTGCGCGGGCCTCTGGGTGTCGGGCACGGGCACCGACGGGCGCCCGCGGCAGGTGTACCTGTACCACGTGGTGGACAACGCCTGGTCGATGGCCGAGTACGGGTCCCAGGCGGTGGTCTGGCAGACCGCCGTCAACCCCGTCGTCGCCCTCGAGCTGCTGGCCACGGGCCGGTGGCGGGGCAGCGGGGTGCTCGGCCCGGAGGCGTTCGACGCGGTGCCCTTCCTCGACCTGCTGACCGACTACGGCTCCCCCTGGGGGCTGCGCGAGGGCGGGTAGCCGCTCCGGGGGCCCCGCCACCCAGAGGAGTCCGGGCCCACCCCGCTAAGGCGCACGCGGGCAATAACTAGTAGTGGATGAGCCCCACCAGCACGTAGACCGTGGGCACCCCCGCCAGA
>NZ_JBJGYP010000005.1:0-218090 GCF_054050055.1 Geodermatophilus sp. SYSU D00814
GTTGGTACCAGGACCCGGTCGGGGGGGGGGGCGCCCCCCTCCTCCCGGGGGGGTTTGTGCCGCGCGCCGAGGAAACCCCGGGGGGGGGGGGGGGCGCCCGCCCCCCCGCGGTCGGGCCTCGCCGTAGCGGGCGGCGAACTCGCCCGGCGTCATCCCGGTCACGCGGGCGAAGTCGCGGGTCAGGTGCGGCTGGTCGGCGTAGCCGAGGTCGGCGGCGACCTCGGCGAGGGTCACCGCGCGCTCCCGCAGCCGGCCGGCCGCCTCCTGCAGCCGGCGCCGCTGCACCAGCCACTTCGGGGTCAGCCCGAGCCGTCGGGACACCAGCCGCTGCAGCGCCCGCTCCGACAGCCCGGTCGCGGCGCACAGCTGGTCCACCCGGGTCAGGTCCGGCCGCGACTCCACCAGCGCCACCACCCGGTCGACCAGGAGCCCCTCCTCGTCCACCGGCAGGAAGCGGCGCAGCACGTCGGCGTAGGCGGCGGTCGCGGCGGCGTGCGCGGCGGGGGAGGAGGGGTCGGCGGCCATCGCCGCCCGGACCCGCCCGGCCAGCCGGGCGCCATCGTCGCCGAGCACCTCGCCGAGGTCGACCGACCGGTCGGTGAACGGGGCCACCGGACCGCCCGCGACCAGCGCGCCGGCGGCCGGGGTGAGCATGACGCCGGCCGCCCAGCCCTCGCCGGTCAGCGTCGTCGTGGACAGGCCGGTGACCACGCCGTGGAAGCGCGCCGAGTCGGGGGAGACGACCAGCAGGCAGGCGGGGTGCTGCAGCACCCGCTGCACCGACTCGCACCCGGGCGGGACCGACCACACCGGGATCCAGAAGCGCCGCACGAGCGCGGCCAGGGGCCCGTCGGCCGCGTAGCGGTGGACGACGGCGGTGGCGTCGCGCGGGTCGCGCAGGTGGGCGGGCTCGGCGGCGTCCAGCCGGCGCGGGGGCGTCTGGGGTCCCATCGCGCCCAGGCTGCCGCATGCGTCCGACGGCCGGGGGTAGCGCCCCGCCATGCACACCGGCAGCACCGACCCCGCCGACGGGCCCCGCGAGGGCCGGCTGCAGCTGCGCGACGGGCGCACGATGGCCTACGCCGAGTGGGGCGACCCCGAGGGCCGGCCGGTGCTCGGCTGCCACGGCTCGCCGAGCTCGCGCCTGGAGCGGCACGTCGAGGACCCCGCCGCCTACCGCCGCTGGGGCGTGCGGCTGATCGTCCCGGACCGGCCCGGCTTCGGCCGGTCCGACCCGCGGCCGGGCCGGCGGGTCACCGACTGGCCCGGCGACGTCGTCGAGCTGCTCGACTCCCTCGGCGTCGACCGGTTCGCCACGCTGAGCCTCTCCGGCGGTGCGGCGTACGCGCTGGCCTGCGCGCACGCGCTGCCCGACCGGGTGCACACCGTCGGCGTCCTCGGCGGCGCGCCGCCGCCGGACGTGCCCTGGCCCTGGCCGGGCTGGTTGCCGCCGACGGTCCGCGCCGCCGTGCACCGGCCCTCGCCGGCGACGTCGGCGCTGCTGCGGCCGGTCTTCGCGCCGCTGACCGTCCGCCCGGCGCTGCTGCCGCGCTACCTGCAGGTGCGGCTCAACCCCGCCGACCGGCGGGTCATCGGCCGCCCCGCCGTCCGCCGGGTGCTGGCCGCGACGTTCACCGAGGGGCTGCGGCAGGGTGCCGCGTCGCTGGCCGAGGACCGGGCGCTGCTGTTCCGGCCGTGGGGCTTCCCGGTCGGGGAGGTGCGCCAGCAGGTGCACGTCTGGCACGGCACCCAGGACTGGCAGGTGCCGGTCGGGCTGGGTCGGGTGCTGGCGGCCATGCTGCCCCGCTGCCGCGCCCACTGGTACGCCGGCGAGGGGCACTTCCTGGTCTTCGACCACGCGCGCGAGGTGTACGCCGCACTCGCGCCGTGACTGTCCCGCCGCGGACGGGGTAGCCGCGCGGCATGCGCCCCGACCTGCGCGGCAGCCGTGCCGTGCCCCCGACCTTCGTGAACGCCAACCGGCTGTGGGTGGACTCCCGCCTGCGGTACGAGATCGGGTACCGGGTGGAGGGTGCCGTCCTGCGCCGGCTCGGCGCGCACGGCGCCCGCGCGGTGGAGATCGGCACCGGCCGCCGGGGCCTGGGCGCGCGGGTCGCCGTCGAGCGGCTCGGCGCGACCGAGGTGACGGCGTTCGACGTCCACCCGGCCAGCGTCGGCCGCGCCCGGGTGCGCTGCGCCGACCTCGCCGACCGGGTCACCTTCCGGGTGGGCGACGCCACCGCGCTGCCGGTCGACGACGCGAGCGTCGACCTCGTCGTCGACTTCCACGCCCTGCACCACATCGCCGACTGGCGGGCCGCCGTCGCCGAGGCCGCGCGGGTGCTGCGGCCCGGCGGGCAGCTGGCGCTCACCGAGATGACCCGCCGGTTCGTCGACGCCCCGGCGCTGCGGGCGGTGTCGCGCCACCCGGCCGACCGGTTCTCCACCGACGAGCTGGTCGCGGAGCTGGCCGCCTCCGGCCTGCACGTGCCGGAGGGCCGGCTGCGGCGGGCCGCCGGCGACCGGTGGATCCAGGCCGTCGCGACCCGGGCGTGAGCGTCGGCGACACCGTCCGCGCGGCTCTGGCGCTGCTGCGCCGGCACGCCGGGCCGGTCTACGCCACCTCGCTGGCGGTCACGCTGGTCAACACCGTGCCCGACGTGGCGCGCCAGCTGCTGGTGTACGGCGACCCGAGCGCCGGCGCCGCGCTCCTGGTCGACGTCGTCGGCTTCACCACCGGCCTGCTGGCCCAGCTGTGGCTCACCGGCGCGCTCACCGACCTGCCCGGCGCCGGCCGGGTCCGCCCGCGCGGGGCGCTGGGCCGGGGGACCGCGACGGCGCTGCGGGCGGTCCGGGTCTCCCCGGCCGCGGTGCTGGCGGGGGTCGTGCTCGGCGGGTCGGTGTCGGCGCTGCTGACCCTGCCGGCGTCGGTGGCCGCGCTCGGCGTCGACGGCGTGCTCGGGCCGCTGGGTGCACCGTCGGCGGCGGCGTTCACCGTGGCCACGGTCAGCGACGTGGTGGCCAGCTGGGTCACGCTGCCCTTCCTCGCCGTCGTGCTGGTGCTCACCGCCGGTTCGAGCAGGCGGTTCGCGGGCAAGGGCCCGGCGTGAGGGATCGGGACTGGGACGTCACCCGCACGGCGGTCGGGTCGCTGTCGGTGTGGATCGGGACGGCGGCGCTGTTCGCGCCGCGGTGGATCGCCGGCACCCTCGGCGTGCGGCCCGACGCCGCCCGCGACGACGTCGCGCTGCCGCTGCTGGTGCGGCTGGGCGCGGCCCGCAACATCGCGATGGGCACCGCCCTGCTGGTCACCCCGGCACCGCAGGCCCGGCGCACCACCGAGGTGACGCTGCTGCTCACCGCGCTCGACGCGGCCGCGGTGTGGACCTCGCGCGCCACCGGCGACGTGCGCCCGCGCAGCGCCGTCCTGTCGGGGGTCGTGCTGGCGCTGGCCTCCTACGGCGCCGCCCGCTGGCACCGCCGCTGAGCGACCCGCCCCTGTCGGGCACTTCCGCGGAAGTGCACGGCACGGCCCGGGCACTTCCGCGGAAGTGCACCGCAGGAACCGGGCACTTCCGCGGAAGTGCACCGCAGGAACCGGGCACTTCCGCGGACGTGCACGGAGGGATGTCGAGAACCCCCGACCGGCTCCGTCCCCGGGGTGCACGCGGCCAGGATGGGCCGCACCCAGCGAGGAGAGACGACATGACCAAGTACCTGCTGCTCAAGCACTACCGCGGCGCCCCGGCGGCGGTGAACGACGTCCCCATGGAGAAGTGGACGCCGGAGGAGATCTCGGCGCACGTGCGCTACATGGACGACTTCGCGGCCCGGCTCGAGGGCACCGGCGAGTTCGTCGACGCCCAGGCGCTCGCCGCCGACGGGATGTGGGTCCGCTACGACGGCGAGGGCCGCCCGCCGGTGGTCGACGGCCCGTTCGCCGAGACCAAGGACCTCGTCGCCGGCTGGATGGTCGTCGACGTCGACAGCCGTGAGCGCGCGATCGAGCTGGCCGGCGAGCTGTCGGCGGCCCCCGGGGCCGGCGGCGAGCCGATCCACGAGTGGCTCGAGGTGCGCCCGTTCCTCGGCGCGGCCCCCACCGTCACGGAGTGACCCCTCCCCTGGACGAGGTCCTCCTCCGGAGCCTCACGCCGGGCGTGCTCGGCGTCCTCGTCCGCCGCGGAGCCGACTTCGCGGCGGCCGAGGACGCCGTCCAGGAGGCGCTGGTCGAGGCGCTGCGCGTCTGGCCGGCCGACCCGCCGCGGGACCCGAGGGCCTGGCTGGTCACCGTGGCCTGGCGGCGGTTCCTCGACGCCACCCGGGCCGACGCCGCCCGGCGCCGGCGCGAGGACCTCGTCGAGGAGGAGCCGCCGCCCGGCCCGGCCTCCGGGGTGGACGACACGCTGGCGCTGTACTTCCTGTGCGCCCACCCGTCGCTGACGCCGTCGTCGGCGGTCGCGCTCACCCTCCGCGCCGTCGGCGGGCTCACCACCCGGCAGATCGCCCGCGCGTACCTGGTGCCCGAGGCGACCATGGCCCAGCGGATCAGCCGGGCCAAGCGCACCGTCTCCGGCGTGCGGTTCGACCGGCCCGGCGACGTCGCCACGGTGCTGCGCGTGCTCTACCTGGTGTTCAACGAGGGGTACTCCGGCGACGTCGACCTCGCCGCCGAGGCGATCCGGCTGACCCGGCAGCTCGCCGCCGTCGTCGACCACCCCGAGGTGGCCGGGCTGCTCGCGCTGATGCTGCTGCACTCCGCGCGGCGGGCCGCCCGCACCGCACCCGACGGCAGCCTGGTGCCGCTGGCCGAGCAGGACCGGACACGGTGGGACACCGCGGCGATCACCGAGGGGGTCGCGATCCTGCAGGCCGCCCTCGCGCGCGACCGGCTCGGCGAGTTCCAGGCCCAGGCGGCGATCGCGGCGCTGCACGCCGACGCGCCCACCGCCGCGGAGACCGACTGGGTGCAGATCGTCGAGTGGTACGACGAGCTGGTGCGCCTCACCGACAGCCCGGTCGTGCGGCTCAACCGCGCGGTCGCCGTCGGCGAGGCCGACGGGCCGCGCGCCGGGCTGGCGGCGCTGGCGGAGCTGGACGACTCCCTGCCCCGCCACACCGCGGTGGCCGCGCACCTGCACGAGGCCGCGGGCGACCTGGACACGGCGGCACGGCTCTACGCCGAGGCGGCCCGGCGGGCGCCCGACCTCGCCGAGCGCGACCACCTGACCCGCCGGGCCGCCCGGCTCAACACCCGCGCCGGCCGCTGAGGGCGCTCGACGCCGAGCCGTGCACTTCCGCGGAAGTGCACCGGTCGGGACCGGGCACTTCCGTGGAAGTGCCCGCGGCGTGCGCTACCGCCAGGCGAAGACCGGCTGTTCGAGGTGGGCGACGCGGGTGTGCCGGCCGCGGCAGGCGACCTGGCAGAACTGGTGGACGACCGCCGCGGTGGGGGCGTGCAGCCACCCGCCCAGGAGCGGCAGCCGGATGACCGGCGCGTCGGACTCGGGGATGGTCACCAGCACCGGGTCGACGTCGAGGTCGGCCAGCGGCACCCGGTGCACCGCGGCCACCTCGGTCTCGGCGGGGGAGAGGTCGCCCACCTCGCCGGCCCACACCACCACCGGCGTCATCACGTAGCCCGACCGGGTCACGTAGTCGTCGAGCAGACCGAGCACGTCGTCGGGACCGCGGTGCAGCCCGACCTCCTCGGCCAGCTCGCGCAGCGCCCCGTCGACGGGTGTCTCGCCGTCGTCGAGCCGGCCGCCGGGCAGCGCCCACTGCCCGGCGTGGGCCCGCAGGCCCGCCGCCCGGCGGGTGAGCAGCAGCGCCGGCCGCTCCGGCGGCCCGGTCACGCAGACCGCGACGGCGGCCTGGCGCAGGTCGGGACGGGCGGCCGCGCGGCGCGGGAGGTCCCGCAGCCGCGCGGCCGCCGTCTCGCGGTCGAGCGTCAGAACCAGCCGCGCCGGCCGCCGAGCTGGCGCACGGCGGCGTCGAGCTGCGCGGCCACCGCGGAGACGTCGGTGTCGTGGTGGCCGAAGTGCAGCCGGCCGCCGACGTCGCGGCCCTCGGTGAGCAGCCCGCCGCGCCGGTCGACCTCGAGGACGACCTCGACGCCGTGCGGCGAGGCCAGGAAGGTCACCTCCAGCTCGTTGACCCGCCCGCGCAGCGACGACGGCGGCGCGAACTCGACCTCCTGGTAGAAGGGCAGGTCGCTGCCGGCCAGGCGGCCTTTCTCGACGTCGGCGCCGCGGAAGGTGAAGCCGAGGCCCGCCAGCGCCTGGATCACCGTGCGCTGCACCGGCAGCGGCTCGACGGTGACCGCGTCGAGGTCGCCGGGGTCGACGCCGCCGGGGACGTCGACCTTGGTGCGCAGGCCGATCTTCACCCCGCGCAGCGTCCAGCCGTCGAGCGTGGTGAAGGGGCACTGCCAGGGCACCGGGAAGCTGAACGGGACGGCCGCCCGGGCGCCCGCCTCGATCCGGCCGGCGCCGGCGATCACCGCGGTGCCGAAGGTGACGTTCTCGCGCCACTCGTGGTCACCGCTCTCCACCTCGACGGTGGCCTGCAGCGACACCCGCAGCTCGTTGATCTCCTGGGCGATCTGGCCGCCGGTGAGGTGCACGGTGCCGGTGACGGTGCCGCCGGGAGTGGTGACCGGGGTGTCGAGGACGGCGTCGACGGTGGCGTTGCCGGCGCCGAGCTTCGCCATCAGGTTGCGGAAGGCCATGGGGGAGGTGCTCCGTTCGGTTCGGGGACGGCGGGCACTCTGACACCACGCCCGGCGACTGGCGAGGGGTTCCCGCGCGGCGCGTCCGGGCGGGCTACCGACGAGTAGTTGGACGTCCTACTAAATCGCGCCTACCGTTCGGGCATGGCCTCCGCGGAGCTGCACGTGCCCGTCCACCCCGTCCGGTTCGTCACCGCGGCGAGCCTGTTCGACGGGCACGACGCGGCGATCAACGTCATGCGCCGGCTGCTGCAGAGCCAGGGCGCGGAGGTGGTGCACCTCGGGCACGACCGGTCGGTCGACGCCGTCGTCCGGGCCGCGCTGGAGGAGGACGTGCAGGGCGTCGCCATCTCCTCCTACCAGGGCGGGCACGTCGAGTACTTCAGCTACCTCAAGGAGCGGCTGGCCGAGGTCGGCGCCGGGCACGTGCAGGTGTTCGGCGGGGGCGGCGGCGTGATCGTGTCCGAGGAGATCGCGCTGCTGGCCGAGCGCGGCGTGCGGGTGTTCAGCCCCGAGGACGGCGCCCGGCTCGGCCTGCCCGGGATGATCAACGAGCTGATCCGGGCCTGCGACGTCGACCTCACCGCGCAGCGGCCCGACGTCGACGCGCTGCTCACCGGCGACCCCCGCGCCCTGGCCCGCACGATCAGCGTGCTGGAGGCCGGTGCCGACGCCGACCTCGCCGCCCGGGTCCGCGAGGCCGCCGCCGGGCGCACCGTGCCGGTCCTCGGGATCACCGGCACCGGCGGCTCGGGCAAGTCCTCGCTCACCGACGAGCTGCTGCGCCGGCTGCGCCGCGACCAGGAGGACAAGCTGCGGGTCGCCGTCGTCGCGATCGACCCCACCCGCCGCCGCGGCGGGGGCGCGCTGCTCGGCGACCGGATCCGGATGAACGCGCTGGAGTCCGGCGAGGGCGCGCACACCTTCTTCCGCTCGATGGCCACCCGCACCGCCGGCGCCCAGGTGCCCGAGCACCTCGACGACGTCATCGCCGCGGTGAAGGCCGCCGGCTTCGACCTGGTGGTCGTGGAGACGCCGGGCATCGGTCAGGGCGACGCGGCGATCGTGCCGTTCAGCGACGTCTCGCTCTACGTCATGACGCCGGAGTTCGGCGCCGCCTCGCAGCTCGAGAAGATCGACATGCTCGACCTCGCCGACGTCGTGGCGATCAACAAGTTCGAGCGGCGCGGCGCCGAGGACGCCCGCCGCGACGTCGCCCGGCAGATGGTGCGCAACCGCGAGGCGTTCGGCCAGCCGTGGGAGCAGATGCCGGTGTTCGGCACCAGCGCCGCCCGCTTCGACGACGACGGCGTCACCGCGCTCTACCAGCACCTGCTCGGCCTGCTGGTGGAGCAGGGGCTGCCCGCGGGCGCCGGTGTGCTGCCGCGGGTCGACGTCCGCGCCTCGACCGGGCTGAGCAGCGTCGTGCCGTCGTCGCGGGCGCGCTACCTCGCCGAGGTCGCCGACGCCGTCCGCGGCCACCACCGGGTCACCGAGGAGCAGGCCGCGCTCGCCCGGCGCCGGCAGCACCTGACCACCGCGGCCGAGGTCCTGGAGGGTGCGGCCGCCGAGGCGGCGCGGGAGGCGGCGGAGGCCGCCGCCCGGGAGCTGCTGCCCGACGTGCGCACGCTGCTGGAGGAGTGGCCGGCGCGGGTGGAGCAGTACTCCGGGGACGAGTACGTCTACACCGTGCGCGGCACGGAGGTCCGCACCCCGCTGACCCGCGAGACGCTCAGCGGGACGAAGGTGCCGCGGGTGGCGCTGCCGCGCACCACCGACGACGCCGACCTGCTGCGCTTCCTGCGGCGGGAGAACCTGCCCGGCTCCTTCCCGTACACCGCCGGCGTCTTCCCGTTCAAGCGCACCGGCGAGGCGCCGGCGCGGATGTTCGCCGGCGAGGGCGACGCCTTCCGCACCAACCGGCGGTTCCGGGTGCTGTCGTCCGGCGGCGAGGCCACCCGGCTGTCCACGGCGTTCGACTCGGTCACGCTCTACGGCCGCGACCCCGACCCGCGACCCGACGTCTACGGCAAGGTCGGCACCTCCGGCGTCTCGATCGCCACGCTCGACGACATGCGGGTGCTCTACGACGGGTTCGACCTGTGCGCCCCGACCACGTCGGTGTCGATGACCATCAACGGCCCGGCGCCGGCGATCCTCGCGATGTTCATGAACACCGCGATCGAGCAGCGGCTGGACCGCTTCCGGGAGGAGGAGGGCCGCGAGCCCGACGCCGCGGAGGCCGAGGAGATCCGCGCCTGGGTGCTGTCCACCGTCCGCGGCACGGTGCAGGCCGACATCCTCAAGGAGGACCAGGGCCAGAACACCTGCATCTTCTCGACCGAGTTCGCGCTGCGCTGCATGGCCGACATCCAGCAGTGGTTCATCGACCACCGGGTGCGCAACTTCTACTCGGTGTCGATCTCCGGCTACCACATCGCCGAGGCCGGGGCGAACCCCATCAGCCAGCTCGCCTTCACGCTGGCCAACGGCTTCACCTACGTCGAGGCATACCTCGCGCGCGGCATGGCGATCGACGACTTCGCGCCGAACCTGAGCTTCTTCTTCTCCAACGGCATGGACGCCGAGTACACGGTGATCGGCCGGGTGGCGCGGCGGATCTGGGCCGTGGCGATGCGCGACCGCTACGGCGCCAACGCCCGCTCCCAGCAGCTGAAGTACCACGTGCAGACCTCGGGCCGGTCGCTGCACGCGCAGGAGATGGACTTCAACGACATCCGCACCACGCTGCAGGCGCTGTGCGCGATCTACGACAACGCCAACTCGCTGCACACCAACGCCTACGACGAGGCCGTGACGACCCCGTCGGAGCACTCGGTGCGCCGGGCGCTGGCGATCCAGATGATCATCGACCGGGAGTGGGGTCTCGCCGGCAACGAGAACCCGCTGCAGGGCTCGGCGATCGTCGAGGAGCTCACCGACCTGGTCGAGGAGGCGGTGCTGGCCGAGTTCGACCGGATCGCCGAGCGCGGCGGGGTGCTGGGCGCGATGGAGACCGGCTACCAGCGCGGCCGGATCCAGGACGAGTCGATGCTCTACGAGCACCGCAAGCACGACGGCTCGCTGCCGATCGTCGGCGTCAACACCTTCCTCGACCCGCATCGCGACGAGACCCCGCCGAAGCCGCTGGAGCTCGCGCGGGCGACCGAGGAGGAGAAGGAGTCGCAGCTGCGCCGGCTCGCCGACTTCCAGGCCCGGCACGCCGACGAGGCACCGGCGGCGCTGGCGGCGCTGCAGGAGGCGGCGACGTCGGGCGGCAACGTGTTCGCCGCGCTGATGGACGCCGTCCGGGTGTGCTCGCTGGGCCAGATCAGCGAGGCGTTCTTCGAGGTGGGCGGCCAGTACCGCCGGAATGTCTGAGGACGACCTCGGTCACCCGGTCGAGCTGCCGCGGCCGCCGCGGCGGATCGTGTCGCTGGTGCCCTCGCTGACCGAGGCGCTGGCGGTCACCGTGCCCGACCGGCTGGTCGGCGCCACCGACTGGTGCACGCACCCGGCCGACCTGGACGTGGCCCGGGTCCGCGGCACGAAGAACCCCGACCGGGCGGCGATCGCGGCGCTCGCGCCCGACCTCGTCGTCGGCAACCGGGAGGAGAACCGGCGCCTCGACGTCGACCGGCTGCGGGCGGCGGGCACCCCGGTGTGGGTGACGGTGATCGAGTCGGTGGACGAGGCGCTGGCCTCGATGCGGCGGCTGTTCGCCGAGGCGCTGCAGGTGCCCGAGCCCGGCTGGCTGACCACCGCCGCCGCCGAGTGGGCGCGGCCCGTGCCCGCGCCGCCGCTGCGCTGCGCCGTCCCGGTGTGGCGGGACCCGTGGATGGTGGTGGGCCCGCGCACCTTCACCGGGGACGTGCTGGCGCGGCTGGGGCTCGTCAACGTCTTCGGGGCGGGGGAGGACCGCTACCCGCACGTGGCGGTCGACGACGTGCTCGCGGCCGCGCCCGACGTCGTCCTGCTGCCCGACGAGCCCTACCCGTTCACCGCCGACGACGGCCCCGAGGCGTTCCCCGGCGTCCGCTCGGTGCTGGTGTCCGGGCGGGCGCTGACCTGGTACGGGCCCTCGCTGGCCACCGCCCGCGCCGACCTGCTCACCGCCCTCGGCCCCCGCTGAGGCGCCGGCCGGGGACGTCGACCCCCTCCGGAGGTGCCGCTGCGCCGGTGGCCACCCGCAGATCGGGGTCGCGGGCGGCGAGCGCCTGGGACAGGCGCAGGAACAGCGACGGCGACAGGCGCATCAGCCGCCACGCGATCCGGGCCTGTCGGGGCGCGACGACGATCGCCCGGTTCCGGTCGACCCCGCGCAGGACGTCGGCGGCCAGGTCGTCGGCGTCGTAGAGCCGGCCTCCGTTCAGCTTCCGGATCACCGTCCGGACGTCGATCGCCTCGACGCTCGGCACTCGCGGGAGGTCCGGTGGCATCCCCCTGTCCAGCATCGGGGTGTCCACCCCGCCGGGACACACCACGGTCACCCGCACCCCGCGGGAGGCGGCCTCCGCGCGCAGCGCGAGCGAGAGCCCGACCACCCCCCACTTCGTCATGGCGTAGGGCGCGAACCCCGGGTTGGGCAGCAGTCCGGCCACCGACGCGGTGTTCACGATGTGCCCGGACCCCTGGCGCACCATCACCGGGTAGGCGGCGTGCACGCCGTGCACCACGCCCCGCAGGTTCACGTCGACGGCCCGGTCCCAGTGGGCCAGGGACAGCTCGTCGGTGCGGCCGCCGATGCCCACGCCGGCGTTGTTGACCAGCAGGTCGAGCCGGCCGTACCGCGACGCGGTGCCCGTCACCAGGGCGCCGACGGCCGCCGCGTCGCGCACGTCCACGGTCATCCCGGACGCCGTGCCTGATCCGTCCGCGGCGACCTGCTCGGCGACCCGCGCCGCGGCTGCGCCGTCGGTGCCCGTGAGGACCACCGTGTCGCCGCGGCGCACCAGCGCCGCGCTCAGCGCCCGCCCGATCCCCGAGGTCCCGCCGGTCACGATCGCCACGCGCGGCACGGTCCACCTCCGGTCGCCCGGCTCCGTCGACGTCCCCCGCGCCGGCCAGCCTGGTCCGCCTCCCGGCCCCGGGCAACCGCCCCGGCCCGGCGGGCACGCGGCGGTGACGCGGCGGTGACGCGCCCTGCAGATGATCGGACGGGCGCATCGGGTCGACGTCCGGGAGGCGAGATGGCGCGGTCGGGCTGGCGAGACGAGGACAACGGGTCCTTCGCGCCCGTGCGGTCCGAGCTGTACGAGACCGGGCCGGGCTTCGAGCCGGCCGAGGCCGGGACGGCGGAGTCGACGGACGGGCGCCACCGGCGGCGGGAGCCGTCCGAGGTCCCCGACGCGATGCGCAGACCGCTGGCCGAGCGCATCCGCGAGCAGGACGGGGGCTGACCGTGGCGGACGTGCGGTTCACCAACTCCCACGGCAGCAGGGTGTTCGTCGCCTACATGCGCCTGGACCACGACTGCGGCTTCTGCGGTGACCCGTGGGACGTCCGCGGGTGGGTCGTCCTGGACCCGGGCGAGACCGAGACGCGGCCGAACGACACGGGCAACCGGTGGTTCTACTACTACGCCGAGGGCGAGGACGGCTCGGTGTGGTCGGGGTCCTTCCCCGCGGAGGTCCGGCAGGCGCGGTTCGACAAGTGCGCGTGCCTCGGCGTCCTGCAGGGCGGCGTCAACCCGTACCACCAGGTCGGCATGCGGCAGCTGGACCTCGGCCGGTTCGGGGGCGTCACCTTCACCTGACCCCGACCGGGTCACCGCAGGGACGCGTCCAGCGCGCGCAGCAGTTCGCCGACCCGCCCGCCGCCGGCCGGGGCGGGCGGGTAGCGGCGCAGCACGTCGACCACGACGGGACCGGCGAGGTGCCGCGCCTGCGCGACGTGGTCGGCACCGTCGGCGGGGTCGTCCCCCGCGGCGAGCTCGAACGCCCGCGCGGTGTGCGCGGCCGCCCCCAGGACGTGCCGGACCTGGGTGGCCTTCGCCAGCGGGTGCAGGAACGCCGCACCGGCGGCGTCCAGCGCCGCCCGCGCGGCGGCGTCCGCCGCGGCCAGCCCCGCGTCGCGGGCCTCCCGCGCCGCCCGCTGCGCGTCCCACGCGCGGTCCCGGAGCGCCGTCGTCCGCTCCGCTCCGTCGGCGAACGCCTGCGCGGCGTCGACGGCGGCCCGCGGGCGCGGGTCGCCGGGGCGGTCGCGCTCGAAGACCGCCAGCGCCGGCCGCGCGCAGGCCGCCGCGAAGGCGGCGACCGCGCGCAGCTCGGCCCGGCTCAGCTCGATCGTCGCCGGGTCGCCCGTCACCGGACCCGGCCGCTCAGCCGACGGGCGCGGTGCCGCCGCGCAGCAGCGCGAGGACCGGGCCGTACAGGCGGGACTTGATCGTGCCGAGGACGGGGCCGGCCTTGCCGGCGTGCGCGGCGGCGACCTCGACGGCGGCCGAGCGGACGGCGTCCTCGGCGACGGCGGCGTCGACGATGCCCGCGGCCAGCGCGTCGGAGCCGCCGTAGCGGCGTCCGGTGGTCATCGTCACGTGCGCCACCTGCGGCGTCAGCCGGGCCTGGATCAGCGCGGACATGCCGGGGCTGAACGGCAGGTCGATGTCGATCTCCGGCAGGCACCAGAAGCCGCGGTCGGCCCGCATGACCCGCTGGTCGTGCGCCAGGGCGAGCATCGCGCCGGCGGCGAACGCGTGGCCCTGCACCGCGGCGACCGAGAAGACGGGGGAGCACAGCAGGCGGGCGAACAGCCGCTCGACGGTGCCGAGGTAGGCGTCGCGCTGGTCGGCGTGGTCGAGCAGCCAGGCCAGGTCCAGGCCGTTGGAGAAGAACTTGCCCGTGGCCGCGGTGACCAGCGCGCGCGGCCCGTCGGCGCGTTCGACCTCCTCCAGGGCGGCGTCCACGGCGGCGAGCCAGTCGGGGGAGAAGCGGTTCTCCCCGTCGCCGAGGTCGAGCACGAAGACGTCGTCGTGGCGGTCGAGCGTGGGCACGGGGGCTCCTCGGGTCGGTGGGGGTCAGGAGGGCAGGCCGCAGTCGACGACGGCGGCGACGGCGGCGGCGAGCTGGGCGCGGGTGTGCGGCCGCACCCGCCCGGCGCGGATCTCGGGCAGCAGCAGCGCGGTGGGCAGGCGGACGACGCAGACGGTGACGACGCCGACCGCGGCGCCGTCGTCGCGGCCCCACACCGTGCGGGCGAGCAGCTGCAGGGTGTCGAGCAGGGCGGTGTCGAGCGCCCGCAGGCCGTCGGCGACCTCAGGGGCGACGGCGTCGGTGAGCAGCTCGTCGCGCTGCAGGCGGAACAGCAGCTGCGCGGCCCGCAGCTCCCGCGCGGCCAGCCGGGCCGGGGTGTCGGCGGCGGCCTGCACCGCCCGCCGGCCGTCCCGGCCGGCCTCCGCCACGGCGACCCGCTGCAGGTCGAGGAACTGCCGCGCGCGGCGCAGCCAGGCGGCGCCGGCGACGGTCTCCAGGGATCCGAAGGCGTGGTAGATGCTGCCGTTCGAGGCCCCGGACCGGGCCGCCAGCGCCCGGACGGTCAGCTGCGCCCGGCCCTGCTCCACCAGCAGCTCCTCGGCGGCGTCGAGCACCGCACCGGGCGCGTGCACGCGGGGCCGGGGCACCGGCGGCTCCTCGGGGTCAGGTGGAGAGGGGTTGCCACAGCTTAGTGGAGCGTCTGCTCCACAAGCGTCCGGCTCGGTCGGCACCGTCCCGCCGAGGCGGTGACGACCACCCGGAGGGCCGGTCCACGACCGACCCGCCGGTCCGCGGCCGGAGGCAGGTGTCTGAGTCGCGACGTGCAACTGACCGTGTTCAGTCGGTAACGAAAAGATAACGCGACGTGGCGTCCCTCTCCCGGCGGGTGTGCTCTCCGTCACGATCCGATCACGGAGGAGCGCGCCGGAGATCCCGGGAGTGCTCGCCTCCGCGGAGGAGCGTCATGCCCGGTCCGGTGTCCCGACGACAGGTGCTCCTCGCGGCCCTCGGCACGGGAGCGGCCGCGGTCGCGCTCCCGCGGACGGCGGCCGCCGCGCCGCCCAGCGTCCCCGGCCCCGGAGGGGTGACCGTGGCGGGACACCTCGCCGACGAGGCGTTGAGCTGGGTGCAGACCACCTACGACCTGGTGCTCGCCGAGAACCTCAGCCCTCCGGCCGCGGCCCGCGTCTACGCCCACACGGCGATCGCCATGTACGAGGCCGCCGTCCGGGGGATGCCGGCTCACCGGTCCCTGGGTGGTCAGCTCCGGGACCTGCCGGTCCCCGCACCGCCCCCCCTGGCCGCGCTCGTCGACTGGCCGGCCGCCGTGGTGACGTCGGCCGCGGCCGTGCTCCGTCAGGTGCTGCCCTTCGCCGGCGCCGGCACCCGGGAGCGGCTGGACGTGGCCGAGGCCGGCGCGCTGCTGCGGCGCCGCGCCGCAGGGGTGTCCGAGCGGGCGCTCGAGGCCTCCACCGCGCACGGGAGGGCGGTCGCGGGGCACCTGGCGTCGTGGATCGCGGCCGACGGGCACGCCGGGACCCTCGGCCGGCTCTACACACCTCCCGCCACCGAGCCGTGGCACTGGGTCTCGACGCCGCCCAACTTCCGGCCGGCCGTCGAGCCGTACTGGTCCGAGGTGCGCCCCATGGTCCTCGCGAGCGCCGACGAGGTGGAGCCCGAGCCGCCCCTGCCCTTCTCCACCGAGCCGGGATCGGCGTTCCACGCCCAGGCGACGGCGGTCCACCGTCAGTCGGCCGCCAACACCGACGAGCACCGGGCGATCGCCCGGTTCTGGACCGACAACCCCGGCTCGTTCACCCCGCCTGCCGGCACGCCGACCGGTCTGCCGTCCGGCCACTGGATGCTCATCGCCGCCCAGGCGCTGGCCCTCCGCGGCGCACGGCTCGACCTCGCCCTCGACACGCTCGCGACGACCGGCATCGCCCTGCACGAGGCGTTCCTCAACTGCTGGACGTGGAAGTACCGGTACCGGCTGCTGCGACCGGTCAGCTACGTGAACCGTCACATCGACCCGGGCTGGACGACGTACGTCAACAGCCCGCAGTTCCCCGAGCACACGTCGGGGCACAGCGTCGCGTCCCCGGCCGCTGCCGCCGTGCTCACCGACCGGCTGGGTGTCTTCCCCTTCACGGACCGGTCGCACGACGCCCGTGGTCACGCGCCGCGCACCTTCGCGTCCTTCGCCGACGCCGCCCGCGAGGCCGCGGACTCGCGGCTCTACGGCGGCATCCACTTCCCGCACGCCATCGAGGCCGGCCTCGTCCAGGGTGCGCAGGTCGGCGCCCTGGTCCTGCAGCGGATCCGAACCCGCCGCTGAGGCCCGTCGTCCCGATCCGGGGCGCCCGCCGGGCGTCCCGCCCTCCGCACGGCCCACCCGTGCGCTACCGAGAGAAGGTCTGCGTGTCCGCCTCCACCCTGCGCCGTCTGGGGACGGTCGCCGTCTCCACGGCGGCCCTCGCCGTCGTCGTCGCCCCGTCGCCCGCGCTGGCCGGTGACCTCTTCTTCTCCAAGAGCTCGGGCACCATGGCCTCCGTCACGTGGCTCGAGGTCGGGGAGCTCCCGCCGGCCGCTGGGGCTCCGGGCAACGCCCACTTCGGCGACCTCTACGTCGAGGACCTCGGCAACGGCCGGGCCTCGGTGTTCGGCAGCGTGTCCGACGTCGAGTGCGACGCAGGTGCGACGCCCTACCTGCCCGGTGGGGGGCACGGCGAGCCGGCGCCCGAGGACGGTCCCTGCCGGCTCCTCGGCGTCCGCTTCGTGGAGGGCGGTCAGGTCACCTTCACCGTCGACAAGAAGTTCACGACCGCGACCCTCACCGGCACGCTCGCGGTGGGCAGCGGGCACGGGGACACCCCGACCAGCGCACCGCCGGTGTCGATCACCTGGACGGGTGTGGGCGACGTGTTCAGCGAGCGGCAGAGCGGCACGTTCGTCGACGAGTACGGGACCTCGACCTACCGGTACGACTTCACCGGCCGGGAGGCCGCCGTGACGGCGGGCAGCCGGATCGGGCCGATGGTCTTCGACGACGAGCCCGGCGAGTCCTCCGAGTCGCTGCTCGGCAAGTACCGCTCGTCGAGCCGCCAGCGCTCCTGACCCGCGGTCCCGCCGGGCCGACTCCGGGCGGCCCGGCGGCCAGGGCAGCCTCGCGGCACGGCCAGCTCAGCGTCCCGGCCGGACCCCGGCCAGGAAGCGCTCGACGACGGTCGTCCACCACGCGCGGGCGGCGTCGTTCGCCTCCAGGGTGGGCAGCCCGACCTGGGTCGCCACCAGCGACGCCGTCCCGTCCTTCTTCGGCTCGCTGGTGACCACCACCGACGAGCCGTCGGCGGCCCGGGTCCGCCAGGTGGTGCGCCGGTCGGTGCCGCTCACCCGCACCTCGCCGCCGGCGACGACCTGCTGCACGGCCGCGTCGCCGTCGGCGAAGGTCCGCCAACGCTCCATCAGCTCGGTCATCCCGAGCGGTGTCGACCGGCTCACGCTGGTCTGGAACGTGCCGTCGGACCGCTGGCCCGGGATCCGCCGGCCGATGTGCTGCTCGTAGGCGACGGTCACCGACTGGGTCCACCAGCCGCGCTGCTCGACGGTGTCGCCCAGCTCGTCGTAGACCCGCAGCGCGATCTGCCGGTGGTCGAGGTCCGGCGCGCCGATGGCGTCCATGAAGCGGAGCCACTCGTCCCACGACCGCTTCGTGGCCCGCTCGACCGGTCCGATGCGGGGGTTCGTCGCCATGCCCGGACCGTAGCGAGGGGAGCCGCCGCCGGGCCGTCCGCGGGCACGATGGCGGGCATGCCCCGGCTGCTCGTGGTCCACCACACGCCCTCGCCCAACCTGCAGGCGGTGCTGGAGGCGGTGCGCGAGGGCGCGGCGATGGTCGAGGAGGTGGAGCTCGAGGTGCGCCCGGCGCTGTCGGCCGGACCGGCCGACGTGCTCGCCGCCGACGGCGTGCTGCTCGGCACCCCGGCCAACATCGGCTACATGAGCGGGGCGCTCAAGCACTTCTTCGACACCGTCTACTACCCCTGCCTCGACGCCACGGTCGGCCTGCCCTACGGCGTCTACGTGCACGGCGGCGACGACACCGCCGGGGCGCTGCGGGCCATCGGCACGATCACCGGGGCGCTGCGGTGGAAGCAGGTCGCCGCGCCGCTGTCGCTCACCGGACCGCCCACCAAGGACGACCTGGAGGCCGCCCGGGAACTCGCCGCCACCGTCGCGGTGAGCCTGTAGCCGCCGGCGGTCCTAGCCTGCGGGGGGTGAGCACCCGACTGGTCGTCATCGGCGGCGACGCCGCCGGAGGCAGCGCGGCGTCCCAGGCCAAGAAGCGGCGTCCCGACCTCGACGTCGTCCTGTTCGAGCGCGGCCGCGCCACCTCCTACTCCGCCTGCGGCATCCCGTACTGGATCTCCGGCGCCGTCGAGCGCGAGGCCGACCTGGTCGCGCGCACCCCCGAGCAGCACCGCGCCAACGGCCTCGACGTCCGGATGCGCACCGAGGTCGTCGGCATCGACACCGACAAGGGGGTCGTGCACTGGCACGACCTCGACGCCGGCACCGAGGGCACCGAGCCCTACGACGAGCTGGTGTACGCCACCGGCAGCGTGCCGATGCGCCCGCCGGTCGAGGGCATCGACGCGCAGGGCGTCTACGGCGTCCAGGTGCTCGACGACGGCGTCGCGCTGCGGGCCGAGCTCGACAGCGGCCGGGTGCGCCGGGTGGTCGTCGTCGGCGGTGGCTACATCGGCCTGGAGATCGCCGAGGCGTGCAAGGAGCGCGGCCTCGACGTCACCGTCGTCGACCGCTCGGCCACCCCGGTGGGCACCTTCGACCCCGACGTCGGCCGGTTCATCGCCGACGCCGTCCGGGAGGAGGGCGTCGACCTGGTGCTCTCCGACGGCGTCGCGGCGATCGACGTCGGGCCCGACGGGCGGGCCCGCGCGGTGGTGACCGCCAGCGGCCGGGAGCTGCCCGCCGACCTCGTCGTCCTCGGCCTGGGCGTGCGGCCCAACGTGCGGCTGGCCCGGGAGGCGGGCATCCCGCTGGGCACCTCCGGCGGCATCGCCGTCGACGCGCGGATGCGCACCGAGGTGCCCGGCGTGTGGGCTGCCGGCGACTGCGTGGAGTCGGTGCACCGGCTCTCCGGGCAGCGGATCGTCGTCGCGCTGGGCACCCACGCCAACAAGCAGGGCCGGGTGGCCGGCATCAACATCGGCGGCGGGTACGCCACCTTCCCCGGCGTCATCGGGACGGCGATCACCCGCACCTGCTCCATCGAGGCCGCGCGCACCGGACTGGCCGAGCACGAGGCGGAGGCGGCCGGCTACGAGTTCGTGACCGCCGCCGTCGACTCCACCACCAAGGCCGGCTACTTCCCGGGTGCCAAGCCCATCCGGGTCAAGATGACCGCCGAGCGGCGCACCGGGCGGCTGCTCGGCGCCCAGATCGTCGGCAAGGAGGCCGCCGGCAAGCGGATCGACGCCCTCGCCATCTGCATCTGGAACGAGATGACCGTCGACGAGGTCCTCTCCCTGGACCTGTCCTACGCGCCGCCGTTCGCCCCGGTCTGGGACCCGGTGCTCATCGCCGCCCGCAAGGCGTCCGAGGCGGTGGAGGCCGACCTGCGCGCCTGCTGACCGGGGGCGTCACCGGCCGGCGGGCCGCGGGTACGCGCCGTGTCGGGAACGCCCGGGCGGGTTCGGGTCCCTTGACGGCCGGTGCCCCGCGGCGGACCGTCCCCGTCCCGGGCGGGCTCCCGGCCCGCCCCCGTCCCGGGGAGGGACGCCATGGCCCATCTCGTGCCGGAGTTCGACTACCACGCCGACGTCGAGCCCCACCCGGTCGGGCCCGGGCCCTACGGGAACCGCATGGAGGGCACCATCACCGCCGGGGAGATCTCCGGGGAGCGCCTGGAGGCCTCGGTCGTCGGCGGGGGCGCGGACTGGATGCTGGTCGGTCCCGACGGGTTCGCCCGGCTCGACGTGCGCACCACCGTGCGGACGGTGGACGGCGCGCACGTCTACGTCCAGTACGGGGGGATCTGGGAGTTGACCCCGGCCGTGCTCGCGCTCATGCAGGGTGGGGACACCCCCACCGAGTTCGGCGAGGGCTACTTCATCACCACCCCGCGGCTGGAGACCGGCGACGAGCGCTACGCGTGGGTGAACCAGACGGTGTTCGTGGCGGAGGGCCGCCTGGTGCCCGGGCCCCGGGTGGAGTACCGGGTCTACCGGGTCGCCCCGGGGGACGCGGCGCCCTAGGCGAGGACGGTGGCCATCCGCTCGACGATCGCGGCGAGCACCGACTCGGGCGTGGCCAGGTCCATCCGCACCGCGCCCCGGCCGGCGGCCCCGCACCGGGCGCCGTCGACGACGGCCACGCCGGCCCGCTCGAGCAGCAGGTCGCCGGGCGCGTCGACGGGGAAGCCCTCCAGCCAGGCGAGGTAGGTGCCCTCGGGCGGGCGGTACCAGATCCCGGGCAGCGAGGCCGCGACGAGGTCGGCGAGCAGCCGGCGGTGCCGGTCGAGGACGGCGAGGAACTCGTCGAGCCAGGCGACGCCGTCGCGGTAGGCGGCGGCGTTGGCCACCGCGCCGAGGGTCGAGGCGCCGTGCTCGACCGGGTGGCCGACCTCCGCCCACAGCCGCGCGTCGGCGTCGTTGCTCACCACCAGCTGCGCGCACTTGAGGCCGGCGAGGTCCCACGCCTTCGACGCGCTGGTGGCCGTGATCGCGTGCCCGGCCGGCACCTCGCCGAGCGAGGCGTAGGGCACGTGCCGGTGGCCGGGGAAGACCAGCGGGGCGTGCACCTCGTCGGCGAACACCCGACCGCCGTGCCGGTCGACGACCTCGGCGACGGCGAGCATCTCGGCGGGCTCGAGCACCCGGCCGATCGGGTTGTGCGGGTTGCACAGCACCAGCAGGTGCCCGCCGGCGCGGAAGGCGGCGTCGAGCGCGTCGAGGTCGTAGACGTAGCGGTCGCCGTCGCGGGCCATCGGCACCTCGAGCACCTCCCGGCCCAGCGCCGGCGGCACCTCGAGGAAGGGCATGTACGCCGGCGTGGGCAGCACCACCGGCGAGCCCGGCCGGGACAGGTGGGTGATCGCCGCGGCCAGCCCGGCCAGCACGTCGGGCAGCGGCCGCACCCGCTCCGGCGGCACGTCCCAGCCGTAGCGGTCGCGGGCGAACCCGGCGAAGGCGGCGGCGACGTCGTCGGCGAGCCAGTCGGGCAGGTAGCCGAACAGCCCCCGGGCGACCGCGTCCTGCAGCGCGGCGGTGACCGCGGGCGCGGTGCCGAGGTCAGACTCGGCCACCCACGCGCCGAGCGCCTCGGGGTGCCGGGTCCACTTGAGGCTCCCGCGCCGACGCAGGCCCGCCACCACGGCCCCCAGCCGGTCGTCGGCGTCGCTCGTCACGGTGGCGATCCTGCCCGGGGGACGCCCGGGCGGCGCGCGGGCTGGGAGGGTGCACCCCGTGGACCTGCTGGTGGTGGCCAACCGCAACGCCGGGAGCGCCGACGAGGAGCGCCTCACGAGCGCGCTGGAGGTGCTGCGCGCCGGTGCCGCCGTCGAGGTCGCGGCGACCGCCGACGCGGCCGACCTCGACCGGGTCGTCGCCGCCCGCGCGGGGCGCCGGCTGGTGGTGGCCGGCGGCGACGGATCGGTGCACGCGGTCGTGGCGGCCCTCGACCGCGCCGGGGCGCTCGACCCCGCCGACCCGCTGGGGGTCGTGCCGCTGGGCACCGGCAACGACCTCGCCGGCGCCCTCGGGCTGCCCGACGACCCGGCCGGCGCCGCGCGGTGCGTCCTCGACGGCGACCCGCGCCGCCTGGACCTGCTGCGCGACGACGCCGGCGGCGTGGTGGTCAACGCCGTGCACGCCGGCATCGGGGTGCGCGCCGCGGACGAGGCCGCCGGGCTCAAGGAGCGCTTCGGCGCGCTGGCCTACCCGATCGGCGCCGCGGTCGCCGGGCTCGCCGGGGCCGAGCAGCGGCTGCGGGTCACCGTCGACGGCGCCGTCGTCACCGCCCCCGCCGGCTGGGCGGCCGACGGCGGCACGCCGCTGCTCATGGTCGGCGTCTGCAACGGCCCCACCATCGGCGGCGGGACGGCGCTGGCGCCCGGGGCCGACCCCGGCGACGGCCTGGCCGACGTCGTGGTCAGCGCGGCCACCGGCCCGGCCGCCCGCGCCGCCTACGCGCTGGCCCTCACCACCGGGCGGCACGTCGACCGCGACGACGTCGTCCGCGTCCGCGGCCGGGAGGTGGCCGTGTCGGGGGAGCCGGTGGCCCTCGACGCCGACGGCGACCTGCTGCCGCCGGTGCCGGCGCGCACCTGGCGGCTGGCCGCCGGCGCCTGGTCGGTGGTGCTGCCGCGGGCGGCGTCAGGCCGCCGGTGACCAGCCCAGCAGCGGGCCCAGGCGGGTGGCGACGTCGGTGAGGATCTGCTCGTAGTCGGCCTCGGCGAAGCTGAACGGCAGCGCGAAGACCACCTCGGTGACCTCGCGGAACCCCTCGTGGGCGTACAGCGCCTCGGCGATCTGCTCGCTGGTGCCCAGCAGGTCGGGGGCGAACAGCAGCCGCGCCGGGCCCTGCGGGACGGCGGTGCGGGGCGTGCGGGCCTCGACGTAGGCGGCGTAGCGCTCGCGCTGCCCGGGTGTGGCGCCGTCGGTGGGGATGACGACGAGGCCCTGGGACACCCGGCCGGTGCCGCCGGCGTCCCGGTAGGCGCGGATCTGCCCGGCCTGGATCGCGGCGAAGTCGGTGCAGTCGTCCTCGGCGCGCACCACGCTGCTGGTCAGCAGGTTCGTCCCCGCTTGGCCGGCCCACCGCGCCGAGCGGGTGCTGCCCCCGCCGTACCACATCCGGCCGCGCAGGCCGGGGGAGTGCGGCTGCACCCGGTCCGACCACTCCTCGACGACGCCCTCGCGCCCGGAGAAGGTGGCGGCCGGCTCGCCCGCGACGAAGCGCAGCAGCCGCTCGACGCGGGTGTGGGTGAAGTCCTCGGCGTCGGCGGTGTCGGGGTAGAGCGCGCCCTTGACGTCGTCCCAGTGCATGGGCGGCCCGACGCTCACGCCGGGGTTGAGCCGCCCGCCGGAGAGCACGTCGACGGTGGCGAGGTCCTCGGCCAGGCGCAGCGGGTTCTCCCACGCCAGCGGGGTGACGGCCGTGCCGAGGGCGATCCGCGACGTCCGCTGGGTCAGCGCCGCCAGGACGGCGACCGGGGAGGAGATGCCGTACTGCAGGTGCCGGTGGCGCAGCCAGGCGCTGTCGAGGCCGAGCCGCTCGCCGAGCTCGACCACCCGCAGCGTGGCCTCGTGGCCGGCGCGGGGGTCGGCGGGGTCGAAGGAGCCGATGGTGAGGAAGCCGAGGTGCTCGAGGGGGGTGCCGGGGGCGGGCATGACGACGATCCTGCCCGCCCCCGGCGTCCGGTTCAGTACCCGACGGGCTTGGCGGGGGTGCCCACCCAGTCGGTGAAGAAGCCGTCGAGCTGCTGCCCGCTGACCTCCTCGGCCAGGGCGACGAAGTCGGCCGTGGTCACCGTGCTGTCGGCGTTCTCGGTCGCCCACCGCTCCAGCAGCACGAAGAACGTCTCGTCGCCGATCTCGTTCCGCAGGGCGTGCAGCGTGGCCGCGCCGCGGTCGTACACCGCGGCGGCGAACAGGCCGGTGGGCCCGGGGTCGCTGACGACGAGCGACCAGAACTCGTCGTCGGCCGGGGTGGCGTACACGGCCTCGTACAGCTCCTGCGCCGTCTCCCGTCCCCGCTCCTCCGACCACAGCCACTCGGCGTAGGTGGCGAAGCCCTCGTTGAGCCAGATGTCGGCCCACCGCTCGGGGCTGACGCTGTCGCCGAGCCACTGGTGGGCCAGCTCGTGCGCCACGGTGCCCTCGGAGGCCTGCCGCGAGTACACCGGCCGCGTCTGGGTCTCCAGCGCGTAGCCGACGGTGTCGTCGTCGACGATGGCCCCGAAGGACGTGAACGGGTAGGGCCCGAACAGGTCGTCGAAGTAGTCGATCATCGCCGGCTGCAGCGCGAGGCTCGCCTCGGTGGTCGCCCGCCGGGTCGGGGTCAGCCCGGTCTCGACGTAGTTCAGGATCGGCAGCCCGTCCGGGCCCACCTGGGTGCTGACGGTGTAGTCGCCGATCGACGCCGTCGCCAGGTAGCTGGCCATCGGGTCGGTGGCGCGCCAGGTGAACGTGGTGCGGCCGTCCACGGTCACCGGCTGACCCACCGGCTCGCCGTTGGCGATCGCCGTCTTGCCCTGGGGCACGGTGATCCGGAAGTCGTAGGTGGCCTTGTCCGACGGGACGTCGTTGACCGGGAACCAGGTCGGTGCGCCGTCGGGCTGGTTGGCGACCAGGACGCCGTCGGCGAAGGTCACCCAGCCGTAGAGCGAGCCCTCGAGGTCGGTGGGCCGCCCCGGGAAGCCGGAGTAGACGACGGTGACCTCGTGCGTGGTGCCGGCCTTGAGCTTGGGCGCGGCCTGCACGACCAGCTCGCCGCCGAGGCCGTCCTCGCCCGGGGGCAGCTGCGAGTAGCGGGCGGGCTTGCCGTCGACCAGCACCGAGGACACCGTCAGCCGGCGCAGGTCGAGGGAGAAGCTCGCGAGGTCGGCGGTGGCGGTCAGTGTGATCACGGCGGTGCCGTCGAGCCGGCTCTCGGCGGGCGTCGCCCCGGGGTACCAGGACAGGCCGAGGTCGTAGTGCTGCACGTCGTAGCCGCCGTTGCCCGCGGCCGGGAAGTACGGGTCGCCCCCGGAGGTGCTGCCGTCGGTGTAGCGGGGTGTGCCCGGCGCGCCGGGGGCGGCGGCGGCCGGGCCTGCTGCGGCGACGAGGGCGGCTGCCGCGACGAGCACGGCGGTGGTGCGGGCTGTCCGGGGTGTGCGCACGGATCTCCTCCTCCGCCGGCCCACCGTGGGCCGGCCCGGTCACCGTAGGGCCAGGTCACGGATCCGTCACGGGCCGGTTCCGCGCACCACCGCCGGCCGGGACCTGGCCCCGGTGTGACCCCCGCCACTACCGTCGTCCGGTCCCCGACCCCCGCCCGAGGAGGAACCGTGACGACGACGTCCGACCCGACGACCGGCACCACCACCCCCCAGCCCGGCCGGCTGGGGGACCCGGCCGCCGAGTACCGCACCGACGACCGCGCCGACCGCGGGCTGCGGGAGGCCCTCGCCCGGTACGGCCTCGACGCCCCCGCCGCGCCGCCTCCGCTCCCGCGGAACGCCCCGCTGGAGGACCGGCTGGCCTTCGTCCGCGGCGCCCACGACGCCTTCGAGCAGCTCTACGCCGCGGTCGCGGCGGAGGAGACCCACCGCGACGACGTCACCCGCACCACCGTCACCGCCCCGGGCCGCGAGGGCACCGCGATCCCGCTGTACGTCTTCCGGCCGGCCGGCAGCGAGGGGCGGCGGCTGCCCGGGCTGGTCTACCTGCACGGCGGCGGCATGACCATCCTCGACTGCGCCAACCGCCTGCACACCCGCTGGTGCGAGGACCTCGCCGCCACCGGGCTGGTCGTCGTCGCCGTCGACTTCCGCAACGCCGTGACCACCGACGGCCACGCCCCCTTCCCGGCCGGCCTGCACGACTGCGCCGACGCGCTCACCTGGCTGCACGCCCACCGCGACGAGATCGGCGCCACCTCGCTGGTGCTGCAGGGGGAGTCCGGCGGGGCGAACCTGTGCCTGGCCTCGGCGCTGCTGGCGAAGCGGGAGGGCCGGCTGGACACCGTCGCCGGGGTCTACGCGATGGTCCCCTACATCTCCGGCGGCTACGGCTGGGACGACGACGCCAAGCGCGCGGAGCTGCCCTCGCTGGTCGAGAACGAGGGCTGGTTCCTCAACACGCTGATGATGGACCTCCTCGTGTCGGCCTACGACCCCGCCGACGAGCACCGCCGCGACCCGCTGGCCTGGCCGTACTTCGCCACCGTCGAGGACCTGACCGGGATGCCGCCGCACGTGGTCACGGTCAACGAGCTCGACCCGCTGCGGGACGAGGGCATCGCCTACTACCGCCGGCTGCAGGCGGCCGGCGTGCGCGCGACCGGGCGGGTGAACCTGGGGCTCACGCACGGCGGCGAGCTGATCTTCAAGACCGCCGTCGGGGACGTCTACGACGCCACGATCGCCGACATCTCCCGGTTCGCCCGGAGCCTGGCCCCGGCCGGGTGAGCCCGGCCCCGGCCGGGTGAGCCGCCCGGCGTCAGCGGGGGAGGCGGCCCAGCAGGTGGAACTCCGGGTTGGGCGGGATCGCGGCGAAGTGGGCCAGCCGGTTGGACAGCGCGAAGAAGGACGTGATCGCGCCGACGTCCCACACGTCGTCCTCGGACAGGCCGGCGGCGCGCAGCCGGTCGAGGTCGGTGGCGGTGACCGCGGCCGGGTCGGTCGCCAGCCGGACGGCGACGTCGAGCACGGTGTGCATGCGCTCGTCGAGGGGTGCCTTGCGCCAGTCGACGGCGACGAGGTCGGCCAGCAGCGGGTCGCGGGTGCGGATGCGCGCGATCGCCCCGTGCGCGACGACGCAGTAGGCGCAGTCGTTGGCCGCGCTGGTGGCCACCACGATCAGCTCCCGCTCGCCGGTGGACAGGCCGGGCGTGTCCTTGTCCATGAGCGCGTCGTGCATGGTGAAGAAGGCGCGCGCCTCCTCCGGACGCCAGGCCAGCGCGGCGAAGACGTGCGGCAGGAAGCCCGAGCGCTCCTGCACGTCGGCGTAGCGCTCGGCGAGGTCGGCCGGCAGGCCGGCGGGGTCGGCGAGGGGGAAGCGGCTGATCGGGGTCTGCTCGGCGGTCACCCGGCCAGCCTGCCGCGTTCAGCCGTCGACGACGACCCGGTCCCGGCCGGCCCGCTTGGCGCGGTAGAGGCGGGCGTCGGCGAGGCCGAGCAGCTGCGCCGGCGTCCGGTCGGTCACCTCGGCGGTGCCGGCCGCGCCGACGCTGACCGTCACCGGCAGCCCGCGGGTCAGCCCGTCCCACGGGTGCGCGGAGACGGCGCGGCGCACCGTCTCGAGGTGGGCGGCCGCGGCGCCGGCGTCGACGTCGGGGAGGACGAGGAGGAACTCCTCGCCGCCCAGCCGCGCCGCGAACGAGCCCGGGCCGCCGGGGGCGCCGGTCTCCTGCAGCAGCGTGGCCACCGCGCGCAGCACCTCGTCGCCGACGGCGTGCGAGCAGGTGTCGTTGACCCGCTTGAAGTGGTCGAGGTCGAGCAGCGCCACCCACAGCCGGCCGGCGCCGTCGGCGAGCATCCGGGGGAGCTCCTCGTCGACGTAGCGGCGGTTGTAGAGGCCGGTGAGCGGGTCGCGCAGCGACAGCTCGCGCCAGCGGCGGCTCTGCCGGCGCGCCTCGGTGGTCTCGTACACCGCCTGCAGCGCGCGGGCGCGGGCCTCGCGCTGCGCCGACTGCAGCTCCACCAGTTCGGCGACGTAGCGCTTGTGCTCCTCGAACGCCGCCCGGTGGTCGCCCCGCGCGGCGTGCAGCTCGGCCTGCTCGGCGCGGGCCCGCACCCGGATCGAGGTCAGGCCGTGCAGGTCGCAGCGCCGGACGCACTCGGCCAGGGTGTCCTGCGCGCGCTCGACCTCGCCGCGGCGGCGCTGCACCTCGGCCAGCGTGAGCAGGAAGTCCGCGCCGGCGTCGCCGTCGGAGGAGGTGTCGAGCACCTCGGGCGCGAGGCCGAGCCGCAGCGCCGCCTCCGCCTCGACCAGCCGGTCGGCCCCCATCAGCGCGCGGGCGACGGTGTCGAGGTCGCCGACGTCGAGCGGGCGGCCGTGCGCCCGCGCGAGCTGCTGCAGCCGGTCGCTGTACTCGAGCGCGTCGTCGAACCGGCCGGCCAGCGTGTCGGTGTAGGCGCGGTTGTTGAGGATGCGCAGCTGCCGGTCGACGTCGCCGAGCTCCTCGGCCAGCCGCAGCACGGCGGTGTAGCGCTCGGGCGCCGCGGGATCGCGGGCCAGGCCGAGGACGTCGGCCAGCCGCACCAGGTGGTCGATGCGCAGCGCCGGCAGGGCGGTCTCGTCGAGCAGGTCGACCGAGGAGACGGCGTGCTCCAGGGCGCCGGCCAGGTCGCCGACCTCCTGGAGGACGGCGGTGAGCACGAAGGAGCTGCGGGCCAGCAGGTACCGGTCACGGGTCTCGCTGGCCCAGCGGTGCACCTCCGAGGCGGTCCGGCCGGCCTCGGCGACGGCGCCCCGGCGGCGCTGCAGGTCGGCGCGGACCAGCCGGGCGCGCTGCTCGAGATCCGGGCGGCCGAGGGCGCGGGCGGCCTCGGCGGCGGCCTCGGCGCGCTCCGGCGCGGACCCGGCGGCGAAGCGGGACAGGGTCTCCAGCTCGTCGAGGGTCGCCCGCAGCGCGGTGAGCGCACCCGTGGTGGGCTCCGCGTCGCCTCCGGGGGCGGCGTCCTGCTCGACGGCGAGACCGGTCACGGCCGTCGCATCGGCCGTGCCCTCGGTACCCGTGAGCCCAGCCGGGCCGGCGCCACTCCTCCGGGTGAGCACCGCCTCAGCCCCCCGCCAGCAGCGCGCGCACCGCGTCGACCGTGTCGGCGTCGGCGGGGCTGCGGTCGGGGCGGTACCGCAGCACCCGCGCGAAGCGCAGCGCGACACCGCCGGGGTAGCGGGTGCTGCGCTGGGCGCCGTCGAGGGCCACCTCGACCACCACCTCCGGCCGCAGCTCCAGCCCCCACGGGTGCTCGGCGCGCGCGTGCCCGGGGAACGTGCGGGTCTGCCAGTCGAGCAGCTCGTCGGTCATGCCCTTGAACGTCTTGCCGACCATGAGCGGGGCGCCGCCGTCGGGGTCGCGGGCGCCGAGGTGGATGTTCGACAGCTTCCCGCTGCGGCGGCCGTACCCCCACTCCACGCCGAGGACGACGAGGTCGAGGGTGTGCACCGGCTTGACCTTCTGCCAGGCGCGGCCGCGCCGGCCGGCGGCGTAGGGCGCGTCGAGGGCCTTGACCACCACGCCCTCGTGACCGGCGGCCAGCGCGCCGTCGAGGACCTCGGCGGCCTGCTCGGCGCTGGGCCGGCGGACCCCGGGCATCCGCAGCGGCGCGGCCTCCTCCGCGGCCAGCAGCCGGTCGAGGACCTCCAGGCGGGTGGCGAGTGGCTCGTCGAGCAGGTCGCGGCCGTCGAGGTGCAGCACGTCGAAGAAGAACGGCGAGAGCAGGACGCCGGCGTCGGCCTCGTCGCTGCCGAAGCGGCTCATCGTGTCCTGGAACGCGCGCGGGCGGCCGTCGTCGTCGAGGGCGAGGGTCTCCCCGTCGAGGACGGCGGTGCGGCAGGGCAGCGCGCGCACCGTCTCGACCAGCTCGGGGACCCCGTCGGTGACCTCCCGCAGCGTGCGCGTCCACACCCGCACGACGTCGCCGTCGCGGTGCACCTGGACGCGGGCGCCGTCGAGCTTGTGCTCCACGGTGACCTCCCCGCCCAGGTCGGCGAGGGCCGCCTCGAGCGAGGAGCCGGGGCTGGCCAGCATCGGCCGCACCGGGCGGCCCACCCGCAGGCCGACGGCGGCCAGCGCCGGCTCCCCGCCGGTCAGCGCGGTGGCGGCGGTCTCGTCGAGCCGGCCGGTGAGCATCGCCGCGCGGCGCACCGCGGCCGGCGGCACCCGCGCCGCGGCGGCCACGGCGTCGAGCAGGACGCCCTCGAGCGCGCCCTGGCGCAGCTCGCCGCCCAGCAGCCGGACGAGGAAGCGCTGCTCTCCGGCGGTGGCCGCCGCCAGCACCTCCCCGAGCAGTGCCTCCCGGCGGGCGGTGGAGCCGGGACCGGTGGTGGCCGCGAGCGCGGTGAGCGCGGCGTCGACCGCCGCGACGGTCAGCGACGGCGCGGGCGCGGGGTCGGGCAGCGCCCGGGACAGCGTGCGCCAGCCGACGCCGACCCGCCCCTGCGGCAGCTCGCCGGCCAGCCACGCGGCCACCGGCCCCACCTCGCCCGGCCCGGCGGCGCGCAGCGCGGCCGCGATCGCAGCGGCCTTCGCCGTGCGGGCGCGGGTGGCCGCCACCTCGGCGGAGGCGGCCACGACGTCGGCGAGCAGCACGCGGACATGCTGACAGCCGGGTACGACACCGGGCAGCCACCGCGCCGTGCCGGCCGCCCCTCCGGGGGAGGCCGGACCCCGGCGCGGCCGGCGTCAGCCGGAGGTCCCCCCGCTCCCGGACCCGGCGTCGTCCGGGTGCCCGGTGAAGGCCGCCCGGGCGTCGGCCCGGGCCGCCTCGGCGGCGTGGCCCTCGGTGTCGGAGCGGGGGACGGAGGTCGGCCGCAGCGAGCGGACGAGCTCGTCGACGTTGGCGAAGTCGACCCCCGGCGGCACCGTGCGCAGGGTGCGCAGCACCTCGTCGGGCGCGCCGTGCCGCTGGGCGGCGTCGAGCAGCGCGTCCTTCTCGGCGGGGTAGTCGACCTCGCCCAGGTGCGCGAGCACGTCCTGCACGGGAACGGTGTCGGCCACGGGATCTCCTCGGGACTCGGGACGGGACTCGGGGCGGGGCTACCCGCCGCCGGGACCGGTACGCACCGTCAGCGCGACGCCGTCGGCCAGCCGGTAGGGGCCGGTGGCGACCAGGTCGCCGACGACGCGGCGCAGCCGCGACACCTCGGCGCGCGCGGCGACGACGTGCCCGTCGTCGCCGTAGAGGCCGCGTCCCAGGGCGGCGGCGTCGAGCCCCCGCCGCCCGGCGCCGGCGACGAGCGCGAGGACCTGCCCCTGCCGCCGGGTGAGCGCGGCCGACCAGGAGTCCTCGCCGCCGGAGACCCGCAGCACCGGCGCGGCGGTCAGGTCGAGCTCGGCGGTGACCGGCGCGCGCGACTCCGGCGGGCGCAGCAGCCAGCCCTCGCCCAGTCGCTCGGGGGTGCACAGCCCCAGCCCGGGCACCGCCACCGGCCGCCCGGCGCGCGGGACGGCCACCCGCGGGCCGGCGGCGATGCCCGACCGCGCGGCCACCCAGCCGTCGTCGTCGACCACCAGCAGCGGGCCCCGCACCGTCCCCAGCACCGGCTCGGCGCTGCGCCGCAGCCGGTCGAGGTGCTGCTCGTGCCGCCGCCACAGCCCGGACTCGGCCAGCCGCACCGAGGTCTCCACCAGCGCGCCGATGGCCGGGTGCAGGGTGAGCGCCGGGCCGCTGACGTCGACGACGCCGAGCAGCTCCCCGGTGACCGGCGAGTGCACCGGCGCGGCCGAGCAGTACCAGGGGTGCTGGGCGGACTCGAAGTGCTCGGCGGAGAACAGCTGCACCGGCGCGGCCTCGGCCAGGGCGGTGCCGATCGCGTTGGTGCCCACCGCCGACTCGGTCCAGGTGGCGCCCTCGGCGAAGCCGAGCCGGTCGGCGTGCCGCCGGGTGGCCACCGCGCCCTCCCGCCACAGCACGACGCCGTCGGCGTCGGTGACGACGACGAGGCCCTGCGAGGCGTCGGCGACGCCGACCAGCACCCGGCGCAGCTCGTCGACGACCAGCGCCAGGCCCGAGCCGTGGCGGCGCGCCTCCACCGCGTCGGCGGGCAGCGGGTCGCGGCGGCGCGGGCGGTCGGGGTCCATGCCCAGGCCCAGCACGCGCGACCAGGACCGCTCGACCACCCCGCGCGGCCGCACCGGCGGGCGCCCGCCGGCGAGGACGGCGTCGTGCACGCGGGAGAGCACCCGGGCGTGCGTGGACAGGTCGGTACCGGGCGCGACCGCCGACCACGGGGGCACCGGCGCCTCCTCGGGCGTGCAATCCGCTGCAACGCTCCCGCTCCGGCCCGCGGGGCGCTGTGCTGGACATCACACCACGTCCTGACCACGAGGAGGTCCCTCCGTGACGCAGACGCTCGACGCACCCCCGGAGAGCCCCGCACGGCGCGCGGCCGACTGGTTCGCGGCGCTCGAGGACGCCCTGCGCGCCCGCGACGTCGAGCGCGCCGCCGGCCTGTTCGCCTCCACGAGCTACTGGCGCGACCTGGTCGCCTTCAGCTGGAACATCACCACCGTCGAGCACCGCGCGGGCGTGGCCGACCTGCTCACCGCCACGCTGGACCGCACCGACCCGTCGGGCTTCACCGTCACCGAGGAGCCGGAGGAGGCCGACGGCGTCACCACCGCCTGGTTCACCTTCGAGACGGCGGTCGGCCGCGGCAAGGGCCTCGTGCGTCTCGTCGAGGAGGACGGGCAGCCGCGGGCGTGGACGTTCCTCACCACCCTGTACGAGCTCAAGGGGCACGAGGAGCCGCGGGGCCCGGGCCGGCCGATGGGCGCCGAGCACGGCGTGAACCGGCAGCGGCAGACGTGGTCCGAGCGCCGGGAGCGGGAGGCCACCGAGCTCGGCCGCACCACCCAGCCGTACGTGCTCGTCGTCGGCGGCGGGCAGGGCGGCATCGCGCTGGGCGCCCGGCTGCGCCAGCTCGACGTGCCCGCGCTCGTCGTCGACCGGCACGCCCGTCCCGGTGACCAGTGGCGCAGCCGCTACAAGTCCCTCTGCCTGCACGACCCCGTCTGGTACGACCACCTGCCCTACCTGCCGTTCCCGGACAACTGGCCGGTGTTCTCGCCCAAGGACAAGATCGCCGACTGGCTCGAGTCCTACGTGAAGGTCATGGAGATCCCGTACTGGGGCAGCACCGAGGTGCGCCGCGCCGAGTACGACGAGGCGGCCGGCGAGTGGACCGTCGAGGTGGTGCGCGACGGCGAGGAGCTCACGCTGCGCCCGAAGCAGCTGGTGCTGGCCACCGGGATGAGCGGCAAGCCGAACGTGCCGGTGCTGCCCGGGCAGGACGTGTTCCGCGGCGAGCAGCACCACTCCTCGGCCCACCCCGGCCCCGACGAGTACGCCGGCAAGAAGGTCGTCGTCGTCGGCAGCAACAACTCCGCCTTCGACATCTGCGGCGCGCTGTGGGAGCACGGCGCCGACGTGACGATGGTGCAGCGCTCCTCGACGCACATCGTGAAGAGCGACAGCCTCATGGAGATCGGCCTCGGCGCGCTCTACAGCGAGCAGGCGGTGGCCGGCGGCATGACCACCGAGAAGGCCGACCTCACCTTCGCCTCGCTGCCCTACCGGATCCTGCACGAGTTCCAGATCCCGGCCTACGAGCAGATGAAGGAGCGCGACGCCGACTTCTACGACCGGCTGGAGAAGGCCGGGTTCTGGCTGGACTGGGGCGACGACGGGTCGGGCCTGTTCATGAAGTACCTGCGCCGCGGGTCGGGCTACTACATCGACGTCGGTGCCGCCGACCTGGTGGCCAACGGCGACGTGGAGCTGGTGCACGGGCAGGTCGACCACCTGACCGAGGACGCCGTGGTGCTCGACGACGGCACCGAGCTGCCGGCCGACGTCGTCGTCTACGCCACCGGCTACGGCTCGATGAACGGCTGGGCCGCCGACCTCATCTCCCCGGAGGTCGCCGACAAGGTGGGGAAGGTGTGGGGCCTGGGCTCGGACACCACGAAGGACCCCGGCCCGTGGGAGGGCGAGCAGCGCAACATGTGGAAGCCCACCCGGCAGGAGGGGCTGTGGTTCCACGGCGGCAACCTGCACCAGTCGCGGCACTACTCGCTCTACCTGGCGCTGCAGCTCAAGGCCCGGCAGGCCGGCATCCCGACGCCGGTGTACGGCCTGGCGGAGGTGCACCACCTGCGCTGAGCCACCGAACCGCTGAGCCAGTGAGGCGCTGAGCCGCCGAGCCGCCCGGCGCCGGGGAGTCCGGTCTCCCCGGCGCCGGTGCGTGTCCGGCGCTAGGGTCGGCGCGGTCACCACCGGGCAGGCCGCGGGAGCCGCATGAACCTCGAGAAGGTCGTCTTCGGGTTCTTCGTGCTGCTCGCCGCCACGCTGAACTTCGGCTTCTTCCTCGGGGACATCTCCGACCCCGCACTGCACAACGTCTACGAGCTGTTCGCCGCGCTGGTGGTCAGCCTCATCGCCACGGTGCTGAAGTTCGGCGACCGCACGCAGATCGGCGCGGTCCACCTGGCCACCAGCCTCGTCGCCGACCTGCAGCTGGTCGCGGCCACCATCACCTGGGCCTGGGCGGTGCACGTCTCCGCCGAGGGCCTCACCGACGTGACGACGGCGAGCATGGTCTCGCTCTCCGGAGGGGCGCTGCTGGCCAACGTGGTCTCGGTGGTGCTGCTCGTCGTCGAGACCGTGTCCTTCCAGCGCCACTGACCGCCGTGGAGTCCGCCCCGCCACCCCCGGTCACCACCCGCGGCCGGCGCCGGCGCCGGCGGGCCCCGGTGGTGCCGCGCGCGGAGGGGTCGGCGACGGTGTTCGTCGTCCTCCGGCGGATGCGCGCGCCGCTGATCACGCTCATCGTCATCTTCTTCGTCAGCGTGCTCGGGCTCTCGCTGATCCCGGGCGTCGACCCGGAGGGCCGGCCGGCCCGCCTCAGCCTGTTCGACGCCTTCTACGTCATGAGCTACACGGCGACGACGATCGGCTTCGGCGAGATCCCGTACGCGTTCAGCTACGGGCAGCGGCTGTGGGTGACCGGGACCATCTACCTGACCGTCGTCGGCTGGGCCTACGCGATCGGGTCCCTGCTGGCGCTGCTGCAGGACCGCGCGTTCCGCCAGGCGCTGGCCCTGCGGCACGTGTCCCGCAAGGTCAGCGCCCTGCGCGAGCCGTTCCTGCTGATCTGCGGCTTCGGGCAGGCCGGCGAGACGCTCGCGCGCTCCCTCGACGCCCTGGGCCGCCGGTTCGCCGTCGTCGACTGCTCGGAGAACCGGATCGACGCCCTCGAGATCGCCGGCCACCGCGCCGACGTCCCCGGGGTGGTCGGTGACGCCCGCGACCCGCACGTGCTCGGGGTGGCCGGGCTGGGCCACCCCTACTGCGAGGGCGTGCTGGCCGTCACCGGCGACGACGAGGCCAACCTCGCGGTCACGATGGCCGCGGCGCTGCTGCGACCGGAGCTCCCGGTGGTGGCCCGCACGACGTCGGCGACGGTGGCCGAGCGGATGTCCGGCTTCGGGTCCCCGACGATCATCAACCCCTTCGACCGGTTCGGCGACCACCTGCGGTTGGCGCTGCGCACCCCGGCCTCCTATCAGCTCATGACCTGGCTGGAGAGCGGCCCGGGCGCCGAGCTGCCGCCCCGCGGGAAGGCGCCCGCTCCGGGCCGGTGGGTGGTCTGCGGCTACGGCCGGTTCGGCCGGCACTTCGCCACCGACCTGCGCGCGGAGGGCCTGGAGGTGACCACGGTCGACCCCTCGCCGGAGGAGGAGCCGACCATCGTCGGGGACTCCGCGGACCCCGAGATCATCCGGCGGACCGACCCCGCCTCGGCGGTCGGCCTGGTCGCCGCCACCGACAACGACACGACGAACCTCTCCCTGGTGGCCGAGGCGCGGCGGCTCAACCCCGACCTGTTCGTCGCCGCCCGCCAGAACCAGCCCGCCGACGCCGCCCTGTTCGCCGCGATGGACGTCGACGCGCTGCTGGTGCCCACCGAGGTGGTCGCGCACGACGCCTACGCCCGGCTCAGCACGCCGCTGCTGTGGCGGTTCCTGCGCGAGCTGCCCGGGCAGACCGACGAGTGGTCGGCCGGCCTCATCGAGCGGCTCCTCGGCGCGTGCGGCGCCCACCTCGAGGCGCTGTGGAAGGTGCGGCTCACGCCGGAGGAGGCGCCGGCGCTGCACCCCCACCTGGCCGGCGGGCGGTTCCGGCTGTGCGACCTGCTGCGCGACCCCGCCGACCGCGACGAGACGCTGCTGGCCGTGCCGCTGATGGCGCTGCGCGGGGACCAGGCGCTGCTCGCGCCCGACGGCGGCCTCGTGCTCGAGCCCGGCGACGAGCTCCTCTTCGCCGGCCGGGCCGCGGTGCACCGGGAGGTGGAGGCCACGATGTTCCTCGACGGCGTCGCCGACTACCTGGTCACCGGCCAGCGGGTGCCGTCGAGCTGGATCTGGCGGAAGCTGAGCCGGTCGAGGCCCGTGCCGGACGCGACCGCCGCGCCCTGACCGGCCCCGACGGGGGGAGCCACATGGCCGGCGTCCGGACCCTCTTCGGCGGCCGCGGCGGCGACCCCGTCCGGCCGCCGCGGCTGCGCACCGACGACCACCGCTCCGCCTCGCGGCTGGAGCTGTTCTTCGACCTGGCGTTCGTCCTCGTCGTGGCCGAGCTGGCGATCGCGCTGCGCGAGGACGTCACCCCGCACGGGTTCCTCGTCTTCGCGGGGTTGTTCGCCACGGTCTGGTGGTCGTGGGTGAGCTCGACGCTCTACGCCAACCGCTTCGACCACGACGACGTCGTCTACCGGCTGTACAAGCTCGCCAGCATGGCCGCCGTCGTGGGGCTGGCGGCGTCGGCGTCGGAGGCGACGGGGGAGCGGTTCACCGCCTTCGTGCTCTGCCACGTGGCGCTGCGGGTGCTGCTGCTCCTGCAGTACCGCCGGGCGCACGTGCACGTGCCCGAGGCGCGGCCGATCACCCGGCTGTACCTGCTCGGCGCCGGCGCCGGCGCGACGCTGTGGGCGGTGTCGCTGGCGGTGCCGCGGCCGGCCGCCTACGCGCTGTGGGCCGCCGCGGTCCTGGCCGAGGCGCTCGTGCCGCTGCTGGCCACGCGGTCCTCGGCCGACGTGCCGCTGCACGTCGAGCACCTGCCCGAGCGGTTCGCGCTGTTCGTCATCCTCGTGCTCGGCGAGCCGGTGGCCGCCGTCGCGCACGGCCTCTACGACGCGAAGTGGTCGGGGGCCGCGCTCCCGGTGGCCGTCCTGGGGTTCGTGCTCGCGGCGGCGCTGTGGTGGAGCTACTTCGACCTCGCCGGCGCGCGGGCGAAGAAGCTGCTGGGGGAGGCCGGGGAGTCCAACGGCGCCCACTCCCACGACGTCTACGTCTTCGGGCACCTGCCGCTGACGCTGGCGCTGGCGTCGGTGGGCGCCGGCCTGGAGCTCGCCGTGGTGGAGGCCGCGGCCGGGGAGGTGCCGGCCGGGACCCGGCTGCTGGTGGCCGGCGGGGTGGCGGTCTACCTGGTGGCGGCGAGCGTCACGGCGTCGGCGATGACGGGGCAGGCCGGGCACGGGTGGTGGTGGCCGCTGCTGGCCGCGGTGGTGGCCGCGCTGGACGCGCTGCTGGAGCTGCCGGCCTGGGTGGTGATCGGCGCCCTGGCGCTGCTGGTGTCGCTGGTGGTCGTCGGGGGCCTGGTGCAGCGCTCGTCGGGTCGGCTGGAGACCGAGGAGGTCTGACCGCCGGGGTCCGAGCGCCGCGTGCCGCAGGGACCTCCGACCCTGCCCCCGTCCGGCGGTGCGGCGTGCACTGGACCCCGGTGGCCGCGAGGACCGGTCGAGCGGGACGGCGCCCGGGCGGCGGGCGGGCACCGGCAGGAGGACGGCCATGGCCACACCCACCACCCCCACACCCGGCGACGACCGGCGGCCGGAGATGTCGCCGGACGAGAAGCTGATCGCCCAGTGGGAGGCGCAGCACGACGTCGCCGCCCGCGGGCACCGCGGCGACCCGCTCGGGCTGCAACGCTCGCTCACCCGCGAGCGCCTGGCCGACTGCGCTCGCCGGGGTGCCACGGCGTCGGGCGCGGGATCGAGGGGCGCCGCGGCCGCACCCCGGCCGGCCCCCGACGACGCGGCGGGCACGGGTGAGGGCATGGGGGAGGGCATGGGGGAGGACGACGTGTGCGTCGCGCCGTGGGCGGCCGCGAAGGCCGGCGAGCCCGCCGAGGAGCCCGCGCCGTCCCGCCGCCACCCGTGGCGGCGGTTCCGGCACCACGCCTCGGAGCACTGACCCCGGGCCGGTTCCCCGGCGCCACTGGGGAACCGCTCTGTCGCCATGTCGACCCGGCGACTGGTCGACGCGGCGACTGGTCGAGGTGTCCGCACGTCGACCAGTCGCCGAGTCGAGTCGTCGGCTCGTCGATCAGTTGTCGAGTCGAGTGGTCGGCACGTCGACCCGGTGAATGGTCGGCTCGTCGACCGGTCGACCCTCGAGCACCGCTCAGAAGGGCGGTGGGTCGTCGTTCGGGTCGGCCGGTTCGTCGGCTGGTGGTGGTTCCGGTGGCGGTGGTGGTCGCAGGCCCGGTGGCCGGGTGGTCCGGGTGATGCCGGACGGGGTGGTGACGGTCAGCGTGCCGTCGGGACCCATCTCGAAGCGCCAGCCGCGGGCGAAGGTCTTCACCCGGTGGTGGCTGCGGCACAAACAGCACAGGTTGGCGCAGTCGGTGGCCCCGCCGTGGGCGTGGGGGAGGACGTGGTCGGTGTCGGCCCAGCCGACCCGCTGCCCGCAGGTCGGCATCCGGCAGGTGCGGTCGCGGGTGCGCACGAACGCCTGCTGCGCCGCCGAGGGGGTGTAGCCGTCCCGGCTCGCCGGCCGGTCGAGCACCGCGCACCCGCAGTCGCCGTCCTCGTCACCGCCGGGGTGGTGGGGGCAGCCGCGGGCGGCCAGCCGGCGCAGCCGGTCCAGCGTCGCGGTGACGCGCAGCGTGCCGTCGTCCTCGGTGAGTGCGACGGTCACCGAGCCACCGTCGGGGGCCTGCACACCCAGCGCGTCCAACTCGCGCAGCAGCTCGCGCAGGTGCGCGGCGGTGATCGGTAGCCCGTTCACCTCCCCGGCCTCGCTCGATCGGCCGGACAGGGCGGTGAGGGTCGCGATGATCTGCAGGTGCGCGGTGACCGCCATCCCAGCCTGCCAGGGACGCTGCAGCAGGTCGGCGAACACGGCGGTGCGCAGCTGCCCGATCGGGCGGGGATCGCCGTCGGCCTTCAGCATCCGGGCCAGCGCGTCGACGGTCGCGTGGCAGGCCGCGGCCACGTCGGTGGGCAGGTCGGCGGCCAGCGTGCTCATCCCGTCCGACGGCGACGCGTAGACCCGCACGTCCGAGCGCCGTTCGGCGGTGCTGCGCCGTTCGTCGATGGCCTCCGAGTCGGCTTCCAGCAGGAGTTCGAGGGCGCGCTTCTTCAGCTTGCCCACGGTCAGCTGCGCCGCCTCGGGCAGCACGGCGGCCTCGATGCGGCGGGCGAGGGCCGGGGCGGTGTGCTGCAGCACGTCGACCAGCGCCTTCGCGCGGGCCTCGTCGAGCTCCCCGGCGGCCAGTGCGGCCCAGGTGGCGGGCAGGCGTTCGCGGTAGGTCCAGGCGCGGGTGGCCAGGTGGTTGGCGCTGCCCCGGCCGCAGTTGAGCACCAGCGCCAGTTCGGCGGTGAAGAACTCCGACACCCCGGGCAGCTCGGTGTCCGGCGCCCACGACCCGCGCCGCCTGGCACCGGGCGTGCCGGGTGCGGGGTCGTCGTCGGAGGGGCGGGCCTCGGCCAGCCGCAGCACCAGCTCGGCTTCGTAGGCCGCCTCCATCGCCTTGCGGGCCTGCAGCCGCTGCAGCTCGGCGGCGGCCTGCTCGTCGGAGAGCAGGCTCACCGGCAGGCGGGCAAGGCGCACCGGCTGCTCGACGAGCCACCCGGCGAGCGCCCGCTCGACGGGTGACACGTACTCCGCGACCTGCTGCACGACCCCGAACCTACGGCCGGGGTATGACAGTTTCCGCAGGTCGGCGGGCAGGATCCACCCGCTGGCGGAGACTGGGCTGTCCCGGAGTGTGGGCGAGGCGTGGGTGCGCTGTGGGTGTCCCGTGCCGCGGGGCGCCGACAGGCTCGCTGCCATGACCGACACCCTCCCCACCCCCGTCCCGATGGCCGACGTCCGCGACATGTACGTCGTCCACCGCGCCTTCCGCCGCGAGTTCCGGCTGCTGCCGGAGCTGATCCGCGCCGTCGCGCCGGGCGACACCGACCGCGCCGCCGTCCTCGCCGCCCACGCCCGCCTCGTGCTGCAGGGGCTGCACCTCCACCACACCGGCGAGGACGACCTCCTCTGGCCCAAGCTGCTCGAGCGCTGCCCGCCCGACGCCGCGGTCGTCCACCGCATGGAGGCCCAGCACGAGCAGGTCGAGCACCTCACCGAGCAGCTCGGCCCGGCCCTGGACCGCTGGGAGGTCGAGGCCCGGCCGGCCGTGGCCGAGGAGGTCGCCGGCACCCTCGACGCGCTGCGCGCCGTCCTGCTCGAGCACCTCGCGGAGGAGGAGCGCGAGATCCTCCCGCTGGCCGAGCGGCACGTGACGCAGGAGGAGTGGGCCCGGCTCGGCCAGCACGGCGAGGGCACGATGGCCACGAAGGACCTGCCGATCCTCTTCGGCGCGCTGCTCGAGGAGTGCAGTCCCGAGGAGCGGCAGATGATGCTGCACGTCGTCCCGTTCCCCGTCCGCGTGCTGCTGCGCACGGTCTTCGCCCGGCAGTACCGCCGCTACGTCAGCCGGGTGCGCGGGACCCGCTGACCGCCGGGCCGATCTGCCGGGCCAGGGCCGGGACGTCGCCGGGGCGCAGCAGCCGGCCGGCGTCCCAGGCCCGCCCGAACGCCTCCTCGCCCAGCGTGGCGCGCACCTCCGGCAGCACCAGCCGGGCCAGCTCGACGTCGGGCGGGAACGCCACCGCCACCGACGCCGCCTCCGCCGTCGCCGAGCCCGCCGCGAACAGCCGGGCGGCCAGCTCCGGCGACCCGCGCCGGGCGGCGACGACGGCGAGGCCCGGCAGCGTGTACGCCAGCGTCCAGGTGGTGCGGACCTCCGCGGCGAGGTCGGCGGCCTCGGTCCACCGGGCCAGCGCGGTGTCCTCGTCGCCGGCCAGCTGCGCGAGCGAGGCCTGCACGTTGAGCACCGTCGCCAGGGTGAACGGGCTGCCCAGCTCCCGCGCCAGCCGCTCGGCGACGGCGAGCTCGGCGGCTCCTGCGGCGTGGTCGCCGGACTGCAGCAGCAGCTGACCCCGGGCGGTCACCGCGTGCGCCCGCGCCCAGGGCTGCCCGGTCTCCTCCGCCAGCCGCAGCGCCTCACCGAGGTCACCGGCGGCGGCCGGCAGGTCGCCGAGGAAGACGGCGGCCGAGCCGGTGAGCACCAGCGCCAGGGCCCGGAGGTCACCGGCGCTGGCGACGGCGGCCAGCCGGGCGGCGTCGTCGGCGGCGGCGCGGGTCCCCGGGATGTCTCCCGACGCGTAGCGCAGCGCGGCCAGGCCCAGCAGCAGCCGGGCGTCGTCGGCGGGGGCCAGCCCGTCCCGGGACACCCGCGCCACCCAGCCCAGCCCCTCGGCGGCGTTGCCGCGCACCGCCCAGTACAGCCAGGTCGCCTCGGTCAGCCGGGCGACGTCGGCCGCGCGCCCGGCGGCCACCAGCCGGCCCAGCGCGGCGGCGAGGTTGCCGTGGTCGCGCTCGAGCCGGTCGAGCCAGGCCCCCTGCCCGGGACCGGTCAGCCCGCCCCGGGCGCCGTCGGCGAGGTCGAGCACCGCCGCGGTGGCCCGCTCGGCGACGGCGTCGGCCTCGCCGGAGGCGGCCAGCCGCGTCGCGGCGTACTGGCGCACCGGCTCCAGCAGCCGGTAGCGGGCGGCCGGTCCGTCCTCGACGACCACCAGCGACTGCTCGACCAGCCCGCCGAGCTGCGGGACGACGTCGGCGCCGCCGGCGACCGCCCGCGCGGCGTCGAGGTCGAACCCGCCGGCGAACACCGCCAGCCGGCGCAGCAGCGCCTGCTCGGCCGCGGTGAGCAGCTCGTGGCTCCAGTCCAACGCCGCGCGCATCGTGCGCTGCCGCTCGGGCAGGTCCCGGGAGCGCCCGGCGCCGAGGGCGTCGTCGAGCCGGCCGAGCAGCGCCGACGGCGGCAGGTAGCGGGCGTGAGCCGCGGCGAGCTCGAGGGCCAGCGGCAGCCCGTCGAGGCGGCGGCAGATCGCCGCGACGTCGGCCGCGGCGTCGTCGAGGGCGACCGTGCGGCCGGCGGCGGCCGCCCGGTCGAGGAACAGCCGCGCGGCGGGCGAGGCGGCCACCGTCGCGGCGTCCGGGCGCTCCGGCACCGGCAGCGGGCCCAGCGGCCGCTCGCGCTCGGCGCGCACCCGCAGCGCGGCACGGCTGGTGGCCAGGACGGCCAGCCCGCCGCAGCGGGCCAGCAGCGCGGCGACGGCGGGGGCGGCGTCGAGGACGTGCTCGACGTTGTCCAGCACGACCAGGTGCCGGCGCCCGCCCAGCCGCGCGGCGACGGCGTCGGCGACGTCGCCGGCCAGCTGCCGGCCGCCGAGCGCGCGGGCGAGCTCGGGCAGCACCAGCCGGGCCTCGCGCACCGGCGCGAGCTCGACCAGCGTGACGCCGTCGGGGAAGTCCGGTGCCAGCGCCCGCGCCGCGGCCAGCGCGAGCGTCGTCTTGCCGACGCCGCCGGGGCCTGTGAGCGTCAGCAGCCGGGTCGCGCCCGACCGCAGCAGCCCGGCGACCTCGGCGAGCTCGGCGTCCCGGCCGACCAGCGGCGCGGCCGGCAGCGGCAGCACCGGGACCGGCGCGGGCGGCCCGTCGGTCGTGGCGCCGGGCCGGGCGGCCGCGGTCAGCGCCGCGCGGTCGGCGTCGTCGAGGCCCAGGGCGTCGGCCAGCGCGCGCAGGGTGTGCGGGTAGGGCCGGCGCCGCTCCCCGCGCTCCAGCGCGCTCACCGCCTTGGCGGTCAGCCCCGCCCGGGCGGCGAGTTCCTCCTGGCTGAGCGCCGCCCGCTCCCGCCACCGCCGCAGCAGCCCGGCCAGGGAGCCGGTGCCGGGCGGGGAGGCGCTCATCGGCGGGGAGGGTAGCCCGGCGCGACCCCTCCGGGCCGGTGTCCCCGGCTCGCCACGGTCCGTGCCGTCGGCGACAGTGGTGCGGCCCCAGCACCCCACTCCCGGAAAGGCCCCTCGACGTGCCCCCCTCGGACGACGGCGACCCGCACCTCGCGGAGTTCGGCTACCGGCAGCACCTGGACCGCAGCATCGGGCGGTTCTCCAGCTTCGCGGCCGGCGTCAGCTACATCTCGATCCTCACCGGCACGTTCCAGCTGTTCTACTTCGGCTTCGGCGCCGGCGGGCCGGCCTACGTGTGGTCCTGGCCGCTGGTCTTCGCCGGCCAGCTGATGGTGGCGCTGTGCTTCGCCGAGCTCGCCGCCCGCTACCCGGTGGCCGGGTCGCTCTACAACTGGACCAAGCGGCTGGGCAGCGCGACGACGTCGTGGCTGGCCGGCTGGGTGATGCTCACCGCCTCGATCGTGACGCTGGCGGCGACGGCGCTGGCCTACCAGATCACGCTGCCGCAGCTGTGGTCGGGCTTCCAGGTGGTCGGCGACGGCACCGGCACCTACGACGTCGCCGTCAACGCCGTCCTGCTGGGCGGGCTGCTCATCACGTCCACCACGCTGGTCAACGCCTTCGGCGTGCGGCTGATGTCGCGGATCAACAGCGCCGGGGTGTTCATCGAGCTGGTCGCGGCGGTGCTGATCGTCGTCGTGCTGGCCCTGGCGGTCACCCGCGGGCCGCAGGACGTCCTGCTCGACACCGGCGGCCGCGGCGAGGGGCAGCCGCTGGGCTACCTCGGCGCCTTCCTCGTCGCGGCGCTCGCCTCGGGCTACGTCATGTACGGCTTCGACACCGCCAGCTCCCTCGGCGAGGAGACCAAGGAGCCCTCCCGCACCGCGCCGCGGGCGATCCTGCGGGCGATCACGGCGTCGTTCGTGCTGGGCGGGCTGATCCTCCTCTTCGGCCTGATGGCCGCCCCCTCGCTCACCGACCCCCAGCTGTCCTCGAGCAGCGGCGGCCTGCAGTACGTCCTGCTCTCGGTGGCCGGCACGGGGCTGGGCAAGGTGTTCCTCGTCTGCATCGTCGTCGCGGTCACCGTCTGCTGCCTGGCGGTGCACACCGCGGCCATCCGGATGACCTTCGCCATGGCCCGCGACAACGCCCTGCCGGTCGGCATGCGGCTGGCCCACGTCGACCCGCGGCGCCGCACGCCGGTCGTGCCCGCCGTCCTGGTCGGGGCGCTGGCGGTCGGCGTGCTGCTGCTCAACGTCCGGCAACCGCAGGTGTTCACCGCCCTGACCAGCATGGCCGTGGTGATGATCTACCTCGCCTACCTGCTGGTGACCGGCCCGATGCTGGTGGCGCGGCTGCGCGGCCGCTGGCCGGGCCCGGCGCAGCCCGGCCGGTTCTCCCTCGGCCGCTGGGGGCTGCCGGTCAACGTGCTCGCCGTCGCGTGGGGCACCGGCATGGCGGTGAACCTGGCCTGGCCGCGGCGCGAGATCTACAACGCCACCGGCCCGCAGCACTGGTACCTGCAGTGGGCCGCGCCGCTGTTCATCGGCGCGATCGTCGCCGTCGGGCTGGCCTGGTACCTGCTGCGCCAGCGCAAGCGGACCGGCGTGCTGCCCGAGCACGCCGCCGTCATCGACCCGACCCCGCCGCCCACGCCCGCGTGAGCCGCAGCGCCCCCCGGGCCACCCCGCCCAGCAGTCGCGCGCGCTGGGCGGGGGACAGCGCGGCGAACACCCGCGCCATCGCCGCCGCCACGGCCGGCGACGGCGACCCGACGTCGAGGTAGGCACGCCACGCCCGCTCGGGCAGCGTGAAGAACGCGGCGAAGAAGGCGTCGGTGGCGGCGGCGTCCAGGGGCAGCAGCACCTCGCGGCCCAGCGCCAGCAGCGCCGCGCTCGTCCGGGGCCGCGCGGCGCGCACGACCGCGTGCGGGTCGCGGCCCGCCGCCAGCGCCGCGGCCACCTGCGGCCCCAGCCGCAGCGACGAGGCCACGCTGTAGCCGGTGGCCGGGTGCACCAGCCCGGCGGCGGCGCCCAGGCGGGTGGCCGTCCCGGCGCCGCGCGGCGCGCCGTCGAGGGGGATGGCCACCCGCTCGGCCGCCCCGGCCGGGCGCAGGCCGCGCGCGGCGAGCAGGGCGGCCAGCCGGTCGCGCAGGCCGGGCAGCGGCAGCGGCGGCCGGGCGGCCAGCGAGGTGGCCTCCAGCAGCACCGTGCCGTCGTCGAGGGGCAGGCCGTAGAGGAAGGCCGGCTGTGCGCCGGGGGCGGCCAGCGCCGTCCAGTCCATGAGCAGCGCGCCCCCGGGCGGCACCAGGTCGGGGACGGGGCCGGCGACCACCTCGCCCCAGGCCCGCTGCTGCGCCGTCCCCGGGCCGCTGCCGCGGGCGTCGAGGACCACCCGCGCGGTCAGGCCCGCCCCGCCGGCGAGGACGGCGGTCCGCCCGGCGACCGCCGTCACCCGGTCGGGGACCACCGTCCCGCCGGACGCGCGGAACCGCTCCAGCAGCGCGGCGTGCACGACGTCGTTGCGCAGCCGCGCGTAGCCGCGCGCCAGCCGCCGCTCGCCCCCGGCCGCGGTGCGCACGACGGTGGGGGAGTACCGAGCCGCGGCGGCGGCCGGGTCCAGGCCGAGCGGGCCGGCGGCGGCGTCGAACTCGTCGGCCCACAGGCAGTAGGTGGCCGGCCAGACGCGCAGCGACGGCGCGACCAGCGCCGTCCGCAGGCCCGCCGCGGCGCAGCTCGCCGCGGCGGACAGGCCGGCGGGACCCGCGCCCGCCACCAGGACGTCGAGGCTCACGCCGGGTCGCCGTCGACGTACACCCAGCGGCCGTCGACCCGGCGGAACCGGCTGCGCTCGGCCTGCACGTGCTGCTCACCGCCGGCGCGGGCGTGCGCGCGGAAGGTCACGGTGCCCTCGGCGTCGAACAGCCCGCCGCCGGTCGTCCCCAGCACCTCCAGCCCGGTCCAGCGCACGTCCGGGTCCAGCTCGAGCGTGCGCGGCCGGGTGGCCGGGTCCCACGTGGCCAGCAGGTACGCCGGGTCGCCGACGGCGAAGGCGCTGTAGCGCGAGCGCATGAGCTGCTCGGCGGTCGCCGCGGCCGCCGTCCCGTCGTGGAGGCGGCCGCAGCACTCCGCGTAGGTGAGTCCGGATCCGCAGGGGCAGCGACGGGGAGGCACCCCGTCAGTCTTCAGCGATCCAGACGGCGGTGTCGGGCGGGAGCGCCACGGAGCGGGCCGAGGTGTGCACGCCGGGGCCGGACTCGAGCAGCACCTGCCCGCGCGAGCGGACCAGCGCGGTGCCGGTGCCCATGTTGACCACGCAGCGCACCGTGCGGCCGCCGCCGGTGCAGCGCACGGTCAGCACGTCGCCGCGGGTGCTCACCGTCGCCTCGCCGGTGCCCAGCGCGGGGTGCTCGGCGCGGACGGAGAGCGCCTGGCGGTAGAGGTGCAGCACCGAGTCGGAGTCGCGGGTCTGCCGGGAGACGGCGTGCCGCTTCCACTCCGCGGGCACCGGCAGCCACGGCTTGGCCGAGCGGTCGCGGGAGAAGCCGACGCCGGCGGTGGCGTTCCACGGCATGGGCACGCGGCAGCCGTCGCGGCCGGCCCGTGCGCCGTTGCTGCGCAGGAAGATCGGGTCCCGCTTGGCCTCGTCGGGCACGTGGGCCTGCGGCAGGCCGAGCTCGTCGCCGGCGTAGACGTAGGCCGAGCCGGGCAGGGCCAGCAGCAGCAGCGCGGCGGCGCGGGCGCGGGCCAGGCCGGTCTCCCCGCCGCCGAAGCGGGTGACCATGCGGTCCTTGTCGTGGTTGCCCAGCACCCACGACACCGGGGCGCCCACCCGGCCGAAGGCGTCGAGCGCGCTGCCGATGGCCTCGGCGAAGGCGGGGGTCTCCCACCGCGACTTGAGCAGCCGGAACGACAGCGACTGGTGCATCTCGTCCGGCCGCGAGTACAGCGCGACCTGCTCGAGGTCGGCCAGGCAGACCTCGCCCACCAGCATGGTGTCCGGGTACTCGTCGCAGATCGCCCGCCAGCGGCGCCACACGTCGTGCACCTCGGGCTGGTTCCAGGTCATCGCCTGCTCGGGACCGTGGCCGAACAGGGTGGGGGAGTACTCGCCGGGGTTGTCCCGCAGGCCGGCGTCCTTGTAGAGGCCGTAGGCGACGTCGACCCGGAAGCCGCTCACCCCGCGGTCGAGCCAGAAGCGCAGCGTCCGCTCGAAGTCCTCGGCGACGACGGGGTCGCGCCAGTTGAGGTCGGGCTGCTCGGGGGCGAACAGGTGCAGGTACCAGCGGCCGTCCGGGGTGCGCGACCACGCCGGGCCGCCGAACAGCGACCGCCAGTTGTTCGGCGGCTCCTCCGACGGCGGCGCGAAGTGGTACCGCGAGGCCTCGGGGGCGTCGGGGTCGGCCAGCGCCGCCCGGAACCAGGGGTGCCGGTCGGAGGTGTGGTTGGGGACGACGTCGAGCACCACGCGCAGGCCGAGCCGGCGGGCGTCCTCGACCAGCGCCTCCACGTCGGACACGTCGCCGTACTCGGGGTCCACGGCCCGGTAGTCGACGACGTCGTAGCCGCCGTCGGCGCCGCCGGAGGGGTAGTGCGGGTTGATCCAGAGCGCGTCCACGCCGAGCCACGACAGGTACGGCAGCCGCGCCCGCAGCCCCGCCAGGTCACCGATGCCGTCGCCGTTGCCGTCGGCGAACGAGCGCAGGTAGACCTGGTAGACGACGGCCGAACGCCACCACGGGGAGTCGGCCTGCTGCTCCTGCGCGGGAGCCGGCCGGGACCACGGCTGCTGGCCGGCGGCGGTGCCGGCAGCGACGAGTCGAGCGGACATGCGCCCAGGATCGGCACTCTCCGGTGTGGTGAGGTGCCCCCCTGACGCCAAAGAGTGGTGTCGTCCTCGTCACGTTCTGCCGAACGTGCAGGTCCGAAGCACCCGATGGTGTCGTCGCGCACACCCGGATGGGCGAGTGGCATGGCGACGTTGCACCAGCCGTCCCACGAGTCACGAGCCGCCGCAGCGCCGGCGGCAGGGAGTACGACCGCCATGAGCAGCTCGATGGCCGACCGCGCCGTCTGTCACCGTCACCCCCGGCACGTCTGGATCGCCAGCTGCCCCGACTGCACCTCCTGGCACCTCGCCGGCCTCCGCGCCCGCCGCGGGGAGGACGCGGCGGCGGGCAGCCCCGTGCGCGCCGCCTGAGTCCTCCTGCCCCGACGCCCCTCCGGTCCCCGCGGCCGGAGGGGCGTCGTCGTCCCCGCCGCGCCGGGCGGCCCGGACCGCCCGGCTGGTTCACTGGTCGTTGAACGCTCGACCACCCGTTCCGACTGCAGGAGGACCGCCGTGCACCTGGGCATCGACAGCTTCGTGGCGGCGGTGACCGACCCGGCCACCGGCCGCGCCATCGGGCCGGAGGAGCGGATGGCCGACCTGCTGGAGGAGATCGAGACCGCCGACCGGGTGGGGCTGCACTCCTTCGGCATCGGTGAGCACCATCGTCCCGAGTACTACGACTCCGCTCCGCCGGTCATCCTCGCCGCCGCGGCCGCCCGCACCTCGCGGATCCGGCTGAACAGCGCGGTCACGGTCCTCTCGGCCGCCGACCCGGTCCGGGTGTTCCAGCAGTTCGCCACCCTGGACCTGATCAGCCGGGGCCGCATCGACCTCGTCGTGGGGCGCGGTTCCTTCACCGAGGCGTTCCCGCTGTTCGGCCTGTCGCTGGCCGACTACGACGAGCTCTTCGACGAGAAGCTCGACCTGCTGCTGCGCATCCGGGCCTCGGAGCGGGTGACCTGGTCGGGCCGGCACCGCCCGGCCCTCACCGGGCAGGGCGTCTACCCGCGGCCGCTGCAGGACCCGCTGCCGGTCTGGATCGGCGTGGGCGGCACCCCGACGTCCTTCGTCCGCGCCGGGCTGCTCGGCCTGCCGCTGATGGTCGCGATCATCGGCGGCCAGCCCCGGCAGTTCGCGCCCCTGGTCGACCTCTACCGCCAGGCCGGGGAGCAGGCCGGGCACCCGCCGGAGCGGCTGCGGGTGGGCCTGCACGTGTTCGGCTTCGTCGCCGAGACCACGCAGGCCGCGGCCGACACGATCTACCCCGGCTGGCACGAGATGTTCACCAAGGTCTCCCGGGAGCGCGGCTTCCCGCCGCCCAGCCGCGCGCAGTTCGACGCCACCAGCGGCCCGGACGGCGCCTTCTTCACCGGCGACCCCGACACCGTGGCCGAGAAGCTGGTGCGCATCTCCGGGCAGCTCGGCGGCGTCGACCGGGTGTCGATCCAGATGACCAACCCGCGGCTGGCGCACGCCGACCTGCTGCGCGGCATCGAGCTGCTGGGCACCGAGGTGGCGCCGCGGGTGGCCGGCGCCTGACCGGTCGGCCCGTCCGCGCCGCCGAGTGCGCAGGCCGCCGAGTGCGCAGTCCGTGCCGCCCGGCGCGGCGTGGCGGCGCGTGTCGCCGACCGCGACTGCCCACCCGGCAGCCCCGGGGGACGCCGGGGCCCGACCGGGCCGCTCAGGGCTCGCCGCGGAAGGGCGGGGCGTCGTCGGCCACCACCGCGCCCCGCTCGCCGCGCGGCCGCTCGGGCCCGACGGTCGAGTCGCGCTCGGTCTGCCGCTCGGCCTCGGCGTTCACCGTCGCGCCCAGGACGACCAGGAACACGGTGAGCCACAGCCACACCATGCTGATCGCGACGCCGGCCAGGGAGCCGTAGGTGGCCGTGTAGTCCCCGAGGCTCTGCACGTAGGCGAACAGGCCGGCCGACGTCGCCAGCCACAGGACCGTGGTGAGCACCGCGCCGCCGCTGATCCAGCGCCAGCGGGCCTGCCGCCGGTCGGGCCCGACCCGGTAGAGGACGGCGAGCACGAGGACCACGAGCGCGGCCAGGGCGGCCCAGGTCAGCACCGGCTCGAGGGCGCGGACCGGGCCCGGTGCCGCGGCCACCGCCGACGACAGGAGGGCAGCGCCGGCGATCACCCCGCCCAGCAGCGCCGCCCCGCCGAGCACGACGGCCAGGCCGAGCCCGCTGCGCCGGAGGAAGCCGCGGGTCTCCCTCTCGTCGTAGGCCAGGGTGAGCGCGTCGACGAGGTAGGTGGCGGCGGTCGTCGCCGTCCACAGCGCCGCCACCAGCCCGCTGATGCCGCGCCAGGTGAGCACCTGACCCGACGCGGTGGTGATGCTGGTGAGCTGGTCGGCGACGAGGGGTTCGAGGTCGTCGGGCAGCACCGCGGCCATGTCCGACAGCTGGTCGAGGGCCTGCTCCGGGGTGTTGACCGCGCCGTAGATCGACAGCGCCGTCACCAGCACCGGGGCGATCGACAGCAGGGCGAAGAAGGCGACCGCCGAGACCTGCACCATCAGCCGCTCGCCGAACGCCTGCCGGGCGGCCCGGCCGAGGACGTGCCCCCACTCCCGGAGCGGGATGTGGTGCGGGGAGCGGGCGTCGACGCCCGCGCGCTGCGCCGGGGCCCCGTCGCTCGCGTCAGCCATGCCCGGGAGTCTGCCCACTCCCGCCACCCGGCACGCCGTCCCCCGACACACCGCCCGGGGATCCCCCGAGCCGCAGGACCAGGGACGGGTCCGGGCGTCTCCGGATACCCCGCGGACCCGGCGGCCGGGAGGCTCTGTGCCATGACATCGATCCCCACCACCCCCCGTCCCCAGCTGCGGCGCACCCGCTCCGGCGCGATGCTCGGCGGCGTCAGCACCGGCCTGGCCGACTACACCGGCGTCGACGCGGTGATCTGGCGGGCCGCCTTCGTGGCCCTCACCCTCGCCGGCGGCGTCGGCCTGGTGCTCTACGCGGTGCTGTGGGTGCTCGCCCCGGCCGAGCCCCTGGCCCCCGGCGAGCAGCCCCGCCCGGTGGACCGCTGGGTCGACCGGCTCGCCGGCCGGGACGACGTGGCCTGAGACGCGGCCCGGGACGCACCGTTCAGCTGCCCGGCGGCACCAGCCGGGCCAGCTGGACCCGGGACCGCAGCCCGCGCTTGCGGTAGACGCTGGTCAGGTGGTGCTCCACGGTCTTCGGGCTGAGGAACAGCTCCGCGGCGATCTCCCGGTTGGACGCACCCCCCGCCGCCAGGACGGCGATCCGGGTCTCCTGCGGGGTGAGCGGCTCCTCCGGCAGCGGGCGCCGCGGCCGCGCGGTGCGGCCGGTGGCCGCGAGCTCGTCCTCGGCCCGCCGCGCCCAGTGCACGAGGTCCATCGCGGCGAAGGCGTCCGCGGCCGCGGCCAGCTCCTCCCGGGCGCGCGTGCGCCGCCCCGCCCGGCGCAGCCGCTCGCCGAACAGCAGCCGGGTGTGCGGGGTCTCGAAGGCGTCCGGCGCCAGGGCGTGCGCGGCCAGCGCGCGCTCGAACAGCGCCGCGGCCTCGTCGTCGTCGGGGCAGGCCAGGGCCCGGCAGCGGGCGACGAGCGCCGCGGTCGGCGGCAGCGGGGACCGCGACACCCGCTCGTACTCGGCGGCCAGCGCGGCGGCCTCGGCCCGCCGGCCCAGCCCGGCCCAGGCCTCGACCAGCAGCGGGGCCACCCCGAGCGGCTCGCCGAGCGGACCGGCCCCGCCGTCGGCGGCCAGCCGGGCCTCCAGCAGCCGGGCGGCCGTCGCCAGGTCCCCGCGGCACAGGGCGCAGAAGGCCTCCTGGACCGGCAGGTGGGCCGCCACGGCCGCGGTCCCGGCCCGGGTGACCAGCTCGCGGGCGCGCTCCAGGTGCGCGGCCGCCTCCTCGTGCCGGCCGCGGGCGGCGGCCTCCCACGCCAGCAGCTCCAGGGCCGGGGCGGCGTCGGCGACGTAGCCCAGCTGCCCGGCGAGCTCCACGGCCTCCCCGGCGTCGGCGTAGGCGCCCGCGTGGTCGCCCAGCATCTCGGCCCGGCCGTGGGCGGTCATCGCCAGCACGCTCACCAGCACCCCGAGGGCGCCGAGGGCCCGGGCCTCCCGGATGCGCCGCTCCACGACGGGGACGGCGGCCAGCGGGTCGGCCAGCCAGCCCACCGCGAGGACGAGCAGCGGCAGCAGCCGGGGCTCGGCGCGCAGCTCCGGATCGGCCTCCATGCCCTCCAGGGCCTCCCGCAGCCGCGGCCGGCCGCGGTCGGGGTCGCCGGCGTGCAGCGCGGCGACCCCGGTGACCCACGCCGCGAGCACCTGCTGCAGGGAGTCGCGGGGGTCGGCCGCGGCGATCCGCCGCGCCGTCGCCTGCATCCCGGTCACGTCGCCGAGGCGGTGCTGGACGACGGCGAGGTCGGTGAGCACCCAGGCCGCCGTGCGGCCCGTCGCGAGCTCGCCCGCGGCCTGCAGCAGGTCGCGGGCGGCGGGCACCGATCCGGAGTCCTGTTCGACGCCGCCGAGCACGTGCAGCACCCCGGCGCGGGCCGCGGCCGGGGCGGGGGCGCGCAGCACCTCGCCGGCCAGCGCGCGGGCGCGGGCGGTGTCCCCGCCCACGGCCGCGTCCCGGACGGCGGCGGCCAGCAGCTCCGCCGCCCGGCCGGCGTCGGCGGTCAGGGCGGCGGCCCGCTCCAGCGCGGCCGAGGAGGCGGCGTACCCGCGCCGGGCGCGGGCCCGGCCGGCCACCTCCGCCAGCTCCCCGGCCAGCGCCTCGTCCGGGCCGGTGGTGGCCAGCGCCCGGTGCCAGGTGCCGACGACGTCGTCGCCGCTGCGGGCGGTCTCGGCCAGCAGCCGGTGGGCCCGGCGGCGGTCGGCGGGGGAGGCGCGGCGCCACACGAGGGTGCGCAGCAGCGGGTGCCGGAAGTCCAGGGCGTCGCCGGCGCGGACGACGACGCCGCGCTCCTCGGCGTCGTCCAGGGCGGCCTCGGCATCGACGCCGGCCCGGCCGAGGGCAGCGGCCACGGCGCCGGCCCGGCCGTCGTAGGCGGCGGCGAGCAGCAGCACCGCCAGCCGGCCGCCCGGGGACAGCGCGGCGATCTCCGGCTCGAGCGCGCCGGTCAGCGCCGGGCCGGCGGGCAGCAGCGCCGGGAGGGGCTCGGTGCCCGCCCGCTGGGCCGGGGTCAGCGCGGCGGCGACCTCCAGCAGGGCGAGCGGGTTGCCGCCGAGGCGGTCGGCCAGCCGGCCGGCCACGGGCGCCGCGACCGTGCCGGCCAGCAGCGCGCGGGCCGCCCCGGGGTCGAGGCCGGTGAGGCGCGCGGTGTCGGCGCCGGCCGCGGGGTCCGTGCCCGGGCGGCAGGCGACGACGACGGCCACGCGCTCCCCGTGCAGCCGGCGCGCGGCGAAGAGCACCGCGCCGGCCGACTCGCGGTCGGCCCACTGCAGGTCGTCGACGACCACCAGCAGCGGGCCGGTCCCCGCCGCGGCGGCCAGCAGCGACAGCGTCCCCGCCGCCACCAGGTGCCGGTCGCCCGGGACGTCGGCCGGACCCCAGCCCAGCGCCGCCGCCAGGGCCGCGGCCTGACCGGGCGGCACCTCGCCCAGCAGGGCGCGCAGCGGCGCGAGCAGCTCGCCCAGGACCGCGTGCGGCAGCGCCGCATCGGACTCGATGCCGCGCGCGACGAGCCGGGTGGACCTCCCGGCCCGGGCGGCGGCAGCCCGCAGCAGCGCCGTCTTGCCGACGCCGGCCTCGCCCTCGACGACCAGCAGCCCGGGGCGGCCGGCGCGGGCGCCGTCGAGGAGCCGCCCGATCCGGTCGAGCTCGGCCGCGCGGCCGACCAGGTCGGGGGTTTCCCCCGACGCGACGGGGTGCCCGCCGGCCACACGCTCGTCCGGCAGGAGCCCCTCGGGAGGACGCCATGACCACGACACCGGCCCGGAGCCTAACGCCGCTGGGGGTGCAGCTGAGGTGGTTCGCCTTCTGGCTCGGCGCCCCGCTGGACCCGCGGCTGCTGCCGCGGCGGTGGTCCCGGTGAGGGCCCCGGTGAGGGCTCCGGTGACCGCCCCGGCGGTCGACCACCTGACCCTCACGGTCACCGACCTCGACCGCAGCCAGCGGTTCTACTGCGCGGTCCTCGACCTGGTCCGGCTCGCCGACTTCGGCGACGTCCGCGTCCTGGTGCACCCGGCGAGCGGCTTCACGCTCTCGCTGGCCCGGCACGGCGACGGCGGCGGGCGCTTCGACGAGACCCGTCCGGGCCTGGACCACCTCGGCCTCGTCGCCGCCTCGCGGGAGGAGCTGGCCGCCCGCGAGGCGCAGCTGGCGGCGATGGGGGCGACGTACACGCCGGTCCGGGAGATGGCCTTCGGCTGGCACCTCAACCTCCGCGACCCCGACGGCATCGCGCTGGAGTTCACCGTCCCCAACGCGCGGCTCACCGAGGCCTACGCCGAGCTGCGCGACACCGCCCTGACCCCGGAGCAGATCGAGGAGCGCGCGCGGGAGGTGCTGGCCGAGGCCGGCGTCAGCCCCTGAGGTGCTCAGCCCCCGAGGTGGGTGGCGAACCAGGCCTCCGTGCGGGCCCAGGTGTCGGCGGCCGCGGCCGGGTCGGGCCGGATGCGCAGCACGTTGCGCAGCAGCGGGCGCAGCGGCCGGGGGCCGACCGGGGCGTCGTGCAGGAACCCGTGGCCGACGCCGGGGTACTCGCGGACGTCGTGCGGGACGCCGAGCCTGCCCAGCACCGCCGTCAGCTCGGCGGCCGTGCCGCGCAGCCCCGGGTCGGCGCCGCCGTAGGCCGCGACGACGGGGCAGGCGCCGAGCAGGGCGGTGTGCGGGTCCTCCGGCAGCCGGGCGTAGAAGGCGGCGGCCGCGTCGAAGCCGCGGGCGGCCACGTGCAGGGCCAGGCCGCCGCCGACGCTGGACCCCAGCACGCCGAGCCGGCCGGTGCAGCCGGGCAGCGCGGCCAGGTGCGCGCGGGCGGCCTCGAGGTCGGCGAAGGGGCGGCCCTCGCCGGCGGCCACCGCCGTGAACGTCCGCACCAGGCTGCGGCGGGCGCCGCCGTCGCTGAACAGGTCGGGCATCAGCGCCAGGTAGCCGGCGTCGGCGAGCCGCTGCACCTGCCGGCGCATGACGCCGTCCACGCCGAAGGCCTCGTGCAGGAGCACCACCCCGGGCCACGGACCGGGTCCTCCGGGGACGCCGAGGACGCCGCGCAGCCGGGGGGAGCCGCCCGGCTGCGCGGGGATCTCCACGTCGCTGAGCGCGGCACGCTGCAGACCGGTCATGCGCCGATGCTGGCAGAGCGGCGCGCCGCCGCGCACCGGCTGCGCGCACGGAGGGGTTGGATCCGGCCGCGCCGTGTGAGGGGATGCCGGTACGCGCCCGACGGCGGGCGCCGGACCGGAGGTGCGCGGATGACACGGGCGATCGTCGTCGGCGGCGGGGTCGCCGGGCCGGTGGCGGCCATGGCGCTGCAGCGAGCGGGGATCGAGGCGACGGTCCACGAGGCCCACCCGGCGCCGGCCGGCGACGTCGGCGCGTGGCTCGGCGTCCAGGTCAACGGGCTCGACGCGCTGCGGGCGGTCGGCGCCGACGACGTCGTCCGGGACGCCGGCTTCCCGACCCCCGTCATCGAGTTCCGCAACGCCGCGGGCCGCGTCCTCGGCTCGGTGCCGACCAGCGGGCCCGGGCAGCCGCCCGGCGTCTCGCTGCGGCGCTCGGACCTCTACCGGGCCCTGCACGCCGAGGCGCTGCGCCGCGGGATCGAGGTCCGCTACGGCTCCCGGCTCACCGGTGTGCACGACACCGGCGCGGGCGTCACCGCGGAGTTCGCCGACGGCCGCACCGAGACCGCCGACCTGCTCGTCGGCGCCGACGGCGTCCGCTCGACGGTGCGGACCGTCGTCGACCCCGGTTGCCCGCCGCCCCGCTTCGTCCCGGTGCTCAACACCGCCGGCTACTCCACGCACACCCCGGACGACGCCGAGGTGGGCCGGCTGACCATGGTCTTCGGCCGGCGCGGCTTCGCCGGCTACCTGGCCGCGCCGACCGGTGGCACCTGGTGGTTCGCCAACCCGCCGCTGACGCGCGAGCCCGCGCCCGAGGAGGTGGCCGGCACCTCCGACCTGCGGTGGCGGGCCCGGCTCTACGACCTGCACCGGCACGACCGGTCCCCGGTGGTGGCGCTGGTGGAGGCCACCCCCGGGCCGCTGCGCGGCTGGACGACCTACGACGTCCCCCGCGTGGGCCGCTGGCACCGCGGGCGCACGGTGCTCGTCGGGGACGCCGCGCACGCCACCTCCCCGGCCGCCGGTCAGGGCTCGTCGCTGGCCGTGGAGGACGCCGTCGTCCTGGCCCGCTGCCTGCGCGACCTGCCGGTCGGTGAGGCGCTGCGGGCGTTCGAGGACCTGCGGCGGGCCCGCGCCGAGCGGGTCGTCGCGCAGGGCTTCGCCACCAGCAGCGCCAAGTCGCCGCCGGCCGTGGGCCGCCTCGTGCGCGACCTGGTGATGCCGCTGGTGCTGCGCCACCGCGACCCGACGGCGTGGATGCGCGCGCACGCCGTCGACTGGGACGCCCCCGCCGTACCGGTGCCCGCCTGACGCGGGCGCGGGCGGCCAGGGCCCCAGTGAGCACGTGTGGTCGGTGACACGGGCCGACACGCCGGGCCGGACGGCACCGACTGCTCACCGGGCAGTGGGGCCCCGCGGTCCGGTCAGGTCCGCGGCGCCGCGCGGGGGAGGGCCAGCGCCGCGACCAGCCCGGCGGCCACGACCGCGGTGCTCGCCGCGAACGCCACCTGGTAGGACGCGACGTCGGTGAGCCAGCCGGCCACCAGCGGGCCGGCGACGGCACCGAGGTCGGCCGCCATCTGGAACACCGCCACGACCCGGCCGCCCCGCGCCGGGCTCACGTCGCCGACCAGCGCGGCCGGCACGCTGGCCAGCAGCGCGGCGGCCAGGCCGTAGGTCGCCATGGACAGCAGGAAGACGCCGGTCTGCGGGGGCAGCACGAGCAGCGCCAGCGCCGCGGTGCCGGTCGCCGTCCCCAGCAGCAGGCTCGGCCGCCGTCCCCAGGTGTCGGCCAGCCGGCCCGACCGCAGCAGCGCCAGCGCCTGCGCCGCGGAGCCGGCCAGCAGGCCGGCGCCGGCCCACGCCGCGCTGCGGCCGAGCTCCTCGGTCACGTACAGCGGCACCAGCGAGTTGCGGACGCCGAACAGGACCCAGCCGATGCCGAGGTTGACCACCAGCGCCGCGACGTAGGCCCGGGAGCGCAGCGCGGCCCGCAGCGGCAGCGGCTCGGCGGGCGGCCCGGTGGGGTCCTCGCGGGCGCCGGACCGGACGACGTCCGGTGCCCGCAGCAGGACCAGCGCCACCGCGCCGGCGACGAGCAGGAACCCCGCGTAGAGGAGGAACGGCAACCGAGGGGACAGGGTGGCCAGCAGGCCGCCGGCCGCGGGCCCGGCGATGCCGCCGAGGATGAACCCGCCCTGGTAGGTGGCCGCGGCGCGCCCCCGGTGCGTCGGGGGCGAGACCCGCAGCAGCAGCGCGAGGGCGGCCACGGTGAACATCGCGCTGCCGATGCCGCCGGCCGAGCGCAGCGCGAGGAAGACGGGGAAGGACGTCGCCAGCCCGGCCAGGCCGGTGGTGACCGCGACCAGCACCAGCCCGGTGGCGAGCACCAGGCGCTCGCCGACGCGCTCGACCAGCGAGCCTCCGCCGAACGCGGAGACGAAGCGGAAGAAGGCGAAGGCGCTCACCGCCAGGCCCACGGCCGTCGTCCCGACGCCGAAGGAGCGGGCGAACAGCGGGATGGCCGGGGCGACGATGCCGAACCCGAGCGCGACGACGAACGCCACGACCGCCAGCACGCCGACCTCGCGGGGGAGCCCCGCTGCCCCCCGTCGCAGCACGGGCTGGATGCTCGCAGGTCGCGCCGGGAGGTCGTCGACCGGACCCCGGGTACCGGGCGTGCGTGCCCACCCGCCGCCAGGTGCTGCTCGCCGCAGGCGCCGGCCTGCTCGCCGGGTGCGGCGCCCGGCTGCTGCCGGGGGACGGGGACGCGGCCCTCCTGACCGCGCGCCTCCCGGGCGCCGGCGACGGGCCGGTCCCGGCCCCGGGGACCCGCGCGCTGGGCCTGGAGGAGACCCGGGACACCCTGCTGCACGTCCCGGCGGCGGGGGTCGGGGTGCCGGCGCCGCTGGTGGTCGTCCTGCACGGCGCGGGCGGGGACGCCGAGGCCGGGCTCGGGCTGCTGGAGGTGCCGGCCGGCGAGCACGGGCTGCTGCTCCTGGCGCCGGCCTCCCGCGGCCCGACCTGGGACGCCGTCGCCGGGGGCTACGGCCCCGACGTCGCCGTGCTCGACCGGGCGCTGGCCGCGGTCTCCCGCACCGTCCCGGTCGACCCCGCGCGGGTCGCCGTCGCCGGGTTCTCCGACGGCGGGTCCTACGCGCTGGGCCTCGGCCTGGCCAACGGGCGGCTGTTCCGGCGCGTCGTGGCGTTCTCGCCGGGGTTCCTCCCGCCGGGCCCGCGCAGCGGCCGGCCGCCGGTGTTCGTGTCCCACGGCACCGCCGACGGCGTGCTGCCGGTCGACCGGACCAGCCGACGGGTCGTGCCCGCGCTGCGCGACGACGGGTACGACGTCACCTACCGGGAGTTCGACGGCGGCCACGTCGTCCCGCCCGAGGTGGCCCGGGAGGCCGCCGGCCTGCTCGGCTGAGCGGCGGCGTCAGCCGACCTCCGCGGCGAGGGCGCGGATCGGGCCGGACCACGCCCCGGGGGCGGTCCACACGAAGCTGTGCGCCCCGGGCACCGAGGCGAACCGGCCGTCGCGGGCGAGGCCGGTCAGCGCGCGGGCCCACTCCTCGGTGCAGATCCGGTCCTCGCGGCCGTGCAGCACCAGCACCGGGACCGGCACGCGCGGGACGGCGTCCTCGAGGCGGTCGGCCAGGTGGGCCCGCAGGGCGTGCACGATGCGCCGCGTGCCGGCGCGCTGCCGCTCGGGCCGGTGGGCCTCGTCGAGGTCCGGGGGCTCCAGCCGGTGGTTGCGGTACCAGGCGCGCAGCACGCCGCCGAGGCTGCGGTACCGCGGGTCGACCGTCGGGCCGGCCAGCACCAGCCCCCGCACGCCGGGCGGGTTCCGCAGCGCGGCGCGGGCGGCGACCTGCGTGCCGCCGGAGTGCCCGGCCAGCACGACCCGCTCCAGCCCCGCGGCCGCGAGCCAGGCGACCACGGCGTCGCCGAACTCGACGACGTCGAGCTCGTGCGGCGGCTCCCCGCTGCCGGAGAAGCCGGGCAGCTCGACGAGGTGGGCGCGGGTCCAGGTCCCCAGCGCCCGCAGCCCCGGGACGAGGTAGTCGGACACGCCGATGCCCTGCACGACGGCGACCTCGGCGACGCCGGCGCGGGGCCGGCCCACCGAGCGGCTGTGCACCCGGCCGTACGGCGTCTCCCGGTCGGCCGGGACGAGGTCGGTGGACAGCGGGCACCTCCAGCGGCCGGGCGGTGCGGCACCAGGGCCAGTGTGTCCGCGCGGCCTCCCGGGTGCGCGACGTCCGGGTGGCTGGTTGGCTCGCCGCACGCGGCCGGAACAGGTCGGCCGCCCGGGCCGCTGACGGGAGACGACGTGGCCACGACCATCGCAGGGATGTCCAAGCAGACGGCGGCGCGGGCGCTGGGAGCCGCCGGCGTGGCGTTCGGGGCGCTCAGCGTCCTCGCCCCGCGCGCGGTCGCGGCCGGCTACGGCGTCCCCCCGACACCGCAGGGCCTGCAGCTGCAGCGCCTGTTCGGCAGCCGCGCGCTGGCCGTCTCGGCCACCGCGCTGACCGCCCGCACCCCCGAGGAGGTCGACCGCAACCTGGCCCTGGTCGCCGCGGCGAACCTCCTCGACGTGGTCACCGCGCTCGCGGCGGCCGCCGGGTCGGGCCGGACCACCACCGTGCGGGCGGTGGCCAGCTCGGCGCTCTACGGCGCGGCGGCCCTGGCGGTCCGCGCGATGCGGGACTGACGGCGGACGAGCGGCGCAACGGCGAGCAGCCCCCGGGCAAGCCGCTGCCCGACGTCGTCGCGCCCGACCTCGACGTCCTCTTCTGCGGGATCAACCCGTCGCTGCTCTCCGCCGCCCGCGGGCACCACTTCGCGCGGCCGGGCAACCGGTTCTGGCCGGCGCTGCACCTGGCCGGGCTGACCCCGCGCCGGCTGGCCCCCGAGGAGGACCGGGAGCTGCTGTGCCACGGCCTCGGGGTGACCAACCTGGTGGACCGGCCCACCCGGACGGCGGCCGAGCTCACGCCGGAGGAGCTGCGCGACGGCGCCGCGGCACTGGCCGTCCTCGTGACCGGGTACCGCCCGCGCACCGTCGCCGTGCTGGGCATCACGGCCTGGCGGCTGGCCACCGGGTCACCGCGCGCCGGGTGGGGGCGGCAGGACGCCTCGATCGGCGGCGCGCAGACCTGGGTGCTGCCCAACCCCAGCGGCCTGAACGCGCACTTCCAGCTGCCCGACCTCGCCCGCCTCTACGCCGGCCTGCGCCGCTGAGGCAGCCGGCGGGCACCGGCCTGCGCCTCCTGCGCCAGCCGGCCGACCAGCGCGACGGCGCCGCCGAGGTCCAGCCCCGCGCCCTCGGACTGCCCGGCGACCAGCTCGTCGTCGGGCAGCGCCTCCCGGGTGGCCGCCACGTAGCGCTGCCCGTCGAGCGGGTCCATCCGCAGCGGGTCGTAGCCGACCAGCCGGGCGTTGGCCTGCACCGCCCCCAGCAGCACCGCGGCGGTGTGCGGCTCGCCGGTCGCGGTGGCCGTGCCGACGGCGGCCAGCAGCCCGGCGAGGGTGCCGGTGGCGTCGCCCTCGCGGTGGGTGAGCTCGAGCATCTGCCACAGGTCGGCCAGCGCCTCGGCCGGCCGGCCGACGTCGGTGAGGACCTTGGCGCGGATCCACAGCACCGACGAGTGCGCCCACGAGTGGCCCAGCTCGACGGCGAGCCGCTCGGCGCGGGCCAGGTGGTCCAGCGCGCCGTCGACGTCGCCGGCGACCCGGGAGAACTGCCCGAGCGTCATGGCGATCTCGACCTGCACCCACTCGATGCCCGACGCCTGTGCCAGCTCCAGGCCGCGGGCGATGTCCTGCGGCGTCTGCGCGTCGGGGTCGGGCTGGCCGATCAGCGCCCGCACGAACCCGCGCAGGACCAGCGCCAGCGCCAGCACGCCGTCGGACTCGTCGGGGGCGGAGGTGACGATCTCGTTGGTCCGCGCCCAGATCGAGGGGACGTCGCCGGAGAGGTAGGCCAGCAGCGCGTCACCGAGCAGCGCGCCGCTGCGCACCTGCGGCGGCGCGTCCGGGGTCGCCTCCAGCGCGGCGGCCAGCCAGCGGCGGCCCTCGGCGACGTGCCCGCGGCGGTACCACCACCACGACAGCGCCGAGCCGATGCGCAGCGCCGCCTCGCCCTGGCCGGTGGCCAGCGCGTGCCCCAGAGCGGCGCGCAGCGCGGGCTGCTCGGCGTCGAGCCGCCGGGCGCTGGCGGTCCACTCCGGACGGCGCAGCGTCGGCTCGAGCCGCTCGGTGAGCTGCACGGCGAAGCCGGTCAGCCGGTCGCGCAGCCGCCGCGCCTGCGCCTCGTCGAGGCCCTGCTCGGCGTACTGCCGCAGCGTCTCGAGCATCCGGTACCGGCCGGCGCCGTGGTCGAGCTCGACCAGGGACTTGGCCACCAGCACCCGCAGCAGCTCCAGCGCCCCGCCGTCGACCTCCGGGCCGGCGACGGCCTCGACCAGGTCGGGGCCGAAGGTGCCCGGCAGGACCGCCACGGCGCGGTAGACCGCCAGCTCCGGCGCGGAGAGCAGGTCCACGCTCCACTGCACCGTGGCCGCCAGGGTGCGCTGGTGCGGCACGGCGGTGCGCCAGCCGCCCGACAGCAGGGCGAAGCGGTCGTCGACCCGCCCGGCGACCTCCGCCAGCGGCAGGGTGGTCAGGCAGGCGGCGGCCAGCTCCACCGCCAGCGGCAGCCCGTCGAGGGCGGCCACGAGCTCGCGGACCTGCGCCAGGTCCGCCTCCGACGGGTCGGCCAGGTGCGGGGCGGCCAGCCGGGCGCGGTCGAGGAAGAGCCGCTCGGCGTCGCTGCCGGGGGCGCCGGCCGGCATCGGCCCGCAGGGCAGCACCGCCTCGCCGGGCAGGCCCAGCGGCTCCCGCGAGGTGGCCAGCACCCGCAGCTCCGGGCAGCGCGGCAGCAGCTCGGCGCAGGCGGCCGCGGCCGCCTCCACCACGTGCTCGCAGTTGTCCAGCAGCAGCAGCAGCGGCCGGTCGGCCACGGCGGTGGCGACGGCGCCCAGCGGGTCGCCGCCGGCGAGGGTGACGCCGAGGACGGTGGCCACCTGCGCGGCGACCAGGTCGGGGTCGGTGACGCCGGCCAGCTCGACCAGCGCGGCCGGCGGCGCACCGTCCGGGCGCCGCCGGGCGGCCTCCAGCGCCAGCCGGGTCTTGCCGCTGCCGCCGGGGCCGACCAGCGTCACCAGCCGCGGGCCGGCCAGTGCGGCGGCGACCTGGGCGAGCTCGCGGTCCCGGCCGACGAACGCGGTCAGCGGCACCGGCAGCGGGCGGCCGAGCCGGACGGCGGGCCGCTCGGGCGCGGGCGCCGCCGGCGCGGCAGCGGGTGCGGCGGGCGCGGGACGGGGCGCGCCGGCCGCGGCCAGCGCCGGGTCCTGGCGCAGGATCTGCCCGTACAGCGTCTGCAGCGGCCGGCCGGGGTCGACGCCGAGCCCGTCGGCGAGCAGCCGCCGGCCCTCCTCGTAGACCTCCAGCGCCTCCGCCTGCCGGCCGCACCGGTACAGCGCCAGCATCAGCGAGGCGCGCAGCCCCTCGCGCAGCGGCTCGGCGCGCAGCAGCTCGCGGACGTCGTCGACGATCTCGGCGTGCCGGCCCAGCCGCAGGTCCAGCTCGGCGGCGAGCTCGCGGGCGGCCAGCCGCAGCTGCTCGAGCCGCTCGGACTCCTCGACGGCGAAGGTGGCCGACACGTCGGCGTAGGCCGGGCCGCGCCACAGCGCCAGCCCCTCGGTGACCGCCTCGCGCGCCCGCTCGACGTCGCCGCGCGCGGCCAGGTCGCGGGCGGTGCGCAGCAGCTGCACGAACCGGACGGCGTCGACGTCCTCGGGGGCGACCTCGAGCCGGTAGCCGGGCTCGCGGGTGACCAGCAGGGTCCACCGGCCGCCGGTGACGTCGGGCTCGAGCTCGCGGCGCAGCCGGGACACGATCGACTGCAGCGTGGCCGACACCGCCGCGGGCGGCTGGCCGCTCCACACCCGGTCGACGAGCAGGTCGACGGGGACGGTGCGGCCCGGGTCGACCAGCAGGGCGGCCAGGACGGCGCGGTGCTTGGGGGACTGGGGCGCGAGGAGGGTGCCGTCGCGCCGCACCTCCACGGGTCCCAGCACGCGGAACGAGGTGCCGGTCATCGCGCGGCAGCCTAGGAACCGGAACGCCTCCGTGGTGGTGTAGCCACTCCATCGAGTCCGGTCCGTGACCTGCCCCCGGGCGGCCGACCGTGCGCCGACCGTGCGCTGACCTGGCGCCCAAGCGCCCGGCAAGGGCGCACCAAGGACGGCGGCCGACTCTTGCGCTGCACCGTCGCCGCGCACCTGGGAGAACCCCCGTGACCTCCGCACCCGTCCTGCCCGCCGTCCTCCCGCCCGACCTGTCGGCCGCGCTGCGGTCCCGGCTCTCGCCCGCGGCGGAGGTCCGCGAGGACGCGGTCGTGCAGGTGGCCGAGGCCGCCGACGTCGCCGCGGCGGTGCGGCTGGCCGGCCGGCACGGCGTCGGGCTCGCCGTCCGCGGGCCCGGGCGCGGGGCCGGACGGGCGCGGCGGCTGCTGGTCGACCCCGACCGCCTGACGGAGGTGACCGTGTCCTCCTCGGGCTGGGCCCGGGTGGGGGCCGGCGTGCGCTGGCGCGACCTGGCCGGGGAGGCGGGCCGGCGCGGCCTGACCCCGCTGACCGGCGGGTCGGCGGCGGAGCGGGTCGCCGACACGGTGACCGGGGGCGGCGTCGGCCCGCTGGCGCGCACCTACGGCCTGGCCGGCGACCGGGTGCGGGCGGTGGAGCTGGTCACCGGCGACGGCGCGCTGCGGCGGGTCACGCCGGCCGAGGAGCCCGGGCTGTTCTGGGGCGTGCGCGGCGGCGGCGCGGCACTGGGGGTGGTGACCGCCGTCGAGCTGGACCTGCTGGCCGCCGGCCCCCGCTACGGCGGGCAGCTGCGCTGGGCGGCGGCCGACGCGGAGCGGGTGCTCGACGCCTGGCGGGCGTGGACGCCCACGCTGCCGGCTCAGGCCGGAACCTCGCTGCTGCTGACCCGGCCGCGCTCCGGCGAGTGCGGTGTGACGGTGCGCTTCGCGTGGGCGGGGGACACCGAGGACGGCGTCGAGGTGCTCGACGGGCTGCTGCGCCCGCTGGCGGCCACCGCGCGCCCGCTGGACTCCGAGATCGCGCCCCGCGGCCCGGCCGGGCTGGCCACCCGGGAGCAGGAGGCGGGGATCGGGTCCTCGCTGCTGCCCGACCGGGTCCCCGACGACGCCGCCGCCGCGCTGCTGCGGGCCGTGCGCGGTGCCCGGCCCCGCACGGTGGAGGTGCGGCTGCTCGGCGGCGCGCTGGGCTGGGTCCCCGAGCGGGCCAGCGCCGTCTGCCACCGCGACGCCCGGCTGGCGGTGCGGCTGGTCGGCGGCACCGGCGTCGAGGACCGCGCGGCCACCCGGGCGGCCGCGGCGGAGCTGGCCGACGCGTTCGACACCGACCTGGCCGGCCGCGAACCGGCGCACGGGTTCGCCGCGGTGCCCGACGTGCTGGCCCGCACGCCCACGCCGTCCGCGCGCGACCGGCTGGCGGCCCTGGCGGCCACCGCCGACCCGCACCGCATCCTCGAGGGCGCCGCCGGCGGCGACCGCCGCGGGGACTGAGGCCGGTCAGCCCGCGGCGGCGTGCACCGCGTCGGGCGAGGGCTCGGCCTGGAAGTCGGCCTGCCACAGGTCCGGGCCGAACACCTCGTACTGAACGTCGCGCGGGGGGACGCCCCGGTCGATGAGCGCGCTGCGCACCGCCCGCATGAACGGCAGCGGTCCGCAGAGGTAGTAGACGGCGTCGTCGGGCAGGTCCACCGCGTCGAGGTCCATGACGCCGGCGTGCACGCCGTCGACCGGCAGGGTGCCGGTGGCCCCGCGCTCGTACCAGACGTGGATCCGCGCGCCGGACAGCCGCCGGACGTCGCCGAGCACCTGCTCGCGCAGGGCGAAGGACTCCTCGTCGACGTCGGCGTGCAGCAGCGTGATCGGCAGGTGGGAGCCCGCCGCGGTCAGGTGGGAGAGCATCCCGGCCATCGGGGTGACGCCGATGCCGGCGCTGGCGAAGACCACCGGGCGGCCGGAGTCGTCGAGGACGACGTCGCCGAAGGGCAGCGACATCGTCAGCCGGTCGCCGACGCCGACCCGGTCGCAGAGGTGGGTGGACACCTCGCCGTCGGGCCTGCCGTCCCCGTGCACGCGCTTGACCGAGAACTGGCGGTGCTCGCCGTCGTCGGCCCGGGTGAGGCTGTACTGCCGCGGCTGGCGCACGCCGTCGGGCATCGGCACCTGCACCGTCACGTACTGGCCGGGCAGCGAGGTCCTGACCAGCCGGTCGTCGACCCGCCGGACCCGGAAGGTGACGACGTCGGCGGTCTCCTGGACCTTCTCGGTCACCTCCCACTCGCGCCAGACCGTCTCCGGGCGCACGCCGCGGGCGCTGTAGAGGCCGCGCTCCTGGTTGATCAGGGCGTAGGCCATCAGCCAGTAGACCTCGTCCCACGCGGCGGCGACCTCCGGCGTCACCGCGTCGCCGAGGACGTCGGCGATGGCCCAGAACAGGTGCTCGTGGACGACGTCGTACTGCGCGGGGGTGATGCCGAGCGAGGCGTGCTTGTGCGCGATGCGCGACAGCAGGCGCTCGGGTACCTGCTCGGGCGTCTGCACCAGCGTGCTCGCGAAGACGGCGACCGACCCGGCGAGGGCCACCTGCTGCTCGCCGGTGGCCTGGTTGCCGCGGTTGAAGACGCCGTCGAACAGCTCCGGGTGGGCGCCGAACAGGTGCGCGTAGAACCGCTGGGCGATCTCGCCGACGTGCTCGGCGACCACCGGCAGCGTCGCCTCGATGACGGGTCGGGAACGGTCGGACAGCATCGGTCCTCCTCGGACGGTCGACGGACGCGGCTCCCGACCCTGCCAGGAGGGACTGCGCACGGCGACTGCTGCCGTACCGGTACGACTCTGGCCGTCCGTTGTGATCGTCGTTACAGTGCCCGGACGACGGTCCGGCCACCCGGCCGGCCGAGGCCAGGCTCACGGGGGGCCCGCGTGGACATTCCGGCGATGCGCGCCAACTTCGCGAAGGCCGCGGCCGCGGGGGACGAGGCGCCGCTGTGGTTCTACGCGCACCTGTTCCTCGCCCACCCCGAGACCCGGCAGCTGTTCCCGGTCTCGATGGCCCACCAGCGCGACCGGCTCTTCGCCGCGCTCGGCGAGGTGGTGGCCCGGGTCGACGACCTCGACGCCCTCGTGCCGATCCTGCAGCAGCTCGGCCGCGACCACCGCAAGTTCGGCACGGTGGCCGAGCACTACCCCGCGGTGGGCGCGAGCCTGCTCGCCACCCTCGAGCACTTCGACGAGGAGTGGGACGAGGCGCTGGCCGCGGACTGGACGGCGGCCTACGAGCTGGTCGCCCAGGTGATGGTGCAGGCCGCCGAGGACATGTCCGACCAGCCGCCGTGGTGGGACGCGGAGGTGGTCGCCCACGAGCGGCGCACCGTCGACACCGCCGTCCTGCGCCTGCGGTCGAAGGTCCCGCTGCCCTACCGCCCCGGGGAGTCGATCTCGCTGGAGACGGAGCTGCGGCCCCGGCTGTGGCGCTACTACTCGCCGGCCAACGCCTGCCGGCCCGACGGCGAGCTGGAGATCCACGCGCGGGCACAGCCGGGCGGCCCGGTCAGCACCGCGCTGGTGCGGCAGGTCCACGTCGGCGACGTGCTGCGCCTGGGGCCCCCGGTGGACCACATGCGCTTCGACCCCGACTCCGACCGCGACCTGCTGCTGGTGGCCGGCGGGACGGGGCTGGCGCCGCTCAAGGCGATCGTCGACCACGTCGCGCGCAACGGCGGCGCGCAGCGGCGGGTGGACCTGTTCGTGGGCGTCCGCCTCGAGGAGGACCTCTACGACCGCGAGGACCTCACCCGGCTGGCGCAGGACAACCCGTGGCTCACCGTCACCGTCGCCGTCTCCGAGGACGAGCACACCCAGTTCGCCCACGGCGACGTCGGTGCGGTGGTCGCCCGCTCGGGGCCGTGGGGGAGCAGGGAGGCCTACGTCGCCGGCCCGCCGGCGATGGTCGACGACACCGTCGACAGGCTGCGGCAGCAGGGGCTGCCCGAGGAGCGCATCCGCACCGAGGTGTTCGCACCCAGCCGCCCCGGACCCGATGTGCACGGAGAGGTGACGACATGAGCACGACCCCCGAGCCCGCCGGCCCCGTCGGCCGGCGACTGAGTCCGGCCGACGTCCGCGACGTCCGGTTCGGCCGGTCCTCGGTGTTCCGCCCGGGCTACGACGACGTCGAGGTGGACCGCTTCCTCGAGCGCGTGGGGGAGGAGCTGTCCCGGCTGCACGCGGAGAAGGCGGAGCTGCGCGACCGGGTGCACGCCCTGCAGGCCCGCCTCGACGACGACGCCCCGCGGGCGGAGGCCCCCTCGGCGCAGGCCGTGGGCATCCTCGCGGCCGCGCAGCAGACCGCCGACCAGTACGTCGCCGAGGCCGAGGCGATCAGCCGGGTGATGACCGCCGAGGCGCGCGAGCACTACGAGGAGCAGGTGCGGGAGGCGCGGGAGAAGGTCGGCGCGATGATCCAGGCCGCCCACGAGGCCGCCTCCCGGATCGCCGCCGCCCAGGGCACCGCGGCCGCCGCGGCCCAGCCCGCCGGCGTCGACACCCGCACCGAGGAGGAGTTGCAGGAGCAGGTGCGGTACCTGCAGGCCTTCGGGCAGGCGTGCCGCACGCAGCTGCGCGCCTACCTCGAGGCGCTGCTCGCCGACGTCGAGCGCGAGTGGGGCGCCGCCTCCCCGCAGGCCGTGCCGGTGGCGCCGCGCCCGCAGGCCGAGCCGCTGCGGGCCGACCCGGCACCGGCCGCGGCGATCGCGGCGTCCGACCCGGCGGCGTCCGGTGGCGAGGGGTCGGGCCCTCCGTCGTCCGGCACGGCCGAGCCCCGGACGGTGGAGGCGGCAGCGGTGCTGCTCAGCGACGAGTCGCTGCGCGGGCAGGAGGCCGGCCGCCGGCAGTGAGCCGGCGGCCCGGCCCCGTCACGCCGCCGGGTGCGGGCGGGCCAGCCGGGCGGCGAGCACGTCCTCGGGCAGCACCGCCTGCCCGGTCGTCCCGCGCCCGAGCAGCCGGCCGTGCGCGTCGACGGCGGTCAGCGCGCAGGTCAGCCGGTTGCCCTGCACCTGCGTGCAGGTCGCGGTGACCCGGACCCGGTCGCCCACCCACGCCGGCGCCAGGTGCTCCACCGACACCGCCGTCCCGACGCCGGCCTCGCCCGGCTCGAGGTGGGCCAGCAGCAGCTTGCGGCCGGCCTCCTCGAAGTGCTTGGCCATCGCGTAGGTGGCGTAGACCGGGTGCACCCGGCCGAGCTCGTCGAAGTCCACGGTCATCGCCGCGGTGACGACGACGTCGAGGACGGCGCTCTCGCCGGCGTCGACCGGGGTCACGCGTCGAAGTCGACGGTGACCGCGTCGGACAGCGGCAGGGTCTGGCAGGTCAGCACGTAGCCGGCCTCGACCTCGGCCGCCTCCAGCGCGTAGTTGCGCCGCATCTCCACCTCGCCGTCGGTGACCCGTGCGCGGCAGGTGCCGCAGACGCCGCCCTTGCAGGCGAAGGGCAGGTCGGAGCGGACCCGCTGCGCGGAGTCGAGCACCGGGACGTCGCGGGGGAGGGCGAGGGTGGTCGAGCGGCCGTCGAGGACGACGGTGACCTGGCTGCTGGGGCCCTCGACGGTCTCGTCGTCGCCGCGCATCGGCTGCGGCGGGACGTCGTCGACGTAGAACAGCTCCTGGTGCACCCGCTCGGGCGGGACGCCGAGGCCGGCGAGCAGCTCGCGGGCGTCGGTGACCATGCCGTGCGGGCCGCACAGCCACCAGTGGTCGACCTGCCCGGCGTCGACGAACGTGTCCACCAGCGTGCGCAGCCGCTCGGCGTCGAGCCGGCCGGTGGTCAGCTCGGCGTCGCGGGGCTCGCGGGAGAGCACGTGCACCAGCTGCAGCCGGGTGCCGTAGCGGTCCTTCAGGTCGGCCAGCTCGTCGGCGAACATGACGGTGTTGGTGCGCCGGTTGCCGTAGAAGACGGTGACGGTCGACTCGCCGTCGCGCAGCACCGAGCTCGCCAGGCTCAGCGCGGGGGTGATGCCGGAGCCCGCGACGACGAAGACGTGGTCGGCCGGCTGCGAGAGGTCGGCGGTGAAGGTGCCCGACGGCGGCAGCACCTCGATCGCGTCACCGGGCCGCACCTCGTGCACCAGGTAGGAGGAGAAGAAGCCGCCGGGGACCTCGCGCACGCCGACCCGCGGCGGGGCGCCCACCGGCGCGCAGATGGAGTAGGAGCGGCGCTCGTCGCGGTCGCCGTCGACCCGGCGCAGGGTGAGCGCCTGCCCGGGCCGGAAGGCGTAGTCCTCGGCCAGCTCGGGCGGGACGTCGAAGGTGACGGCGACGGCGTCGTCGGTGAGCTGCTCCACGCGGGCGACCCGCAGGGGGTGGAACTGCGGCCGGCGGCGGGTGGGTGCGCTCAACTCAGATCTCCTTGACGTGCTCGAACGGCTCGCGGCAGCTCCGGCAGCGGCGCAGCGCCTTGCACGCCGTCGACCCGAACTCGCTGAGCTCCTCGGTGTCGGGGGAGCCGCACAGCGGGCAGGACGCCGTCCGCCGGGGAGGGCCCAGCTGCAGCGGCACGGGGCCGGCGGGGCGGTGCGGCGCCGGGCCGGGCGGGGCGATACCGGCGGCGGCGAGCTTGCGGCGGCCGACGTCGGTGATCCAGTCGGTGCTCCACGCGGGGGAGAGCACGGTGCGGACCTCGACGTCGTCGAAGCCGGCCGAGTGCAGCGCGTGCAGCAGGTCCGCGCGCATGACGCCCATCGCCGGGCAGCCGCTGTAGGTGGGCGTGATGTCGACGACGACGGTGCCCTCGTGCACCCGCACGTCGCGCAGCACGCCGAGGTCGGCGAGCGTGAGCGTGGGCAGCTCGGGGTCGGTGACGGTCTCGGCGACCGCCCGCGGGTCGGTGCTCACCGCCGTCACCAGGTGGCCGCCGGGTGCTGGCGGGCCAGGCCCTGCAGGGTCTCCAGCAGCGCGGCCACCTCGGGGCCGTGCTCGCCGAGCCGGCCGCGCGGCGGCGCGTCGGCCGGCCACGGGGGCACCGGCAGCGTCGCGCGCTCCAGCACGGTGGTGAGCACGTCGCGCACCTCGGCGCGGACGTCGGCGGGGTCGACGGCGACGCCGGCGGCGACCAGCCGCCGCTCCACGTCGGTGGCGGTGAACACGTCGGCCAGCAGCGGCCACACCGCGTCGACGCCGTCCTGCGCGCGGCGGGAGGACTCCGCCGTCCCGTCGCCGAGGCGCAGCACCCAGCGGGCGGCGTGGTCGCGGTGGTAGGTGAGCTCGTGCACGCCCTTGGCGGCGATCGCGGCGAGCACCGGGTCGCGGGAGTCCCGCAGCCGGGCGAACACCGCCAGCCGGACGGTGGCGGCCACCAGCAGGCGGACCATCGTCTGCCCGAAGTCGCCGTTGTCCGCGGCGGCCAGCGCGGTGCAGCGGAACTCGTCGGGGTCGCGGAAGTAGGCCAGCGCGTCCTCGTCGGGGATCGACGCGGACGCCCGCTCGCGGGAGCGGCCCAGCACGCCCACCGACCCGGCACGGGCCAGCAGCAGCCGGGCCTGCCCGAGCAGGTCGAGCGCGACGTTGGCGATCGCCACCTCCTCCTCGAGCTCGGGCGCGGCGGTCACCCACTCGGTGAGGCGCTGGGCGAGGACGAGGGCGTCGTCGCCGAGCATCAGGCAGTAGGTGCCGAGGTCGGTGCGGTCGACGCCGTCGGGGACGGTGGTGTCGACGCCGGCCAGCGGCTCGTCGAAGCCGGTGCCGAACGCCCAGTGCCCCTCGCCGCCGTGCGCGTGGTCCAGCGCGTCGTAGACGGTCTCCTCGTGCCCCATCTCAACCGTTCCTTCCGTGGTGGACGCGCCCAGCCGGTCGGCCCCCTCTCAGGGCCCCGCCGCCCGAGGTACGAGGGCGGCGGGGGGAGAAGGGGTCCTTCTCACATGTGGGGGACGTCCTCGGGGATGTCGTAGAACGTCGGGTGCCGGTAGACCTTGTCGCCGCTGGGGGCGAACATCGGGTCCTTCTCGTCGGGGCTGGAGGCGGTGATGTCGGCCGCCCGCACCACCCAGATGCTCACGCCCTCGTTGCGGCGGGTGTAGACGTCGCGGGCGGCGTGCACCGCCATCTCGTCGTCGGGGGCGTGCAGCGAGCCCACGTGCACGTGGTTGAGGCCCCGCTTGCCGCGCACGAACACCTCGTACAGCGGCCAGTCGCGCCGGGCGGTCGACGCCTGCGGCTCGACGGGCACCTCCGGCCCGGTCGGGACGGCGCCGTGCCCGCCCTCGGCGGTGACGTCGGTGCTCACGCGGCGCTCCCGGCGTGCTCCCCGGCGTGCTTGGCGGCGTACGCGGCCGCGGCCTCGGTCACCCAGGCGTTGTCGTCGCGGGCGGCCCGGCGGCGGGCGACGCGGACGGCGTTCATCGGGCCCTCGCCGCTGATGACCCGCTTGAACTCCGCCCAGTCGATGGCGCCGAAGCGGTGCTTCCCGGCCGCCTCGTCCCACACCAGGTCCGGGTCGGGCAGCGTCACGCCGAGGAACCGCGCCTGCGGCACGGTCATGTCGACGAAGCGCTGGCGCAGCTCGTCGTTGCTGTGCCGCTTGATGCCCCAGGCCATCGACTGCGCCGAGTTGGGGCTGTCGTCGTCGGGCGGGCCGAACATCATCAGCGAGGGCCACCACCAGCGGTCGACGGCGTCCTGCACCATGGCCCGCTGCTCGGGGGTGCCGCGCACCATCGTCATCAGCAGCTCGTAGCCCTGCCGCTGGTGGAAGGACTCCTCCTTGCAGACGCGGATCATCGCGCGGGCGTAGGGCCCGTAGGAGGAGCGGCACAGCGGCACCTGGTTGCAGATCGCCGCGCCGTCGACCAGCCACCCGATGACGCCGACGTCGGCGTAGGTGAGCGTCGGGTAGTTGAAGATCGAGCTGTACTTCTGCCGGCCCTCGATGAGCTTGTCGGTGAGGTCGGCCCGGTCGGCGCCGAGGGTCTCGGCGGCCGAGTACAGGTACATCCCGTGGCCGGCCTCGTCCTGCACCTTGGCCAGCAGGATCGCCTTGCGCCGCAGGCTCGGGGCGGCGAGCAGCCAGTCGCCCTCGGGCTGCATCCCGATGATCTCGGAGTGGGCGTGCTGGGCGATCTGGCGGACCAGCGTCTTGCGGTAGCCCTCGGGCATCCAGTCGCGCGGCTCGATGCGGTGCTCGGCGGCGACGGTGGCGTCGAACCGCTCCTGCAGCGACGCCTCGTCGGGGGTGCCGGCTGCGGTGCGGTCCAGGGTGGGCGCTGACATCGGGGTCCCTCGTTCGCGACGGCGGGAGGTCAATTACTGACCGGATGGTCGGTATCAGTGTGCACGACGCCGCGGGCCGGCACAACCCGGGCACGGGAGGGCTTGACAGCACCCGGCCGGGGGGAGTCCGATACCTGACCATCCGGTCGGTAATGGCGTCCCCGTGGCGGGTGCCGGCCGCCCGGCGACGACGCCCGCGCACCTCCCGGAGGCCTGCCGAGATGACGGTCCTGACCAGCGAGACGCCCCGGCGCCTCGGTGTCGCCCCCGAGCCCGGGACGCTGGACCCGGCCGAGCGGGTGTCGGTCGACGAGCTGCGCGCCCTGCAGCTGGAGCGGCTGCGGTGGTCGCTGCGGCACGCCTACGACAACGTGCCGCACTACCGGCGCGCCTTCGACGACGCGGGCGTGCACCCCGACGACTGCCGCGAGCTCGCCGACCTGGCGCGGTTCCCGACGACGAGCAAGGCCGACCTGCGGGAGAACTACCCCTTCGGCATGTTCGCCGTCCCGCAGGAGCAGGTGCGCCGCGTGCACGCCTCCTCCGGCACCACCGGACGGCCGACCGTCGTCGGCTACACCGAGCGCGACATCGACACCTGGGCCACCGTCATGGCCCGCTCCATCCGCGCCGCCGGCGGCCGGCCCGGCGACACGCTCCACAACGCCTACGGCTACGGCCTGTTCACCGGCGGGCTGGGCGCGCACTACGGCGCGGAGAAGCTCGGCTGCACCGTCATCCCGATCTCCGGCGGGATGTCGGCCCGCCAGGTGCAGCTGATCACCGACTTCCGGCCCCGCGTGATCATGGTGACGCCGTCGTACATGCTCGCCCTGATCGACGAGTTCGAGAAGCAGGGCCTCGACCCGCGGGCCAGCAGCCTCGAGGTCGGGATCTTCGGCGCCGAGCCGTGGACCGAGCAGATGCGCCGGGAGATGGAGGAGCGCCTCGACATCCAGGCCGTCGACATCTACGGCCTGTCGGAGGTCATGGGCCCCGGCGTCGCCCAGGAGTGTGTGGAGACCAAGGACGGCCTGCACGTCTGGGAGGACCACTTCTACCCGGAGGTCATCGACCCGGTCACCGGCGAGGTCCTGCCCGAGGGCGAGGTCGGCGAGCTGGTGTTCACGTCGCTGACCAAGGAGGCCATGCCGGTCGTCCGCTACCGCACCCGCGACCTCACCCGGCTGCTGCCCGGCACGGCCCGGCCGGGCATGCGGCGGATGGAGAAGGTCACCGGCCGCACCGACGACATGATCATCCTGCGCGGCGTGAACCTCTTCCCCACCCAGATCGAGGAGGTCGTGCTGCGCACCCCGGGGCTCTCGCCGCACTTCGGGCTGGAGCTGGTCACCCGTGGCCGGCTCGACCACCTCGTCGTCCGGGTCGAGGCCCGGCCCGACTGCCCGGCCGAGCGGCGGGACGCGGCGGCCCGGGAGGTCGCCGAGGGCGTCAAGGAGACCGTCGGCTCGAGCGTCGAGGTCCTCGTGGTGGACCCGGAGACGCTGCCGCGGTCGATGGGCAAGCTGCAGCGGATGGTCGACTCCCGGGCGAGGGCGTGACCGAGACCCGGGTGCGGCGCGGGCGGCCCGGGCACTCGCTGGACAGCCTGCTCGACGTCGCCGTCGCGGTGTTCAACGAGCGCGGCTACGACGCCACGAGCATGGAGGAGCTGGCCGCGCGGCTCGGGGTCACCAAGTCGGCGATCTACCACCACGTGACCAGCAAGGTCGAGCTGCTGCGGCTGGCCCTCGACCGCGCGCTCGACGCCCTGTTCGCCGTCACCGAGGAGCCCGCGGCCACCACCGGCCCGGCCATCGACCGGCTCGAGCACGTCGTGCGCGGGTCGGTGCGGGTGCTGGCCGCCGAGCTGCCGTTCGTCACCCTGCTGCTGCGGGTGCGCGGGAACTCCCCGGTCGAGCAGGCGGCGCTACAGCGGCGCCGCGAGTTCGACCGCGTCGTCACCGACCTGGTGCGCGCCGCCGAGGAGGAGGGCGACGTGCGCCCCGACGTCGACCCCGCCGTCACCAGCCGGCTGCTGTTCGGCACCGTCAACTCGCTCACCGAGTGGTACCGCCCGGGCGGCAGCCTCTCGGTCGACGCCCTGGCCGACGCGCTCGTCACCACCACCTTCGAGGGCCTGCGGGCCCGCTGACCCCTGGAGACCCGCATGACCGCACCCCTGCTCGAGAGCTACGCCGCCGGCCGGTGGTACGCCGCGCCCGACGAGGGCACGCCGATCGCCGACGCCGTCACCGGCGAGACCGTCGCCCGGATCAGCAGCACCGGCCTCGACGTCGCCGCGATGCTCGACCACGCCCGCACCGTCGGCGGCCCGGCGCTGCGGGAGCTGACCTTCCACCAGCGCGCCGGGCTGCTCAAGCAGCTGGGCCTGCGGCTGATGGCCGACAAGGACGCCTTCTACGCGCTGTCCCGGCGCACCGGCGCCACCGACGGCGACAGCGCCGTCGACGTCGACGGCGGCTTCGGCACGCTGCTGTCCTACGCGAGCAAGGGCCGCCGCGAGCTGCCCGACGACACGGTCGTCCTCGACGGCGCGGTCGAGCCGCTGGGCCGGCGGGGCACCTTCGCCGGCCAGCACCTGTACACGCCGTTGCGCGGGGTCGCGGTGCAGGTCAACGCCTTCAACTTCCCCGTGTGGGGGTTCCTGGAGAAGCTGGCGCCGGCCTTCCTCGCCGGCGTGCCGACGATCGTCAAGCCGGCCGGCCAGACCGCCTACCTGACCGAGGCCGTGGTCCGCGCGATCGTCGGGTCCGGGCTGCTGCCCGAGGGGTCGGTGCAGTTGCTGGCCGGCAGCCCCGCCGGGCTGCTCGACGGGCTGGCCGGGCAGGACCTCGTCTTCTTCACCGGCTCGGCGGCGACCGCCCGCAAGCTGCGCAGCCACCCTGCGGTCGTGGCCAACTCGGTGCGGTTCAACGCCGAGGCAGACTCGCTCAACTGCTCGGTGCTCGGCCCCGACGCGACGCCGGAGACCCCCGAGTTCGGGCTGTTCGTCGACCAGCTGGTCACCGAGATGACGGTCAAGGCCGGCCAGAAGTGCACCGCGATCCGCCGCGCCCTCGTGCCGCGGGAGCTGGTCGACGACGTGGTCGAGGCCACCCGCGAGCGGCTGGCGCAGGTCGTCGTCGGCGCGCCGGGGGCCGACGGCGTGACGATGGGCGCGCTGGCGAGCCTCGACCAGTGCGAGGAGGTGCTGCGCGCGCTCAAGGCGCTGCGCGGGGTCGCCGAGCTGGTGGCCGGCGACCCCGAGCACTTCGACGTGGTGGGCGCCGACCGCGACCGCGGCGCGTTCCTCCCGCCGCTGCTGCTGCGCTGCGACGACCCGGCCGCCGCCGAGCCGCACGACGTCGAGGCGTTCGGCCCGGTCAGCACCGTGCTGCCCTACGACGGGGTGGCTCAGGCGGTCGAGCTGGCCGCGCGCGGGCAGGGCAGCCTGGTCGGCTCGGTGGTCACCCACGACCGGGAGTTCGCGCGGGCCTTCGTGCTCGGCGCCGCGCACGCGCACGGCCGGATCCTCGTGCTCGACCGCGACGACGCCGGGGAGAACACCGGCCACGGCTCGCCGCTCCCGGTGCTGGTGCACGGCGGCCCCGGCCGCGCCGGCGGCGGTGAGGAGCTCGGCGGCATCCGCGGCGTGCTGCACCACATGCAGCGCACCGCCGTGCAGGCCTCGCCCGACGCGCTGACGGCCATCGGCGGCCGCTGGGTGACCGGCGCGCAGCGGCGCGACGACGGCGTCCACCCGTTCCGCAAGTCGCTGGCCGAGCTGCGCATCGGCGACTCGGTCACCGCCGGCCCGCGCCCGGTGACGCTCGCCGACATCGAGCACTTCGCCGAGTTCACCGGCGACACCTTCTACGCCCACACGGACGAGGAGGCCGCGCGCGCCAACCCGCTCTTCGGCGGCCGGGTCGCGCACGGCTACCTGATCGTGTCCTGGGCGGCGGGGCTGTTCGTCGACCCCGACCCGGGCCCGGTGCTGGCCAACTACGGCGTGGACGACCTGCGGTTCCTCACCCCGGTCAAGCCGGGGGAGGAGCTGACGGTGACGCTGACGGCCAAGCAGATCACCCCGCGCGGCGGCGCCGACCACGGCGAGGTGCGCTGGGACGCCGTCGTCGTCAACGGCGAGGGGACGCCGGTGGCCACCTACGACGTGCTGACCATGGTCGCGAAGACCTGGCCGCCGGTGGCCGCGGGCAGCTGAGGCGTCCCGGGGTCAGGCGGCTGCCCAGCGGATCGGCAGCCGCTTGACCCCGCGCTGGAAGTTCGACCGCAGCAGCGCCGGGGGCCCGTCGAGCTGCACGGTGCGCGTCCGCCGCAGCAGCTCGGCGAACAGCGCGCGCATCTGCACGCGGGCCAGCTGCGCCCCGAGGCAGAAGTGCGGGCCGTGGCCGAAGGACAGGTGCGGGTTGGGGGCGCGGCCGACGTCGAAGCGGTCGGGGTCGGCGAACACGGCCTCGTCGCGGTTGGCCGAGGTGAACGACACGACCACCTTGTCCCCGGCCGAGACGCGCACGCCGGCCAGGTCGACGTCGGTCGTGGCGGTGCGGCGGAACACCATGACCGGGGTCCACCAGCGCAGCACCTCCTCGACCGCGCCGGGCAGCAGCGACGGGTCGGCGCGCACCGCGGCCAGCTGCTCGGGGTGCTGCAGCAGCGCGATCAGCCCGCCCGGCAGGCCGTTGCGCAGCGTCTCGTTGCCCGCGACGGCGAAGAGCCAGAACAGGTTCTCGAACTCCTCCGTGCTCACCTGGCCGCCGTCGTCGTCGACCTGCGCCAGCAGGACCGACATGACGTCGGCGCCCGGTGCCCGGCGCTTCTCCTCGGCCAGCAGCCGGGCGTAGGCGTAGAGGTCGGGCATGCCGGCGCGGGTGCGCGGGTCGGGCATCCGCCCGTCCGGGCCGGGCGCCGGACGCAGCGCCAGCGCCTCCCGCGCCATCGCCGTCCCGCCGGTGCCGTCGAAGGCGGCCGACGTGGCGTAGTCGGGGTCCTGCCAGCCGATCACCCGGTTGGACCAGTCGAACATCAGCCAGCGGTCCTCGGCGGGCACCCCGAGCACGTCGGCGAGGGTGAGCAGCGGCAGGTCGGCGGCGACGTCCTTGGCGAAGTCGCACCGGCCCTCGGCGGCGCCGTCCACCGTGCGCTCGACCAGGCCGGCCGCTGCGGCCTCGATCGCCTCCGTCAGCGCGGCGACCGCGCGCGGGGTGAACGAGCGCGACAGCAGCCGCCGCAGCCGCGAGTGGTCGGGCGGGTCGGTGTTGAGCATCATCCGGCGCACCCACGCGAGGTCGGCGGCGTCGCGGACCTGGGTGGCGCCCAGCCACGAGGAGAACGTCGCCGGGTCGCGCAGCACCCGCTCCACGTCGGCGTGCCGCAGCACCAGCCAGAAGCCGGGACCGGCCGGCTGGCCGTGCAGTGCCGGCTCCTCGACCCACACGACCGGGGTCTGCGCGCGCAGCCGGCGCAGCAGGTCGAACGGCGGGCCGGTCTCGTAGGTGACCGGGTCGACCAGCGCGAGGGTCTCCGCGTCGGACAGCGGGGGGACGGTCCCCGGCGGTCGGCTGCTCACCCCGCGAGTCTCGTGTCGGCCCGGCGGGCGGACAAGGTGCGGCGCGCACCGGGGGGATGGGCACAAGCGCCCATTGAGGACCCGGCCGCCCCGGGGTTGTCTCCTGCCCGGGGAGGGGCCCCAGTCGGGAGGAGACGGCGATGGCGACCGGTGCGCTGTGGGACGAGAAGTACATGTGGTGGGACACCCGCTCGGCCGGGGCCTTCATCCCCGCCGGGGGGTGGATCGAGCCGGACGAGCACGCGGAGAACCCGCGCACCAAGCGCCGGCTGAAGAACCTGCTCGACGCCTCGGGGCTGTCCAAGCGGCTGCAGTGGCTCGACGCCCGGCCGGCCACGGTCGAGGAGCTCTGCCGCGTGCACGACGAGGAGTACGTGCGGCGCATGGAGGAGATGTCGGCCGCCGGTGGCGGTGACGCCGGGGAGCTGGTCCCGTTCGGCCCGGGCGGCTACGACATCGCCCGCCTCGCCGCGGGCGGGGCCGTCGTCGCCGCCGAGGCCGTGCACGCCCGGACCGTCGACAACGCCTACGCGCTGGTGCGCCCGCCGGGCCACCACGCCGAGCGCGACCGCGGCCGCGGGTTCTGCATGTTCGGCAACGTGGCGATCGCCGCCCGCCACCTGCAGGCGGTGCACGGCGTGGGCCGGATCGCGGTCGTCGACTGGGACGTCCACCACGGCAACGGCACCCAGCAGGCCTTCTACGGCGACGCCGACGTGCTCACCGTCTCGCTCCACCAGGACTCCTACTACCCGCACGAGAGCGGCGCCGGCGACGAGACGGGGGAGGGCGCGGGGGCGGGGACGAACCTGAACGTCCCGCTGCCGCCCGGCACGGGCGTCGGCGGCTACCTGTACGCGATGGAGACCCTGGTGGTCCCGGCGCTGCGGCGCTTCGCCCCGGAGTTCGTGTTCGTGGCGTCCGGTTTCGACAGCAGCGCGCTGGACCCCCTGGGCCGGCAGATGCTCCACTCCGACGCCTACCGGGAGATGACCCGCATGGTCGGCGACGTCGCCGCCGAGACCGCCGGCGGGCGGCTGCTCGTCGTCCACGAGGGCGGCTACTCCGCGGCGTACGTGCCCTTCTGCGGGCTGGCGACCATCGAGCAGCTCAGCGGTGTCCGCACCGGGGTCGAGGACCCGTTCCTCGACTTCCTGTCGGCGATCGGCGGCATGGACCTGCAGCCGCACCAGAAGGACGTCGTCGACGCCCTGTCGCCGGTGGTGGACGCCGTGCCGACGGCCTGACGCAGGGGCACCCGGCACGGACGGGCACTCAGCCGGGCACTCAGCCGGGCGCTCAGCCGGGCACTCAGCCGGGCAGCAGCCGCCAGCCGTCGCGCACCGCGCGGGCCGCGGCCGCGGCCCGGCTGGGTGCCCCGCACTTGGCCAGGACGTGCTCGACGTGGTGGGCGGCCGTCCGCTCGCTGATGCCCAGGCGGCGCGCCAGCGCGTGGTTGGACGCCCCCTCGGCGAGCAGCGAGAGGACCTCGAGCTCGCGGGGCGTCAGTCCGCCCGGCAGGTCCCCGGGCCGGCCGGCGACCAGGGTCCCGCCGGCGACCGCGAGCAGCCGCACGCGGTACCAGCCCGGCGGGCCGCGCCAGTACCAGGTGCCGTCCGCCTCGTCCCGGCGCCGGGCCCGCACGGCGCGCAGCAGCCCGGGGTCGACCGGCAGGGGGACGCGGCCGGGCAGCGGGTGCGGCGGCCCGCCCTCCCGGGGGACCAGGCAGGCCGCCTCGCCCGGGGAGAGGGCCGTGGAGAGCACACCGAGCCAGCGGGTGCCGTCCACCGCGGCGGCCAGGGCGGGCGCGGCGTGGTGCAGCGCGGCGACCACGTCGGGTGCGGGGCCGGCCTCGGTCCTCGCGCTGACGTGCAGGTCACCGGTCCAGCGGCCGTCCCGGGTGACCAGCCGTGCGGTGGCCCCGCCGCAGAACCCCGCCGGGCCGAAGACGTCGCGCACCGACGGCGTGGACGTGTAGCCCTCCACGTCGCGCCAGCACCGCGCCCGGCGGGTGGGGTCGGTGACCAGCAGTCGGTAGCCGACGTCGTCCTCCAGGAACCCCGGACCGCCGAGGTGGTCGAGGACCGGGCCCGGGTAGCCGTCGGAGGCGAGCGCGAGGTGCCGCCCGCTCAGGGGCTCGCGGACGTGCACCGCGACGGCGGCGACGCCGTGCTGGTCGCGGAGCTCGGCGACGACCTCGTCGGCCGTGGCGCGGGCGGTCGAGGCCGACGACGCGGCCGTGACGAGGCCGAGCGCGAGGTCCAGTGGGTCCGGCACGGGCGCGACCTCCCCTGCGGCCGGCTCAGCCCTGGGTGCCGGCCGACGGCAGCAGGTCCCGCCGGGGCCCCGTCCGGCGGTCGCGGGCCAGGGCCAGGACGCCGGCTGCCAGCGACCCGGCGACGAGCACGAGCCCGGTCCACGCCAGGCCGCCGGGAGCCGCGCCGGAGTGGGCCGCGTGCCCCGTGCCGCCGCCGGCCGGCCCGGCGAGCAGCTGCACGTGCAGGGCGAGCATCGTGACGTCGGCCAGCAGGGTCACCTGCCACGCCGAGCGGCTCGGCCGCCGCCACAGCCGCCACGCGCAGGGCAGGCAGACCGCCGCCGTCGCGGCCATGGCCAGTGAGGCCAGGGACGTGACGTCGAGCAGCAGCAGGTGCACCAGGCCGCCGGCCACGGCGAGGGCGGCGGCCGCCCGGCCGAGGGCGGGTGCCCCCGGCCGGGCGGCGACGGCAGCGGCCGTCACGACCCGTGCGACGCGCAGTGCGACGAGGTCGACCGCGGCAGGCCGAGCGCGGGGTTGCGGTCGAAGAAGCCGACCGGCTTGAGGGTGAAGCCGGTGTAGTCGGTCGGCATGACCGGCCAGTCCTCCGGGCGCGGGAAGTGGGTGAGCCCGAAGGTGTGCCAGAGGACGACGTCGGTGTCCTCCAGCGGGGCGTCGTCGGCGACGAAGGACGGCAGCCCGCCGGAGCCGGGGTGCTGGTTGACGAAGTCGCCGGCCGGATAGCGCTCGGCGGGGTCGTACTCGGTCACCCACAGGGTCTTGGTCGAGAACGCCGCGCGCTGGGCGATCGAGGACTCGTCGTCGGCGAGCAGCACCGGCGAGGCCTGCGGGTGCAGCGCGTAGCCCACGGGCTGCCCGAGCCGGTTGGTCCTCGACGGGTTGACCACGTGCCAGGTCCGCCCCACCGTCGCGTCGCTGACCCGCTGCGCCTCCGACTCCCGGGTGAGCGGGGTCAGCCGCCGCTGGAAGGCGTTGCCGTACGGGTTGGTGTCGCTCACCGGGAGCCGGACGGCGTCCACCTCGTGGACGGTGTTGCCGGTGCCGTCCACGGCCATGTCCAGCCGGGCGGAGAACAGGTGCTGGTGGAACGGCGCGCCGAGCCCCGGGGCGACCTCGGTGGCGTAGGGGTGGTCCTCCCCGCGGTAGGCGGAGGTGAACACGATGCCGGTGGCCTTGCTCTCCAGCTGGATCGTGCCGTCGGTGTAGAGGTACCAGTAGAAGCCGTAGTCGTAGTTGCCGATGGTCGTGAAGAAGCTGATCACCAGGCGGCGCGAGCGCCGGGTCTCGGCCATCCCGTTGAACAGGTCGGTGTGCTTCCAGGCGACGCCGTAGTCCTCCTCGTGCAGGCAGATCGCGTTGCGGATGGTCCGCGGCGCCCCGTCCTCGTCGGCCAGGGTGCCGTCGAAGTAGTGGATCTCGCCCAGGCAGTCGCAGCCCAGCTCGAGGGAGTTGGTGTAGCGGGCGAAGAGGTACTCGCCGACGTCGAAGTAGTTCTGCCAGAACCGCACCGGCGAGGGGTCGGCGTAGGGCACGACCATCTCCGCGATCGAGGCGCGGTGCACCACCGAGCGGCCGTCGATGGACAGCTGGTGGAGGACCAGGCCCTCGCGGGCGTCGAAGCCGACGCGGAACTCCCAGCCGGCCCAGCGGACGACGTCGTCCTCGACGGTGAAGCTCGGGCCCTCGGGCTGGGTGATCTCGATGGGCTTGAGGTCGCGGACCGCGTGCGGGTGGGTCTCCTGGTCGAGGTCGGCGCGCTCGGCCGGGACCGCCAGGTCGAAGTGGTCGTGCACGGCGGTGGTGACCCCGCGGGTGATGTCGACGTAGGCGACGACGCCGTCGACGGGGTGCGCCCAGGGGAGGTCGGCCGGGTCGGTCTGGTGGAAGCCGAGGACGCGCACGATCCGGTGCCCGGACTCGTCGGGGAAGTACGAGCCGGCCGACAGCGGCACGGCCCGCACGTCGGCCACCTGCAGGCCGCGCTTCTCCATCGCCGCGACCCAGCGCTCGTCGGCGGCGAGGATCGGCTCGATGGCCTCGAACTCGGCGTCGAGGATCGGTACCTGGCCGTCGGCGGCGCCGTCGATCTCGAGGTCCTCGACGACCGTGCCGCCGGTGATCGAGACGGTCAGGTCGCGGCCGTTGCCGGTGGCGCGGTCGAGCAGCAGCACGCGCGCCCGCCGCTCGACCGGGTCGCCCGGGGTCCAGGCGAGCACCTCGCGCTTGTGCGGCTCGACCAGGCCGACGTAGACGAACTTGGAGCTCTCCTGCACCAGACCGGCGTCGCGGACGATCGCGGCGGCGGCGGTGATCTCCTCGGCGGTGAGCCGGGACAGCGGGTGGGTGGCGGTGGAGCGGGGGGCGGTCAGGGTCATCGGGTTCCTCCTCAGATCTGCGGGGCGTGGTCGGCGGGGGTGGCGGCGGTGAGGTCGCGGGCGGCGTGGGGGCGGGCGCGGGCGAGCAGCCAGCCGGAGGCGAGGGCGACGGCGAGCAGGACGCCGGCGCCGACGCCGAGCGCCGTGGAGCCGCCCATGAGCAGCGGCAGGTTGCGGACGAGCAGCACGAGGATCAGCGCCAGGCCGACCGCGCCGAGGCCGGGGGCGACCAGGGTGTGCCACGGCCGCCGGTCCAGCCCGGTGCGGCGGAAGAAGACGACGACGGCGACGCAGGCCAGCAGCATCAGCACGACGATGCCGACGCTGGCGATGCCGGCCAGCCAGGTGAAGATCTCCAGCACCGGGTCGAGGCCGGCGAGGGCGCACACGGCCATCAGCAGGCCGCCGACCGCGGTGGTGATCAGCGAGGCGACGTGCGGCGAGGCGTGCCGGGTGTGGCTGCGCCCGCAGGCGACGGGCAGGACGCCGGTGTTGCCGAGGGAGAAGACGTAGCGCGAGAGCACGTTGTGGAACGACAGGATCGCGGCGAAGAGGCTGGTCACGAACAGCACCTGCATGACGTCGGCCGCGGCCGTGCCGACGTAGTCCGCGGCCGTCGCCACCACGATCCCGCCGGGGTCGGCGGCCGCGGCGTCGACGATCGCGCTGTCGCCCCACGCACTCACGATGGCCCAGGAGGACAGCGTGTAGAAGACCCCGATGATGGCCAGCGCCAGGTAGGTCGCCCGGGGGATGGTCCGCTCGGGGTCGCGCGCCTCGTCGCGGAAGATCGCGGTCGCCTCGAAGCCGATGAAGCCGGCGATGGCGAACATCAGCCCGATGCCGGGGGCGCCGGAGAGGACCTCGGCGGGCTGCAGCAGCGCGGTGGACAGGCCCTCGTCGCCGCCGCCCTGGAAGACGACCGCGGCGTCGAGCACCAGGACGATGCCCACCTCGGCGACGAGCAGGACCCCGAGCACCCTGCTGGACAGCTCGATGTGCCGGTAGCCGAGCAGGCCGGTGACGGCCAGGACGACGGCGGTCCACAGCCACCAGGGCAGCGACGGGCCGCCGTAGCCGGTGACCAGGTCGTCGAGGAGGAACCCGACGTAGCCGTAGACCGCGCCCTGCACGGTCACGTAGCTGATCAGCGCGACGAGGGCGCTGCCCAGGCCGGCGCCGCGGCCGAGCCCGGTGCCGACGTAGGAGTAGAACGCGCCGGCGTTCGGCACGTGGCGGGTCATGGCGGTGAAGCCGACGGCGAAGAAGAGCAGGACGACGGCCGCGACGACGTACATCGCGGGGTAGCCCGCGCCGTTGCCCGCGGCGATGCCGATGGGCACCGAGCCGGCGATGACCGTCAGGGGCGCGGCGGCGGCCACCACCATGAAGACGATGGCGCCGGCGCCGAGGCGGCCGGTCAGCCGGTGGCGCTCGGCGGTGCCGGTGGCCGGCGCGGCCGGTGGTGGGTCGGAGACGGTGGCCATGGGCGACCTCCGGTGCGGCGGCAGCCGGGAGCTGCCGGGCGGACGGGCGATGGCTGATGAGCCTGACCCGGCCCGCGAGGTGCGCGGTTACACGGCCGTCATGACGCGGAAACGTTCTCGTTACACCGAACGGGAGACGGCGGTCACGTTTTCTCATTCGGGGAGGACGTCGACGACACGCGCTCTGCCCTACCCTCGCGCAGCAGTCGAGGGGAGTGGCATGGCGCAGCGCAGCACCGCCGTCCGGCTGCCCGCGCGGTCGCCGGTGGAGGGGCTGCGCCGGCGGCGTCTCAGCTTCGCCGAGGTGCTCGCCCAGTCGGTGTCGGCGCTGGCCCCGACGGCGGCGATGGTCGTCGTCCCCTCGATCGTGCTGGTCGAGGCCGGTGCGGCCACCCTGCCGGCGTTCGTCGCCGCCACCGCCCTGGTGCTGCTCATCGGCTGGTGCCTCACCCAGTTCGGGCGCCGGATGGCCGCGGTGGGCGGCACGTACAGCTACACCGCGAAGGGCCTCGGCCCGGTCGGCGCGCTGGTCGGCGGCTGGGCGCTGCTCATCGGCTACGCCGCCGTCGCGATGTCGGCCCTGGTCGGCTCGGCGCTCTACGGCGCCGGGCTGGTCGGACTCGAGCCGACGCCGTCGGTCGTCGCCCTGCTGGCCGGCGGGCTCGGGCTGCTGGCCGCCACCTTCGCGGTGCGCGGCATCCGGCTGTCGGCCCGGGTCGCCCTGGTCCTCGAGGTCGTGTCGGTGCTGCTGGTCGTCGTCGTGCTCGGGGTGCTGCTGGTGGTCGCCCGCGGGGCCCCCGACACCGCGGCGCCCGTCGTCGACGCGCCGCTGCACTGGGGTGGGCTGGCCGTGGGCGTGGTGCTCGGCGTCACCGCGTTCATGGGCTTCGAGAGCGCCGCCGTGCTCGGGGTGGAGGCGCGCCGCCCGCTCGTCGCCGTCCCCCGCGCGGTGCTGTGGACCCCGGCCGTGGCGGGGGTGCTGGTGTTCGCCGCCGCGGTCGCGCAGGTGGTGCTCCTGCGCGCCGCTCCGCTGGACGTGCTCACCAGCCCGGTGCCGGTGGCCGAGCTCGCCGACCGCAACGGCCTGCTGCCCCTGCGCCGGCTGCTGGACCTGGGCATCGCCGCGTCGTTCTTCGCCTGCGTCACCGGCTCGACCAACGCGCTCGGGCGGGTGCTGTTCTCGATGGCCCGCGAGGAGGTGCTGCCGCGGACCCTGGGCCGCACCCACCGCCGGTTCGAGACCCCGCACCGGGCGCTGGCCCTGGTGGTGCCGGCGGTCGTCGGCGTGCCGGTCGTCGCGCTCGCCCTCGGGGCCCGGCCGCTGTCGGTGCTGGTCGGCTCGCTGACCGTCTCGGCCTTCGGCTACCTGGTCGCCTACGTGCTGGCGTGCCTGGCGATGCCGCTGTTCCTGCGCCGGATCGGGGAGCTCACCGTGCTCCCGCTGCTCGGTGGCGTGCTGGCCGCGGCGGTGGGCCTGGCCGGGCTGCTGGTCGCCGTCGCCGGGGCCGCGCGGTGGGACGGCGAGGCGACGGCGACGGTCTTCCTCGCCGCACTGGCGCCCGGGGTGGCGTGGGCGCGGTGGCTGCGGTGGCGCAGCCCGGAGCGGCTGCGCGCGGTCGGCGTGTACGACCAGGCCACGGCCAGCAGCGTGCTCCCGGGCAGCGTCGCGGCCGAGCCGCCGCGATGACGGCCATCGACCGGGGGCTCACCGGGCGTCAGCCCAAGGCCGTCCAGAGCGCGCTGGCCATCCTCGAGACGGTGGCCCGGGTCGGGGCCGGCGTGACGGCGAAGGAGGTCGCCGACGAGCTCGGGCTCCCGCCGGCGACCACCTACCGGCTGCTCAACCTGCTGGTGGGGGAGGAGTACCTGGTGCGGCTGCCCGACCTGCACGGCTTCGCGATGGGCCGCAAGGCCGCCCGGCTCACCGGCGCCGCGGCCACCGCGCCGCTGTGCACCGCGGCCCGCGAGGTGGTCGCCGAGCTGCGCGGCCAGGTGCGCTGGGGCGTCCACCTGGTGCTGTGCACGTCCTCGACGCTGCACTGCGCCGACGTCGACCCCGACCACCCGCTGCAGGCCCCGGAGCTCGTCGAGCGCCACCTGCACGCCTCCGCGCCCGGGAAGCTGCTGCTGGCCGAGCAGGCCGACTGGCAGGAGGTCCTCAGCCCCGCCCGGCTGCACCGCCTCACCGACCGGACCGTCGTGCGGCCGGCCGACCTCGACGCCGAGCTGCGCGAGACCCGCCGGCGCGGGTGGGCGGTGCAGGCGGGGCAGGTGCACGAGGACCTGACGTGCGCGGCGGTCCCCGTGCGGGCGCCGGCGGGGGCGCTGGTGGCCGCCGTCGTCGTCACCGTCCGGGGCGCCGCCCCCGCCGCGCTGGCCGCCTCCGCCGGCCTGGCGGAGGGGTTCGCCCGCCGCCTGGGCCCGCTGCTCGGCTAGTCGAAGACGACGACGCCGCGGATGTTGCGGCCGGCGTGCATGTCCTCGTAGGCCTGCGCCACCTCGTCGAGCGTGTACTCCTTGGTCACCAGCTCGTCGAGCTTGAGCTGGCCGGCCTGGTACATGCGCAGCAGGTTGGGCACGTCGTGGCGGGGGTTGGACTCGCCGAACAGCGAGCCCTGCAGCCGCTTCTGCATGAGCGTGAGGTCGCCGAGGGAGATGGGCGCGCCGACGGCGGTGAGGTCGCCCAGGCCGGTCAGCACCACGGTGCCGGCCTTGCGGACGCTGGCCAGCGCCTGGGCCACGTGCTCGCCCTGGACGACGCCGACGGTGACGATCGTGGCGTCGGCGCCCTGCCCGTTGGTGATCGACCGGGCGTACTCGGCCGCCTCGTCGATGCCCTCGAAGAAGTGGGTGGCGCCGAACTGCTGCGCCCACTCCGCCTTGGCCGCCACCGGGTCCACGGCGATGACCGTCGTCGCGCCGGCGTGCACCGCGCCCTGCAGGGCGTTGGCGCCGATCCCGCCGATCCCCATGACGATCACGGTGGCGCCCGGCTCGATGTTCGCGGAGTTGACCGCCGAGCCGAAGCCGGTGGGCACGCCGCAGCCGACCAGCGCGGCGGCCTTGAGCGGGATGTCCTCGTCGATCCTGATGACGGAGTCGACGGAGGCGGTCGTGTACTCGGCGAACGTGGAGATGCCGCACTGCTGGCCCACCGGCTGTCCGTTCTCGCTCATCCGGAAGCTCGTCGGGTCGTCGGCGCGGGCGCCGGTGAGCAGCGAGGCGCCCAGGTCGCACAGGTTGCTCATCCCCTGCGCGCAGAACTCGCACTTCCCGCAGGCGGGCAGGAACGAGAAGACGACGTGGTCGCCGACCTCGAAGCCGGGGGTGTTCGGCCCGACGGCGGTGACCACGCCGGCACCCTCGTGGCCGCCGACGAACGGGTAGATGCCGACCGGGACGTCCCCGGTGGCGACGTGGTCGTCGGAGTGGCAGAGGCCGGACGCGGCGATCTTGACGGTCACCTCGCCCTGGCGGGGGTCGTCGAGCTCGACGGTGGCGGTCTCGTACGTGCCGGGGGCCTGGCGGACCAGCGACACCTTGGTGGTGATGGGCACGGGGACTCCTCTCTCGGCGGGGTGGCTCGGGCACGTCCGCGGACGTGCCCGGGTCGGGCGGGTGGTGACAGGGGGTGTGGGTCAGGGCAGGGAGGAGGGCTCGACGCGGCCGGTGACCTCGCCGAGGGAGATCCGGCCGCCGCCGGTGCCCGGTGCGGTGGCGGTGAGGGTGACGACGTCGCCGTCCTGGAGGAAGGTGCGGGTGGAGCCGTCGGCGAGGGTGAGTGGCTCCTCCCCGCCCCAGGAGAGCTCGATGAACGAGCCGCGCTGGTCCCTCGCCGGGCCGGAGACGGTGCCGGAGGCGAACAGGTCGCCGGTGCGCAGCGAGGCGCCGTTGACCGTGGTGTGGGCCAGCTGCTGGGCGGCGGTCCAGTACACGAGGTCGAACGGCGGGCAGGACACGAGCTCCCCGTTGAGGCGGACCTCGATCGCGATGTCGAGCCCCCAGGGCGGCGTGCCGGCGTCGTCGAGGTAGGGCAGCAGCGCCACGTCCCGGGCCGGCGGGGCCACCCGCGCGGCCTCCAGGGCCGCCAGCGGCACCACCCAGGGGGACACCGAGGTGAGGAAGCTCTTGCCGAGGAAGGGCCCCAGCGGCACGTACTCCCAGGACTGGATGTCCCGCGCCGACCAGTCGTTGACCAGGCAGACGCCGAAGACGTGGTCGGCGAAGGCGTCCAGCGGCACCGGCGCGCCCAGCTCGGAGCCGGTCCCGACGACGAAGCCGACCTCGGCCTCGATGTCGAGGCGCTGCGAGGGGCCGAAGGTCGGGGCGTCGTCGGCGGGGCCCTTGCGCTGCCCGCTCGGTCGCACCACCGGCGTCCCGGAGACGGCGACGGTGCCGGCGCGGCCGTGGTAGCCGATGGGCAGGTGCTGCCAGTTCGGCGTCAGCGGCGGGGAGTCGGGCCGGAACATCCGGCCGAGGTTCTCGGCGTGGTGCCGGGAGCTGTAGAAGTCGACGTAGTCGGCGACCTCGACCGGCAGGTGCAGCGTCACCTCCGACCGCGGCACCAGGTGCGGCTCCACCCGGGCGCGGTGTGCCTCGTCGGTGAGCCACCCGGTCAGCTGCGCCCGCAGGTCCGCCCAGGCCCGCGGCCCGCGTGCCAGGAAGGCGTTGAGCGAGCCGGTGGCGTGCACCTCGTCGCCGGTGGCCGCGGCGAGGTCGAGCACGGCGTCGCCGACGGCGACCCCGGTGCGCGGCGCGGTGCCGGGCGTGGAGAAGACGCCGTGGGGGAGGTTGTCGACGCCGAAGCCGGTGTCGTCGGGCAGGTCGAGCCAGCTCATGCAGAGGTCCTGTCGAGGGAGGGGAGCAGCCCGAGGGCGACGAGGTCGTCGACCGGCTCGAGCACGCTGCAGGTGCCGAAGGAGGTGAACACGGCGCGGGCGCGGGCGGCACGGTCGGCCGGCCAGCCGCGCACCGCACCGGCCACGGCGGCGGGGTCGGTGCGGACCAGTTCCGCCGCGGCGGCCTCCGCGCTCGCCCCCGAGGCCAGCGCGTCGGCCGCCAGGAGCACGGTGAGGAAGCCGTGGTGGGCGGAGCCGGTGGCCGGGTCGGTGTGCGGCAGCGCGGCGTGCAGGCCGGCGGTGCACTTGACCGCGACGCCGCGGGCGACGCAGGCGGCCAGCGTGCCGGCGAGCTCGCCCGCGGAGGGGAACAGGTCGGCCCGCAGGCCGCCGGTGCGCAGCTTGGCGCGGGCGCCGGTGCCGGCGAGCACGTCGAGGACCGCGTCGCGGCCGGCGGTGCGCGGCACCTCGACGGCCACCGGGACGCCCGCGGGCACCACTGTGGCGGCCGCGGCGAGCGCCTCCCGCGCGGCGCCCGCGTCGGCGACGACCGGCACCTCGACGGCGGCCAGCCGCAGCCGCGGGTCGGCGTCGACCCGGGTCGTGGCGGCGGGCAGGTCGCCGGCCGCCGCAATCAGGGAGACGCCGAACCCCTCGCCGTCGTCGAGGTGTGCGGCCAGCTCGTCGAGCCGGGCGGCGGGGACCACGAACGGCCCCACCAGGTCCCCGAGCCGGGCCCGCAGCTCGCGGTGCGCCGGCACGGCGGCGGCCATCGGCGCGTCGCCGGGCGGGAACAGCGCGGCGTCGTCGAGGAGCCCGGTGAACAGGCCCGTCATGCCGAGGGGCCCCGGCCCGACCAGGTCCAGGCGTACTTCCCGTCGTCGGCGGCCAGGCCGGCCTCGCCGAGGTCGAGGGGGCGGAAGGTGTCGACCATGACGGCGAGCTCGTCGAAGTACTCCGCGCCCAGCGAGCGCTCCACCGCGCCCGGCTGCGGGCCGTGGCTGTGCCCGCCGGGGTGCACCGAGATCGAGCCCTTGCCGATGCCCGAGCCCTTGCGGGCCTCGTAGTCGCCGTCGACGTAGAACATGATCTCGTCGCTGTCGACGTTGGAGTGGTAGTAGGGCACCGGCACCGCCTGCGGGTGGTAGTCGACCTTCCGCGGCACGAAGTTGCAGATCACGAAGTTGGCGCCCTCGAACACCTGGTGCACCGGCGGCGGCTGGTGCACGCGGCCGGTGATCGGCTCGAAGTCGGCGACGTTGAAGGCGTAGGGGTAGAGGCAGCCGTCCCAGCCGACGACGTCGAAGGGGTGCTCCGGGACGACGTGGACGGTGCCGGCGAGCCCGCCGGGGCCGGCACCGCGGTGCTTGACGTAGATCTCGACGTCGGTGCCCTCGCCCAGCAGCGGCTCGGCCGGTGCCCGCAGGTCGCGCTCGCAGTAGGGCGCGTGTTCGAGGAACTGCCCGTACTTCGACAGGTAGCGCTTGGGCGGGGCGATGTGGCTGTTGGCCTCGATCGCGTAGGTGCGCAGCGGCTCGGGACCGGTGGGGATCCAGCGGTGCGTGGTGGTCCGCGGCAGGACCAGGTAGTCGCCCTGGCCGACCTCGAGCACGCCGAAGGTGGTCTCCACGGTGGCGCTGCCGCGCTCGACGTAGACGCACTCGTCGCCGGTGGCGTTGCGGTAGTACGGGCTGGTCAGCGACGACACGGCGTAGGAGATGCGGACGTCGCCGTTGCCGAGCACCAGCCGCCGGCCGGTGACCGGGTCGGTGGCCTTGTGCTCCTCGCCCGGGAACAGGTCGTGCAGCCTCAGGTGCCGCGGGACCAGCGGCGCGTTGGGGGTCAGGGTCTGGTCGGGCAGCTCCCAGGGGCGGGCGTCGACGATCGCCGAGGGGACGCCGCGGTGGTACAGCAGCGAGGAGTCGCTGGAGAAGCCCTCCTCGCCGACCAGCTCCTCGGAGTAGAGGCCGCCGTCGGGGCGGCGGAACTGGGTGTGCCGCTTGGGCGGGACCTCGCCCACCTGCCGGTAGAACGCCATCGGGGGTGCCTCCTGGTCTAGGCCGGGACGGGGACAGGGCGGGCGAGGGCCCGGGCGACCGCGGCGGCGACGTCCGCGCCGCGGGTGAGGACGGCGGCGACGTGGGCGTCCGGTCGCAGGACCCACACCTCGCCGGGACGGGCGCCCAGAGCCTCGCGCAGGACCGGGGTCGGGTCCAGGTCGGCCAGGCGGTGGACGGCCACCGGGAGGTCGCCGAGGCCGGCCAGGTCGGGCACGGGCGCGTCGTCGCCGAGCAGGACGGTGACGCCCTCGCGGGCCAGCTGCCGCAGCCGGACCACGTCGGTCCGGCCGGGCACGGTGACCGGGCAGTCGGGCACCAGCACGCCGGGGGCGGGCACCGGGACGTCGCCGCGGGCCGGGCGGCCCGGGAACGGGCGGGCCGGGTCGGGGGTGGTGAGCGGGGAGTCGACGTACCAGAAGGGCTCGGCCAGCCGGCCGGAGTCGACCTGGGCGCGCGCCGCCGGGTCGTCGGCGGCCCGCTCGAGGACGTCGAGCCGGTGGCGGGCGTCGGCCTCGGTGCCCGGCACCAGGAAGCGCATCGTCGCGGTGGTGACGTCGATGTTCTCCTGCGCCGCGGCGTGCCGTTCGTCGTGGTAGCTCTCCAGCAGCTCCTCCGGCGCCCAGCCGCGGCGGACGAAGGCGATCTTCCAGGCGGCGTTCTCGGCGTCCAGCACGCCGGAGTTCAGGCCGCGGGCACCGAACGGGCTGACCAGGTGCGCCGCGTCGCCGGCGACCAGCACCCGCCCGACGCGCATCCGGTCGACCAGTCGGGAGTGGAAGCGGTAGACCGACTTCCAGACGACCTCGTAGGGGCGGTCGCCGATCACCTGGCGGATGCGCCGGTCCAGGGCGCCCCCGGCCTCCTCGGCGGCGAGGTCGAAGTCCGGCGGCACCTGCCAGTCGATGCGGAAGGTCGAGTCCGGGCAGGGGTGGATGAGCACCTGGCGGCCGGGGTTCCACTCCGGGTCGAAGTAGAAGCGCCGCTCGGTCTCCCAGCCGGGCAGGTCGGTGCGGATGTCGCAGATCAGGAAGGAGTCGGCGAACGACTCGCCGGGGAAGGACAGCCCGAGCATCGAGCGGACGGCGTCGCTGCGCGGACCGGGACAGGCGACGGCGTGCGAGCCGGTCAGCCGCACCTCGCCGTCGGCGGTCGCGCAGGTGACGGTCACGCCACCGGTCCCGTCGGCGGAGCCGTCCTGCTCGAGACCGGTGACCCGGTGGCCCCAGCGGACGTCGACCAGCGGGGTGGCGGCGATGCGCTCGTCGAGCAGCGCCTCGGTCTCGCACTGCGAGACGTTGACGAACGGCGGGAAGGGGGAGCGGCCGCGGTCGGCGAAGGTGAAGGAGAACAGCTCCCGGTCCCGGTGGAAGGTGCGGGCGGTGGTCCAGGTGACCCCGCGGCGGGCGACCTCCGCGCCGACGCCGACGGCGTCCCACACGTCGAGGACGTCGCGCTGCTGGCAGATGGCCTTGGACCCGACCGGGTCGCGCTCGGCCCGCGCGTCGAGGACGACGACCGGCAGGCCCCAGCGGGCCAGCAGCAGCGCGGCGGTCTGGCCGACCGGGCCGGCGCCCAGGACCAGCACCGGCGTGTCGGGGGAGGTGGTCATCGCGGTGGTCCCGTCGGCTCAGCCCTGCAGCTGGTCCCACACGGCGCGGTCGCGCTCGGCGGTCCAGATGACCGGGCGCTCGACCCCGGAGAACTCGTCCCACAGCCGGGAGACGTCGAAGGGCAGGCAGTGCTCGAAGATCGGCCAGGAGCCGTACCGCGGAGCCAGCGCGGCGTGGGTGGCCTCGAAGGCCTGCTTGAGGGTGCCGCCGGCGCGGTGCACGTCGCCGACGGTGCGCTGCATGGTGAGCAGGAAGTCGCGGGTCTGCTCGATCGCGGCGTCGACCTCCTCGCGGCCGCGCGCGATCCGCCCGCGGCCGCCGACGAGCTGCCGGGCGCCGAGCGCCTTCACCCGGTCGAGGGTGCCGGCGGCCCAGTCGAGGTGGAACGCGTCACCGGTGTAGAGCGCGGCCTGGGACTCGACCAGGTCACCGGCGAAGACGATCTCCTGCTTCGGCAGCCAGGCGACGATGTCGCCCTCGGTGTGGCCGCGGCCGAGGAACTCCAGCACCAGCTCGCCGCGGTCGCCGCCGAGCTCGACGGTCAGCCGGTCGCGGAAGGTCATGGTGGGCCAGGTCAGGCCGGGGATGGACTCGGGCTCCTCGAACAGCCGCGGCATCCGGCCGTACTCGCTCTCCCAGTCCTGCCGGCCGCGCTCGGCGATGAGGTCCCGGGTCTGCTCGGAGCTGACGATCACCTCGGCGTCGAAGGCGCTGGCGCCCAGCACCCGGACGGCGTGGTAGTGGCTGAGCACCAGGTACCGCACCGGCTTGTCGGTGTGCTCGCGCAGCCGGGCCAGCCAGCGGCGGGCGGCGACCGGGGTGGCCAGCGCCTCGAAGCAGACGAGGAAGTCCTCGCCCTCGATGGCGCCGAGGTTCGGGTCGCCCTCGGCGGTCAGCGCGTACACGCCGTCGGCGAGCACCTCGAGGGTCTGCTCCTTGACGCCGAGGTCGGCGGAGGAGGCGAAGGGCTTGGCGGTCATGGGCTGCTCCCGGTGCTCGCTATCCGAACGGCGCGTTCGTTTACTGGTGGGAGCGTAGGCGTGCGTGGTCCGGGACACAACCCCGTGGGCCGGTCCTCCAGGTCCGCGGTTCCCGGGCCCGCCCGGGACCGGCGGGTCAGCGCAGGGCGGCGGCGACCTGCGCGGCCGCGGCGGCCACGGTGCGACCCAGCCGGTCGGTGTCGGCGCCGTCGTCGACGTAGACCACGGCGATCGCGGCGCGGGCGCCACCGTCGGGACCGAGGACGGGCGCCGCGACGGAGCGCAGGCCGGGGACCACCTCGCCGTGCGAGCTCGCCCAGCCCAGCCGGCGGGCCTCGACGAGCTCGGCGCGGTCGCCGGGGGAGGGCGGCTGGGGCAGGAGCAGGGCCAGCCCCGGGGCGCCGCGGTCCACGGGGTGGCGGGTGCCGGGCCGGTAGGCCACGTGGGCGGCGGTGTCGTGCGGCTCCACGGTCACCACGGTCACCGCCTCGTCGCCGGCCCGGACGACGAGGAACGCCGTCATGCCCAGCTCGGCGGCGAGGGCGTCGAGGCGGGGGAGGGCGGCGGCCTGCAGGTCGGTGCGCACCCCGCGGGCGAGCGCGGCCATCCCGAGGCCCAGGCGGAAGCGGCCGGCGGTGTCGCGCTCGACGAGCTGGTGGTCCTCCAGGGTCCGCAGCAGGCGGTAGGCGATGGAGCGGTGCAGCCCGACGGCGGCGGCGACCTCGGCGACGGGCTGGGGCGCGGTCGCGGTGGCGAGGTGCTCGAGGATGCGCAGGCCCCGGTCGAGCGTCTGGGACTGGGGCGCGCTCGCGCCGTCGTCGGCCGCCATCCCCGGTGCCTCCTCCGTCGGGTCCGACCAGCCTACGGCCGCCGCCCCGGCCGGCCGGGGGCGCGGCCGGGGCGGTCCCCCGGGCGGGTCAGCCCCGGTCGGGACGGGGCCGGTAGGGCAGGCCGGGGTTGAAGACCTCGAGGGTGTAGGCGTCGAGGCGGCGCAGCCACGCGCGGGTGCGGGTGGCGAGCGGGGCGGGCCGGTGGGCGGTGGTGGCGGTGCTGTCCATGGCGTCTCCAGGGAGGATCTCGATCGGGGACGTCGTCGTCCGGACGGGTCCCACGGTCCCCTCCCGCTGTTGCAGGGCGGTGTCACCACGCCCAACGGCGGGTGAACCGGGGCCGTGTCGTCGGCCACGTCCCGGGGGCGGGCGCAACTCCGGTGACAGGCCCGCGCTGCGGTGCTCCAATGGGCCGCGCACGGGGGAGTGCACCGAGTCTCGGAGGTCCTCCGGTGGACCCTGTCACCACGGCCGTGCGCCCGACCGCGGACCGTCGTCGCGAACTGCTGCCGGTCATGCGCGGGCTGCTGCTGGTGTTCAGCGTGCTGACCGCGCTCGGGTTCACCGCGCTGTTCGTCCTGTCGACGCGCACCGACGAGTCCTTCGCCTGGACGATCCAGCCGCCGGTGACCGCCGCGTTCCTCGGCGCGGGCTACGCGGCCGGCTTCACCCTCGTCGTGCTGTCGCTGCGCGACCCGGTGTGGGCGCACAGCCGGGTGCCGGTGCTCACCATCCTGGTGTTCACCCTGCTCACGCTGGTCGCCACGCTGGTGCACGCCGACCGCTTCCACTTCGCCGCGGAGTTCGCCGACTCGCCGGCCCTGGCGCGCGGCGCGGCGTGGTTCTGGACCGCCGTGTACGTGCTCATCCCGCTCGGGATCCTCGTCGCCCTCGTCTTCCAGGAGCGGGCACCCGGCACCGACCCGCCGCGGCGGTTCCCCGTGCCGGCCGTGCTGCGGGCGGCCCTCGCCGTCGAGTCGGTCGTGCTGTTCGCCGTGGGCGCCGCGATCTCCGTCGCGCCGTCGAGTGCCGAGACGCTGTGGCCCTGGACGCTCACCCCGCTGACCGGCCGGGTGGTCGGCGCCTGGCTGGTCGCGTTCGGCCTCGCCACCGCCCTGGCCGCGCTGGCCGGGGACCTGGAGCGGATGCGCACCGCGGCGATCGCCTACGCCGTGTTCGGCGCGCTGGAGCTGCTGGTGGTGCTGCTGCACCGCGAGCACGTGGCGTGGGACCGGCCGGTGGCCTGGTGCTACGTCGCCGCCGCCGTCGCGATCCTGTTGACCGGGGCGGCCGGCTGGCGGCTGGCCCCGGTGCCCGGGCGCGCGGCGCACGCCCGCCACCGGCCCTGAGCCGGGGACGTCCCGCTCAGCGGGGATCCGGCACGGCGGGGGAGGACCGCAGCGCCACGGGGCGGCCGGACCGCTCGGCCTCCTCCAGGGTGCCGGTCAGCAGCTCCCGGCCCGGCGGCGACAGCGCGGTGACCGAGCGGGCGTCGACGACGTCGACCCGCACCGGCTCGCGGCCGTAGCAGCGCCAGAACGCCTCCACCGCGGCCGCGTCGACCTCCCCGGCGAGGACCAGCACCCGCCCGGCGGAGGTGTTGAGCAGGCGCACCACGCCCCGGCGCGTGACGGCGGAGACGGGCACGCCGCCAGTGTGCGCGCCCGGGGTCCCCGGCGCTGTCGCACCCGTCGGCGAGACTGCGCGGGTGGACCGGGTGCTGCTGCGCCGCGACGGCGCGGCGGTGACGGCCACCGCGTGCGGCGACGACGGCCCCCCCGGCGCGGTCACCCGGCTCGCGCCCGACGAGCTGCCCGGCTGGGTCGCCGCCCGCGAACGGGCGGCCCCGGTGCGCTGGGTGTGGGACGACACCACCCGCTGGTACCCGGCGCTGCTCGACGCCGGTGTGCGGGTGCAGCGCTGCACCGACCTGCGGCTGGCCGCCGCGGTGCTGCGCCGCTCCCCGCTGGCCGGTCCCGGGCCGGCGGCGGACCCGGGCTGGGCGGCGCTGCAGCCGGTGACCGCCGACGACCCGGCGCTGTTCGACCTGGCCGACCCCGCCGACGAGCTCGACCCCGTCGCCGAGCACCGCCGGCAGCAGGCCGTCGTCGCCGCGTCGGCCCACCCCGGCCGGCTCGGGCTGCTGCTCGCCGCGGAGTCCTCCGGGGCGCTCGCCGCCGCGGAGATGACCTGGGCCGGGCTGCCCTGGCGGGCCGACGAGCACGGCCGCCTGCTGACCGCGCTGCTCGGCGACCGGCCGCCGGCCGGGCTGCGCCCCCCGGTGCTCGAGCGGCTGGCCGGCGAGGTGCGCACCGCGCTGCGCGCCCCCGACCTCAACCCCGACTCGCCGGCCGCGCTGCTGCGCGCGCTGCAGACCGCCGGGCTGCCGGTCGAGGACACCCGCTCGTGGACGCTGGAGCGCCTCGAGCACCCGGTCGTGGCGCCGCTGCTGGAGTACAAGCGGCTGGCCCGGCTGCTGGCGGCCAACGGGTGGGCGTGGCTGGACACCTGGGTGCGCGACGGCCGGTTCCGCCCGGTGTTCCTCCCGGGCGGCGTGGTCACCGGCCGCTGGGCCTCCTCCGGCGGCGGCGCGCTGTCGGTGCCGGTGCAGGTGCGCCCGGCGGCGGTCGCCGACGAGGGGTGGCGGCTGGTCGTCGCCGACGTCGCCCAGCTCGAGCCCCGGGTGCTCGCCGGCATGAGCCGCGACGGCGCGCTCGCCGAGGCCGCGCGGGCCGCCGACCTCTACGCCGGCATGGTGGCCGCCGGGGTGGTGGCCACCCGGGCCGAGGCGAAGGTCGGCGTGCTCGGCGCCCTCTACGGCGGCACCCGCGGCGAGAGCGGGCGGGTGATGCCGCGCCTGGCCCGCCGCTACCCGCGCGCGATCGGCCTGGTCGAGGACGCCGCCCGGGCCGGCGAGCGCGGCGCGGTGGTGTCCACCCTGCTCGGCCGCGGCTCGCCGGTGCCCGGTGGCGCGTGGGCGCAGCGGGACGCCGACCTCGGCGAGGCCCCCGAGCCCGGCGGCCGCGACACCGACCGCGCCCGCCGCTCCTGGGGCCGGTTCACCCGCAACTTCGTCGTCCAGGGCACCGGCGCGGAGTGGGCCCTGTGCTGGCTGGCCGACCTGCGCAACCGGCTGTGGCGCCTCGGCGAGGGTCGGCTCGACCGGCGCCCGCACCTGGCCTTCTTCCTGCACGACGAGGTCGTCGTCCACACGCCGGTCTCCCTGGCCGACGAGGTCGCCGAGCAGGTGCGGCAGGCGGCCGCCTCGGCCGGGCGGCTGCTGTTCGGCGAGTTCCCGGTGGACTTCCCGCTCGACGTCGCCGTCGTGCGGTCCTGGGCCGACGCCGGATGACCTCCCTGTGGGCGGGCCGCGGGTCTACCGTCGTCGCGTGCTCCGCCGAGCCGCCGCCCTGGCGGCCGCGGTCGCGGTCCTCGGGGCGTGCACCTCGTCCACCGCGACCTCCGGGGAGGAGGCCGCGGCGACGGTGTCGTCCGGCCTGGAGGAGCAGATCGCCCGCAGCGAGGCGCTCGTCGACGAGGTGCTGACCGACGACGAGCCCGGGTGCTCCCTGGCGGTCGGGGTCGACGGCGAGGTCGTCTGGGCTGCGGCCCGGGGCGTCGCCGACGTGCGCACCGGCCGCCCGCTGACCCCGGAGACCACCTTCGACGTCGCCTCGGTGAGCAAGCAGTTCACCGCCACGGCCGTGCTCCTGCTGGAGCAGGACGGCGTCCTGACCCTCGGCGACCCGGTGTCCCGGTGGCTGCCGGGCCTGCCCGCCTGGGGGCAGGAGGTGACGCTCGACCAGCTCGTCCACCACACCAGCGGCATCCCGGACTACGTCGCCGACCTCGAGGCCGCCGGGTTCGCGATCACCGACGTGACCACGCAGGAGCAGGCGGTGCAGGCGATCGCCGCCCATCCGGAGCTGCCGGAGGCGGAGGGCTTCGCCTACTCGAACTCGAACTACGTGCTGCTGGCCGAGGTGGTCCGCGCGGCGTCCGGGCAGCCCCTCCCGGAGTTCCTCGCCGAGCGCGTGTTCGGGCCACTCGGCCTCGTCATGGCGGTCGACCCCACGGTCGCCGATCCCGACTCGCCCGACGACTCCTCGGCGCGCGGCCACGTCAAGGACACCGCCACCGGGCCGTGGCGGGTCGCCGGCTCGCGGTGGCAGCAGGTGGGCGACGGCACCGTGCGGGCGACGCCGTCGGAGCTGGTGCGCTGGGCCGACGAGTACCGCACCGGCCGGCTGGGCGGTGAGGAGCTGCTGGCCGCCCGGCTCGCCGACCCGGCGCCGGTCAGCGGCACCGGCGACTACGGCGCGGGCATCGGGCTCGCCCGAGGCGGCGCGCTCGAGCACGCGGGCGACTGGGCCGGCTCCCTCAGCATCATGCGGGTCTCGGCCGACCGGCACACGGCGGCGGCGGTCAGCTGCAACGGCGACGAGCCGGGCGTGACTGACTTCGCGCGCATCTGGCGGGTCCTGCCCGGCGTGTGGGCGGTCTGAGCCCGCATCGCGCAGGGGGATGTGGACGGCGCTGATCCGGTGGATGCTGTGACGCGAGTCACAGCGGATGCGCGGACGGGGGCGGTGCGATGAGCGTGCTGCGGCGGGCCGTCCCCGCCCGGCGCGCCCTGTCGGCCACCGCCCGCGTCGCGGTTGCGGGCGTGCAGGTGGCGGCCACGCCCGCCCTCCTCACCGCCGGGCTGCTGGCCGGCACGTCGCGGGCCGCGGTGCGGACGGCGTCGGGGCTGACCTCGCGGGTGGCCGGGCGGCCGGTCGACCTCGCGCAGGCGGCCGTGTCCGGCGCCCGCTCGGTCGGCACGCTCGTGACCGGCGCCGATCCGCTGCCCACCGGGCGGGTCCGCGACCTCGCCGGGGTCGTCACGGGGGTGTTCGAGCCGGTGCACCGCCGCCGGACGCCGCGCGTGTGGGCCGACCGGGGGCTGGTGCAGGTCGAGGTCCCGGCGCCGTCCCCGGACGCCCCGCCCGAGGCCCGGCACGCGCTGCGCCGGCAGCTCGAGCGCCTCGAGGGCGTGCAGTGGGCGACGGTCAACGACGTCCTGGGCCGGGTCCTGGTCGGCGTCGACCAGCGGCGGGTCGACGTGGAGGACGTCGTCGAGAGCGTGCGGTCGGTGCAGGCCGCCGGGCGCCGGCGCGGCGTCCTGCCCGAGCCGGCCGACCACCCCGCCGACCTCGAGCCGCTGCTGGCCGCGGCGGCCGCGGCGGCGGTCGACGCGCTCGGCGTCGCCGCCGCGCTCACCGGCCGGGCGCTGCCGGTCCCCGCGCTCAGCCGGCACGCCACGCTGGCGGTCACGCTGCTCGACAGCCAGGACTGGTTCACCGAGCTGCTCGTGCGGCGGATCGGCCGGTTCGGCGCCCGGCTGGCCCTCGAGGGGCTCTCGGCGGTGCTGCACTCGGCCACCCAGAGCCCCACGGTCCCCGCGATCAACGCGGCCGCCTCCGCCCTGCAGGTGCTGGAGGTGCGGGCCCGGCGCCAGGTGTGGCGGCGGCGCGAGCAGGAGCTGTGCCGCCCCGAGCCGGACGCCGCCGACCCCGACTCCGCCGACCCCGACCCCGGCCCCGCCGACGCCGGGCGGCGGCCGGTCCCCCTGGCGGCGGGTGCCGTCGGCCGCTACCAGTCCCGGCTGGGGCCGACGACGACCGCGCTCGCGCTGACCGTCCTGGCCCTCACCGGCCGGCCCGGCCGCTCCGCCGACCTGGTCAAGGCCCTCTCGCCGAAGGCCGCGCTGCAGGGCTCCGAGTCCTTCGCCGCGACGCTGGACCTGCTGCTGTGCCGCTCCGGCGTGCTGCCGCTCGACGGCGCCGCCTACCGCCGCCTCGACCGCGTCGACTGCGTCGTCGTCGACGGCGGCGCGCTGTGCACCGGCCCGCCGGTCGTGCTGGAGGCGACCGCCGAGGCGGACGGGTGGGACGACGCCGCCGTCTGGACCGCCGCGTCCCGGCTGCTCGCCACCGACGCGGCCGCGGACGGCGGCGGGCGCGGCACCCGGCTGAGCGACCCGCGCGAGGCCCCGGACGCGCCGGGCGCGGTGCTGCGGACCGTGTACGACGGGCGCCGCCGGGTCGGCACCGTCCTGGTCGCCCCCGAGCTCGACCCGCACGCCGAGGCACTGCTGACCACCGCGGCCGCGACCGGCTCCCGCCTGGTGCTCACCCCCCACGCCGGTGCGCGGGAGGTCACCGGGCTCGCCGACGAGGTGGCGCCGGGGGACGAGTCGCTGCACGCCGTGGTGCGCCGCCTGCAGGCCGACGGCCGCGGCGTGCTGCTCGTCGCCGACGCCGGCACCGCCGCGCTGCTGGCCGCCGACGTCGCGGTGGCCCCCGTCCGGCCGGACCGGTCACCGGCCTGGGGCGCGGACCTGGTGACCGGGTCCGGTCTGGCCGACGCCTGCCGGGTGGTCCGGGCGGTGACCGACGCGCGGGCGGTGGCCCGCCGCTCGGTGCAGAGCGCGGTGACCGGCAACGTCCTGGGCGGCCTGCTGGCCGCCGTCGGGTCGGCCGGCCGCGGGCAGCGCCGGGCGACGACGCCGGGCAAGACGGCGACCGTGTGGGCGATGGCCGACGGCACCGTGACCGCCATCCGGGCCGCGCGCCGTCCACCGCCCGCGCCGTCGGTGCACACCCCGTGGCACGCCCTCGACCCCGACGACGTCCTGCGCCGGCTGGCGGAGCTGCCCCGGGCCGACGACGCGCCGCCCGGGCCGCTGGCGCGGGCGTGGCGGCGGGGGACCGGCGTGGCGGCCGTGCGCGTGCCGGTCCGGTTCGGGCGCACGGTCGCCGCGGAGCTCGCCGACCCGCTCACCCCCGTCCTCGGTGCCGGCGCCGGGGCCACCGCGGTCCTCGGCGACACCGTCGACGCGTTCCTGGTCGGCGGGGTCACCGTCGGCAACGCCCTGCTCGGGGCGGTCCAGCGGATGCGCGCCGAGACCGCCCTGGAATCGCTGCTGCTGGAGCAGGACGCCTGCGTGCGCCGGGAGACCGACGGCGGGCCGGAGGAGGTCCCGGCGGGCGCGCTGCGGGTCGGCGACGTGGTCCTCGTGGCCTCCGGCGACGTCGTGACCGCCGACGCCCGCCTGCTCGAGAGCGAGGACCTCGAGGTCGACGAGTCCAGCCTGACCGGCGAGTCGCTGGCGGTGGCCAAGTCCGTCGCCGCGACGCCGGGCGCCGAGGTCCCCGACCGCCGCTGCGTGCTCTTCGACGGGACGACGGTGGTCGCCGGCAGCGGGCGCGCCGTCGTCGTCGCCGTCGGGTCGGCCACCCAGGCCGGGCGGGCCGCGCGGGCGGCCGGGGGCACGGCTCCGGCCGCGGGCGTCCAGGCCCGCCTCGCCGAGCTCACCCGGTCGGTGCTGCCGCTGACCCTGGCCGGCGGCGCCGCGGTCACCGCGCTGGGCGTGCTCTGGCGCCGGCCGTTGCGCGAGGCGGTCGGCGCGGGGGTCGCCGTCGCGGTCGCCGCCGTCCCCGAGGGCCTCCCGCTGGTCGCCACGGTGGCGCAGCAGGCCGCCGCCCGCCGGCTGTCGCGGCGCGGGGCCGTGGTGCGCAGCGCCCGCGTGCTCGAGGCGCTCGGGCGGGTGGACACCGTCTGCTTCGACAAGACCGGGACCCTCACGGAGAACCGGCTGCAGGTGGTGCGGCTGGTGCCGCCGGCCGGCGGTGGGGACGACGAGGAGGACCTGCTCCGCCTCGCCGCGGCCGGGGTGGGCACCGGCGACGCCGAGGCCCACGAGACCGACCGCGCCGTCGTGGCCGCCGCCGACGACCGCGGCGTGGCGTCCGACGGGGAGCCGGAGGCCTCGGTGCCCTTCGCCACCGGGCGCGGCTTCTCCGCCGCACTGCGCTCGGGCCGGCTGGTGGTCAAGGGCGCGCCGGAGGTCGTGCTCGGGCTGTGCACCGACGCGGGCGGTGCCGGGGACCGGGTGCGGGAGCTGGCCGGCGAGGGGCTGCGGGTGCTCGCCGTCGCCGACCGGGAGCTGGACGGGCAACCGGAGGACCTCGAGGCCGCGGCGACCGGGCTCACCCTGCGCGGCCTGGTGGGCCTGGCCGACACGGTGCGCGGCTCGTCGGCCGCGGCGGTCGAGCAGCTGGGTGCCGCGGGCATCCGGGTGCTGGTGGCCACCGGCGACCACCCCGAGACCGCGGCGGCGATCGCGGCGCAGGCCGGCGTGCCCGACGCCGACCGGGTGGTCACCGGCGCGCGGCTGGCGCGGGCGTCGGAGGCGGAGCGGGCCCGCCTGGTGCAGGAGTCGGCGGTGTTCGCCCGGCTCACCCCCGAGCACAAGGTGCTGCTCGTCGGCGCGCTGCGCCGCGCCGGGGCCACGCTGGCGATGACCGGCGACGGGGTCAACGACGCCGCCGCGATCCGCCTGGCCGACGTCGGGGTCGGCGTGGCCGGCGCGGAGTCGCCCGCCGCCCGCAGCGCCGCCGACCTGGTGATCACCGACCTCGACCTGACCCGCCTGGTCGACGCGGTCGCCGAGGGGCGGGCGCTGTGGTCGCGGGTGCGCGACGCCGTCGCCGTCCTCGTCGGGGGCAACGCCGGCGAGGTCAGCTTCACCGTCCTGGGCACCGCGCTGGGCGGGCGCGCGCCGGTCGGCACCCGCCAGCTGCTGCTGGTCAACCTGCTCACCGACATGTTCCCGGCGCTGGCCGTCGCCGTCGCCCGCCCGCGGGCGGCCGCCGCGGGCGAGGACGACGGGCCGCTGGCCGGCCACCCGCTGGCGCCGGTGCTGCGCGCCGGCCCCCACCGCGGGTTCGACCGGGCGGTGCGGCGCCAGGTCGCCGTCCGCGGCGCGGCCACCGCCGCCGGCGCGACGGGCGCGTGGGCCACCGCGTGGCTCTCGCTGTCGCGCCGCCGGGCGAGCACCGCGGGGCTGGCCGCGCTCATCGCCACCCAGCTCGGCCAGACCGCCTGGGCCGGCCGCCGCAGCCTGCTGGTGCTCGCCACCGCGGCCGGCTCGCTGGCCGTGCTGGCCCTGGTGGTGCAGACGCCGGGGATCAGCCGCTTCTTCGGCTGCACGCCGCTGGACCCGCTGTCCTGGCTGGTCGTCCTCGCCTGGGCCGCCGCCGGCACCGCCGGTGCGGAGGTCGTCCCGGCGCTGCTGCGGCGCCGGCGCGCGGTCGGGAGCCGTCCGGCCGCACCTCCCGTGCCGGCCGCCTGATCGCCCGCCCCACCCGGCGACCCGTGCGCGGGTCCGCGGCACCGGTGCGCGCGGACCGCCGCCCTCCGGAGGGGTTGAGGACCGTGACCAGCGGGAACCGGAGGGAGGTGCCCCGGAGGACGGGTCCGGGCGCACCGCAGACGCCCCGCTGGGGCGGGCGTCCGGGGGACGGCCCTCGCGGGCACAGCACGGGACGGAGCCAGGGACGTGACCTCGCTGGGGACCGGCCGGCAGACGCTGGGGGACCGCTACGAGCTGCAGGAGCTCATCGCCACCGGCGGCATGGGCCAGGTGTGGCGGGGGCGCGACCAGCTGCTGCAGCGGCCGGTCGCGGTCAAGGTGCTGCGCAGCGAGTACGCCGACGACCCTGTCTTCCTCGAGCGGTTCCGCTGCGAGGCGCGGCACGCGGCCGCGCTGAGCCACCCCAACATCGCCGCGGTCCTCGACTACGGCGAGTCCGACGACGCCGGCACCGGCGAGCACCTGGCCTACCTGGTGATGGAGCTCGTCGACGGCGCGCCGCTGTCCGAGCTGCTGGCCGTCGACGGGCCGCTGGAGCCCGACGCCGCGCTGTCGGTGCTCCGGCAGACCGCGGCGGCGCTGTCCGAGGCGCACCGCGCGGGCCTGGTGCACCGCGACGTCAAGCCGGCCAACATCCTCGTGCGGCCCGACGGGCGGGTGAAGCTCACCGACTTCGGCATCGCGTGGTCGGCGCAGAGCGTGCCGCTGACCGGCACCGGCCAGGTGATCGGCACGGCCCGCTACATGTCGCCGGAGCAAGCGGCCGGCGAGCGGGTCAGCCCCGCCAGCGACGTCTACGCCCTCGGCCTGGTCGGCTACGAGTCGCTGACCGGGCACGCGGCGTTCGACGGCACCAACCCCGTGACGGTGGCGCTCAAGCAGGTCCGCGAGGACCCGCAGCCCCTGCCCGACGACGTGCCGCCGCGCGTCCGCTCGCTCATCGGCGCCGCGCTGGTCAAGGACCCCGGCGAGCGGCTGCCCGACGCCGGTGCGTTCCTGACCGCCGTCGAGGAGACGATCGAGCAGGCCGCCCGGCCGGCGCCGCCCGTCCCGCCGGCGACCCGCGCCGTCGCGGCCGATCCCGTGGAGACGGCGGAGGTGCCGGCAGCTCCCGCGCCGGGCGGCGTGGCGGCCCGCCGGCGCACGCGCCTGCTCGTCCTGACCCCGGTGCTGGCGCTGCTGCTGGTGGGCCTGCTCGCGGTCCTCCTGTGGCCGGGCGGCTCGGGCGGCGACCCGGCCCCGGCGCAGGCCGCGGAGACCAGCGCCGGCGCGGGGGGCAGCGCGGCGGCGGCCACCGCGACCGTCCTGACGGCGAGCGACCACGTCGGCCGCCCCGCCGACGAGGTCGCCGCGGACCTCTCCGCGCTCGGGCTCACCGTCGAGCAGCGGACCGAGGAGACGACGGCCGTCGAACCCGGCACGGTCGCCGACCTGGACCCGGTGGGTGTCCCGCTGCAGCGCGGCGACGTCGTGACGCTCGTCGTCGCCACCGCACCCTCGGCGCCGGCCCCGGCGCCCGGTGGCGGCGCGCCGGCCGGGAGCGCGGGCGGGACGGCACCCGAGAGCGCGCTGTCCGGGCCGGCCCCCGCACCGGCGGCCACCGCACCCGCGGAGCCCGCGCCGGCAGAGCCCGCGCCGGCAGAGCCCGCGCCGACGGACACGGCGCCGACCGACAGCGCACCGACCGACAGCGCACCGACCGACGCCGCGCCCACGGACGCCGCGCCGACGGACACGGCGCCGACCGGCACGACACCGACCGACACCACGCCGACCGACACCACGCCGACGGACACGGCTCCGACCGGCTCCACGCCGACCGACACCGCGCCCACGGGCACCCCGCCCACCGACCCGACGACCACGGACCCGGAGCCGTCGGACCCGGAGCCGTCGGACCCGGAGCCGTCGGACCCGGCCACGTCGGAGCCGTCGGCACCCGCCTCGTCCCCGCCGTCGTCCGCGGGCTCGGCGACGTCGTCGGCACCGGCCGGCGCCCCTCCGGCCCCCGACACCGGCGCGGCCGGCTGAGCGGCGGCGGTTAGGGTCCTCCGCCATGCCGACCAGCTCACCCGGGGACGCGACGGCGGGGACGATCGAGGCGCTGGGCCTGCCCACCCGGGCGGTCACCGCGCTGACCCGCGCCGGCATCACCGACGTCGCCGCGCTCGCCGCCCTCACCCGCCGCGAGCTCGCCGCCGTCCCCGGCCTCGGCGCGGGACTGGTCACCGCGATCCGCCGGGTCGTGCCCGAGCCGCCGACCACCCTGCCCCGCACCGCGACGCCCGCGCGCGACGACCGGCTCGCGCCGCCGGCCGACGACGACGGCGGCCCCGACTCCCCGGCCATCCCCTCCTTCGCCTCGCTGCGCGACCCGCGCCGCCGCACCGCGCTGGACCTGCTGGTGCCCGAGTCCGGCACCCCCGACGCCGAGGCCTGGAGCGAGCCCGCGCCCGACCCCGGGCCGCCGGCCGGGCGTCCCCCGGCACCGCCGGGGGACGCCGGCCGCGGTCCAGCCGCCGCGCCCCGCCCGGCCGAGTACGCCGACCTGCTGCGGCTGGGCGCGCGGCTGGCGCGCGTCGCGGTCACCGTGCCCGGCCGGGTCGCGCTGTGGTCGGTCCGCACCCAGGTCGACTGGCTGCGCCGGCTGCTCGGCAGCTGAGCCGGGCCGGGCGCGGCGCCGGCGACACGCCGGGCGGGGACGCGACGCTCGTCACGCTCGCCCGGGCCGAGATTGTCACGGAGCGGTAACGGCCACTACCGTGGCCGCCGTCCGACCGGTCGTCGCGTCCCCGTCCGGGGAGTCCGGACGGATGCCGCCGAGTCGCCCTCCGGGGCGAGCCGGGGACCCACCGCACCACTGGGGTGAATCCCGCACGCCGGACGCCGTCCGGCCGCGGGTAGGGCTGCTTCCCGCCCGAACCCGTCAGCTGACCCGGTAGGCGGCCATCGGGAGAAACGGAGAGCCGCCGGATGGCGCGCTTCTGCAGCACGACCGCACCACCCCGCCGGCTCCGCCGCACCCGGGTGCGCTCCCGCATCTGACCGCGCCCGGCCGTCCTCGACGCCGCACCGCGCCCGTCCGGACCTCCCGGACGGCGCACGCCGGTGCGCCCGCGTCGCGCTCGACGGCCGTGCCGCCTCCTGCCCGCACCCCACCACGGCGCCGCCCCGGCCGCGCCGTGCCTCCCCCTGGAGCACCCCCACCGCATGGACGCCCGCACCACCGGCACGGACGCCGCCACCGCCGAGATCCGCCGTTCGCCCGACACCCCCGACGGCCCCGCGCGCCGCCGCCCGCCCGTCCGCCGGCCCGCCCTGCTGCTGGGCGTGGCGGCCGCCGGCGCACTGCTGGCCAACGTGCTCGTCGCCCCCGACCCGGCCGCCGAGGCGCAGGCCGGGACGTCGGAGACGGTGACCGTCGCCCAGGCGCTGGGCCTGCCCGCGCGCACCGGCCCGGCCGCCGAGGCACCGCCGGTGCAGCCGGAGGACCTGCAGCCGCTGGAGGCCCTCGCGGCCAGCCGCGGCAGCCGCGAGGCCGCCGAGACCGCCGCCGCGCAGGCGCAGGCCGGCGCCGACCAGGCCGTGCTCGACGCCCAGGCCGCCGAGGCCGCGGCGCGGGCCGCCGCGGAGGCGCAGGCGGCGGCGGAGGCCCAGGCGGCCGCCGAGGCGCAGGCCGCGCACGAGGCCGCGCAGGCGCAGGCCGCCGCGGAGGCCGAGCAGGCCGCCTCGGCCGACCAGGGGTCCGCCGAGGCCGCCCCGGCGGCGGCGTCCTCCTCGTCGTCCTCGGCCACCGGCACCACGGCGTCGCGGGTCGCCCGGATCACCAACACCTCCGGCCCCGTGCGCGCGGTGGTGCAGGCCGCCGCCGACGCCGTGGTCAGCAACGTCCCCGGCGCCGCCTCGATCACCCTCGGCGGCACCCGCGCCAGCGCGACCGACCCCGGTGGGCACCCCTCGGGCCTGGCGCTGGACTACATGGTCATGAGCGACACGGCCCTCGGTGACGCGATCGTGCAGTACCACATCGCGCACTGGGACGAGCTCGGCGTCGACTACCTGATCTACGAGCAGAAGATGCTCTCCTCGCCCGGCGGCTCGTGGTCGCAGATGGAGGACCGGGGCAGCGCCACGGCCAACCACTACGACCACGTGCACGTCAACTACACCGGCTGAGGGATCCCGCCCAGCCACCGCACCGGGTCCTCGAGCACCGCGTCGAGGGCGCGCAGCGCCGCGCCGGTCGCCCCCGCGGCCGGCGTGGTGCCGCCCGCCGCCACCTCCGGCCGGCGCCACCGGGCCGAGAGCACCCGCCGGGCCAGGTGCTCCTCCAGCCGCGGGCGGAGCAGGCCGGTGAGCTCGGCGAGGTGCCCGCCCAGGACGACCGTGGGGATGTCGAGCACGTTGACCACCCCGGCCAGCGCGACGCCGAGCGCCCACGCCGCACTGTCCAGGGCGCGGCGGGCACCGGGGTCGCCGGCCTCGGCCCGGGACCGCAGCTCGGCGGGGCCGGCGTCGGCGGGCACCCCGGCGGCGGCCAGCAGCGCCAGCCGGCCGGCGTAGCGCTCCAGGCACCCCGTCGACCCGCACGGGCAGTCCGGCCCGGCCGGGTCGACGCAGACGTGGCCGATCTCGCCGGCCCAGCCGGAGCTGCCGGTCATCACGCGGCCGGCCAGCACCGCGGCGCCGCCGATGCCGATCTGCCCCGACAGGTAGACGAAGTCGCGGTGCGCCCCCGGGCGGCCCGGCGCGTCCTCCGCCACGCTGCGCGCGGCCAGGTCGGCCTCGTTGCCCAGCACCGGCACCGGCGCGCCGGGGAGGAGGTCGGCGAGCACCTCGGCGGGGCGCACCCGCGACCAGCCCAGGTTGGGCGCGCGCAGCAGCAGGCCCCGCCCGGCGTCGACCAGGCCAGGCAGCGCCAGTCCCGTCCCCACCACCCGGACGCCGTCGGGCAGCGCGGCGAGGACCTCGGCGCCCAGCCGGCCGAGCAGGGCCAGCGTGGTCCCCGGGTCGCTGCCGCGCAGGTCCTCCTCGTGCAGCCGCTCGGCCACCGTCCGCCCGCGCAGGTCCAGCACCCGCACGGCGACCAGCCCGGCGTCGACCTGCATGCCCAGCCCCGCCGGCCCGGAGCCCGGCGCCAGCGGGGTGGCCGGGCGGCCCCGTCGCGCGGCGGGCCCGCGCTCCACCTCGTCGAGCAGGCCGCCGGCGACCAGGTCGTCGACCAGGCGGGACGCCGTGCCGCGGGCGGTGCCCAGCGCCGCCGCGACGCCGGCCCGGGACAGCTCGCCGGGGTCGGCGCACACCGCGCGCAGCACCAGCGCCAGGTTGGTCGCCCGCAGCGTCGACTGCCGGGCGCCGGTCGTCGCGCGGCCGTCGTCCACGGGTTGAGGTTATCGGCCCGGATCGTTTATGTTCTACCGCAGCACAAAAGCGGTGGCCCGCGTCACCCGGACGAGCGCCCCGGTGCCCGGCGGAAGGATCCCCATGCCCCTGCAGCCCACCCGTGAGGACAGGTTCAGCTTCGGTCTGTGGACCGTCGGCTGGCCGGCGCGCGACCCCTTCGGCGACGCGACCCGCCCCGCGATCGACCCGGTCGAGTCCGTCGAGAAGCTCGCCGAGCTCGGCGCCTACGGCGTCACCTTCCACGACGACGACCTGATCCCCTTCGGCAGCGACGACAGCCAGCGCACCAAGACCATCGAGCGGTTCAAGCAGACGCTGGCCGACACCGGCCTGGTCGTCCCGATGGTCACCACCAACCTGTTCACCCACCCGGTGTTCAAGGAGGGCGCGCTCACCGCCAACGACCGCGGCGTCCGCCGGTACGCGCTGCGCAAGGTCATGCGCAACATGGACCTCGCCGCCGAGCTCGGCGCCTCCACCTACGTGCTGTGGGGCGGCCGCGAGGGCACCGAGGTCGACGGCGCCAAGGACCTCAAGGCCGCGCTCGACCGCTACCGCGAGGGCATCGACACCCTGGCCCAGTACTCCGAGGACCGCGGCTACGGCCTGCGCTTCGCGCTGGAGCCCAAGCCCAACGAGCCGCGCGGCGACATCTTCCTGCCGACCATCGGCCACGCCATCGCCTTCATCCACAGCCTCGAGCACGCCGACCTGGTGGGTGTGAACCCCGAGGTCGGGCACGAGCAGATGGCCGGGCTCAACTACACGCACGGCATCGCCCAGGCGCTGTGGCAGGACAAGCTCTTCCACATCGACCTCAACGGTCAGAAGGGCCCGCGCTACGACCAGGACTTCGTCTTCGGCCACGGCGACCTGCTGAGCGCCTTCGCCACCGTCGACCTCCTGGAGAACGGCTTCCCGTCCGGCGGTCCGCGCTACGAGGGTCCGCGCCACTTCGACTACAAGCCGCTGCGCACCGAGGACCTGCGGGGCGTGTGGGAGTCGGCCGAGGCGAACATGCGCAGCTACCTGCTGCTCAAGGAGCGCGCGCAGGCCTTCCGCGCCGACCCGGAGGTGCAGGAGGCCCTCGCCGACGCCGCCGTGCCGGAGCTGGCGCAGCCGACCCTCGGCGAGGGCGAGTCGTTCGACCAGCTGCTCGCCGACCGCTCGGCGTTCGAGGACTTCGACGCCGACGCCGCCGGCGCCCGCCGGGGTGGCCAGGTGCGCCTGTCCCAGCTCGCCGTCGAGCACCTGCTCGGCGCCCGCTGATGTCGCTGGTCGCGGGGGTCGACACCTCGACCCAGGCCTGCAAGGTCGTCGTCCGGGACGCGGCGTCCGGTGCCCTCGTGCGCGAGGGCCGGGCGCCGCACCCGGAGGGCACCGAGGTGCCCCCCGCGGCCTGGGCGGCCGCCCTGGAGCAGGCGGTGGCGCAGGCCGGCGGGCTCGACGACGTCGCCGCCGTCGCCGTCGGCGGGCAGCAGCACGGCATGGTCTGCCTCGACGAGGACGGCCGGGTCGTGCGCGACGCCCTGCTCTGGAACGACACCCGCTCCGCCGCCGCCGCCGCCGACCTCACCCGCGAGCTCGGCGGTCCGCAGGCCTGGGCCGACGCCGTCGGGCTGGTGCCGGTGGCGTCGTTCACCGTCACCAAGCTGCGCTGGCTGGCCGAGCACGAGCCGGAGCACGCCGCGCGCACGGCCGCGGTCTGCCTGCCGCACGACTGGCTGACCTGGGTGCTGGCCGGGACGCCGGGCCTCGACGCCCTCGTCACCGACCGCGGCGACGCCAGCGGCACCGGGTACTGGTCGGCGGCCACCGGCGAGTACCGCCCCGACCTGCTCGAGCGCGCGTTCGGGCGCAGCCCGGCCGTCCCGCGGGTCCTCGGCCCGGCCGAGCCGGCCGGCCGGTCCGCCACCGGCGCCGTCCTCGGCCCGGGCACGGGGGACAACGCCGCCGCGGCGCTCGGCCTGGCCGCCGAGCCCGGCGACGTCGTCTGCTCGGTGGGCACGTCCGGCGTCGTGTCGATCGTGTCCGACACCCCCGCCGCCGACGCCAGCGGCGCGGTCGCCGGGTTCGCCGACGCCACCGGCCGCTTCCTCCCGCTGGTCGCCACGCTCAACGCCGCGCGGGTCCTCGACGCCACCGCCCGGCTGCTCGGCGTCGACCACGAGGAGCTGTCCCGGCTGGCGCTGTCGGCGCCGCCCGGCGCCGGCGGCCTGGTGCTCGTCCCGTACCTGGAGGGGGAGCGGACCCCGGACCGGCCGGACTCCACCGGCGCGCTGCACGGGCTGACGCTGGCCACCTCGACCCCGGCGCACCTCGCGCGCGCCGCGGTCGAGGGGCTGCTGTGCGGGCTGGCCGACGGGCTCGACGCCGTCCGCGCCACCGGCGCGCAGGTGCGGCGGGTGCTGCTCGTCGGCGGCGGCGCCCGGTCGGCGGCGGTGCGGGCGATCGCCCCGGCCGTGCTGGGCGTGCCGGTGCTGGTGCCGCCGCCGGGGGAGTACGTGGCCGACGGCGCCGCCCGGCAGGCCGCCTGGGTGCTGTCCGGGGACGCCGAGCCGCCGGCGTGGGCGCGGCCGGGCACCGAGGTGCACGAGGCCGACCCCACCCCGGCCGTCCGCGAGCGGTACGCCGAGGTGCGCGACCTGACCGCCCGCCGCACCTGAGCGCACCCGGACCCGCCGGTCCCGCCCCGGCGGGCCTGGGGGAGGCTGGCTCCCCGTGACGACGAGGACGCGGGGGGACCGCCGGTGAGCGAGGCGTTCCTCCCCGAGGGCCTCACCGGGGGGCTGCTCGCCCTCGTCCTGCTCGCCGCGCTCACGGCCGGCTGGGTGGACGCCGTCGTCGGCGGGGGCGGGCTGATCCAGCTGCCGGCGCTGCTGCTGGTCCCGGGACTGTCCCCGGTGCAGGCGCTGGCCACCAACAAGCTGGGGTCGGTGTTCGGCACCACCACCAGCGCGATCACCTACCAGCGGCGGGTCCACCCCGACCTGCGCACCGCGCTGCCGATGGCCGCGGTCGCCCTGGTGGGCTCGTTCTGCGGGGCGTCGGTGGCGGCGCTGCTGCCGGCGGAGGTGTTCAAGCCGGTCATCGTGGTCGCGCTGGTCGGCATCGCGCTGTTCACCGCGTTCCGCCCGTCGCTGGGCGAGGTGACGGCGCTGCGGCACACCGGCCGCCGGCACCACGGCACGGCGCTGGCCGTCGGGGCGGTCATCGGCTTCTACGACGGCGTCCTGGGGCCCGGCACCGGCTCGTTCCTGGTCTTCGCGCTGGTCTCGCTGCTCGGCTACGACTTCCTCAACGCCAGCGCCAAGGCCAAGATCGTCAACGTCGCCACCAACCTCGGGGCGCTGGCCTTCTTCGTGCCGCACGGGTCGGTGGTCTGGGGCCTGGGTCTGGCGCTGGGCGCGGCCAACACCCTGGGCGGTTACGTCGGCTCGCGGACGGCGACCAGCCGCGGCACCGGCTTCATCCGCGTCGTCTTCCTGGTGGTGGTCACCGCGCTGATCGTGCGGCTGGGCTGGGACGTCTGGACGGAGAACGTCCGCGGCTGAGGCCGATGGACCCTGGTGCCGACGGCGCTGGCGCGCGAGCCTGGGGCGCCGGTCGCGGTGTCCGGCGGAGCAGGGGGACCCGGGCCGGGGAGGCCGGCGGCAGCCCATGGAGCACGTCGACGAGCGGACACAGGACCCGGCCGAGGCGATCCGTCCCGGCACGAGGCGCCTGCTGGTGGCCTTCCTGGTGCTCACCCTCCTCGCGGTCAACCAGCTGTTCGTGCTCGCCGACGTGGCCGACCGGTTCTGGGCCTGGACCATCGCGACCGAGCCGACCGCCGCGTTCCTCGGCGCCGCCTACGGCGCCGGCGCGGTGCTGTCGGTGCTGTCGCTGCGCGAGGACCGCTGGAGCCGGATCCGCGTCCCGGTGCTCACCGTCACCGTCTTCACGGTCGTCACCTGCGTGGCCACGCTCGTGCACACCCACCGCCTGCACCTGCTGACCGGCGGGCCGGTGGCCCGGGTGGCGGCCTGGATGTGGCTGGCGGTCTACCTCGTCATCCCGGCGCTGTGCGTGGCGGTGGTGCTCGCACAGGAGGTCCGCCGCCGCGGGCGGCCGCCGGTGCGGGCACCGATGCCGGGCTGGCTGGCGGGGCTGCTGGCCGTCGAGGGGGCGGGCATGCTCGCGGCGGGCGGGGTCCTCTTCGCCGGCGGGCTGTTCGTGCACCACCACGTGGAGACCGTCACGTCCTTCTGGCCGTGGGAGATCACCCCGCTGAGCTCCCAGGTGATCGGCGCCTGGATGATCGCCCTCGGCGTGGCCGCGGCGCTGGTCATCCGGGAGCGGGACCTGGGCCGGCTGTTCGTCGCGGGGGTCACCTACACCGTCTTCGGGGTCCTCGAGCTCGTGGCGCTGGTCTGGTACCTGCCCGAGATGGACACCGGCGACTGGTGGGTGTGGGCCTACGGCGTGTTCCTCGTCGCCGTCGTCACCACCGGTGCCGTCGGCGCCCTGGCCGCCCGGGTCGCCCGGCGCGGCGAGGCCGGCACGGCGCGGACGCCGGCGGCGGCCGGCTGACCGGGGTCCCCGCCCGATGCGGGGACCCCGGCCGGCTCAGGTGCCCCGCAGCTCCCGGCGCAGGATCTTGCCGGTCACCGTCTTGGGCAGCTCGTCGAGCAGCTCGACGCTGCGCGGGTACTTGTAGGCGGCCATCCGCTCCCGGCAGTGCGCGATCAGCTCCTCCGGGGTGGCACTCGCCCCCGGCCTGAGGCTGACGTAGGCCTTCACCGTCTCCCCGCGCTTCTCGTCGGGGACGCCGACGACCGCCGACTCCCGGACGGCGGGGTGCTCGGCCAGGACGTCCTCGACCTCGCGCGGCCACACCTTGTAGCCCGACGCGTTGATCATGTCCTTCTTGCGGTCGACGATGAACACCCAGCCCTGCGGGTCCATGAACCCGACGTCGCCGCTCTTCAGCGCCCCACCAGGGAGGCCCGCCGCCGTCTCCTCGGGCTTGCCCCAGTAGCCGGCCACCACCTGCGGGCCCTCGGCGACGATCTCGCCCACCTCGCCCAGCGGCAGGTCCTGCCCGTCGTCGCCCTGGATCCGGACGACCGTGTTGGGCGCCGGCACCCCGACCGACAGCGCGCCCGAGGTCGGGTCCACCGGCGACGGCGACCCGAAGGGCGTGACCGTCATCGGCGACGTCGTCTCGGTGAGGCCGTAGGCGTTGTGCACCTGCTTGCCGGTGGCCTCGGAGAAGCCGCGCTCGGCGGCCGGGGAGATCGCCGCGCCGCCGGAGTAGATCGAGGTGAAGGAGTCGAAGTGCTCCTTGCTGAACCCGGGGGCGTTGAGCAGTGCGCTGAACGCGGTGATCGCGCCGATGGTGAACGCCGGCCGGTGCTCGAGGAACGCGTCGAGCACCACCTGCGGCTCGAACCGGTAGGCGAGCACCAGCGGCGCCGGCACCAGCATGGTCACCGCGACGTGCCCGATCAGGCCGGTGATGTGGAACAGCGGCGCGATGCCGAACACCGGCCCGTCCCGCCCGGCGTGCACCCAGTCCCGGTACACCTGAGCGGTGAACACGACGTTGCGGTGGGTGTTCATCGCGCCCTTGGGCACGCCCGTCGTCCCCGACGTGTAGGTGAGGAACGCGACGTCGTCGGGCCCGAGCGTCACCGGCGGCGGCGTCTGCCCCCGGTGGGCCCCGATGAACTCCAGCAGGTCGGTGGTGCCCTCGTGCCGCTGCCGCGTGACGCCGGCGAACAGCCGCTCGTCGTCGCGCGTCTGCAGGTCCAGCCCGCTGGTGGTGAGCACCAGCCGCACGTCGGTGTCCGGGACGACCTCGCGGGCCACCTCGTCGTAGAGGGTGTCCAGGCTGAGCAGCACCGTCGCCCCGGAGTCGGCGAGCAGGTAGGACAGCTCCCGCTTCCGGCTCATCGGGTTGATCGACACCATGACGCCGCCGGCCTTCCAGGTGGCGACCATGGCCATGACGAACTGCGGCACGTTCTGCAGGTAGACCGCCAGCCGGTCGCCGCGGGAGAACCCGTTGGCCAGCAGGCCGGCGGCCAGCGCGTCGGTCATCTCGTCGAGGTCGCGGCGGACGACGGTGCCGTCGAAGTAGCGCAGCGCGTCGCCGTCGGGGTCGCGCCGCACGCCGGCCCGGAACATCGACAGCGCGTCGGGGAACTCGATCTCGTAGTCGGCCGGCTGGTCGCCGTAGAGGGCCAGCCAGGGCCGCTCGTCGTAGGCGCTCACGACGGGCTCACTTGATCACGACGGGGTTGACCGGGGAGCCGCTGCCCTGGTGGACCTTCAGCGGCGCGGCGACGTAGAGGCCCTCGTACTGGCCGTCCTCGGCGGAGTCGGCGGCCAGCGCCTCGAGGTCGGCGATCTCGGTGAGGGTGACCCCGAGGTTGCGCATGAGCGCGTTGTGCAGCACCAGCGCGACGCCGTTGTTCGGGTCGGTGGTGACCTCGTTGGCGATGGTGTCGGTGACCAGGTTGGGGATCTCCATGTCCTGGAACCACTGCACCAGCTCGGGGCTGTATACCAGGCCGGGCTCGTTGAAGCCCTCGTAGAAGGCCTCGCCCTGCTCGAAGAACAGCTGCAGGAAGTTGGTGCGCACGATGAGCACGTCGCGCTTCCGGATCTGCACGCCCTGCTGCTCGGCGCAGGCGAGCAGGTCCTCGTGGGTGAAGGTCTCGCCCTTGTCGAGGGTGGGCTTGCCGCGGAAGCGGGCCATGTCCAGCAGCACCCCGCGGCCGACGACGCCGCGCTGGGCGATCGGCTCGACGCTGGCCTTGTCCAGCCCGCCGACGGTGGTGCGGGCGTCGTAGCCGTTCCAGATCTTCCCGCCGTACCAGACGTGGCCGAGGCCGTCGTACTGCGTGGAGCCCTGCAGGAACGCGTTGATCTTGTCGTCGGCGTAGTGCAGGCCGCCGGGGTACTGCGGCGCGTCGGGGGAGTCCCAGGTGGACTCGTCGAGGATCTGCGTGCGCTCGGCGGGGGAGCGGCCGGGCCACACCGGGTCGCCCTTGGGGTCGCCGATGAGCCGCTGCAGCGTGAAGACCTTGCCCTGGCGGACCAGGCCGACGGCGGCGAGCACCTGCTCGGGCCCGAGGTAGTTCAGCGCGCCGACCTCGTCGTCGTCGCCCCACTTCCCCCAGTTGGACGGGGAGTCGGCGAGGAGGTCCTCGAGCGAGGGGACGGCGGTGGTCTCGGGTTCTGCGGTCACTGCTGACCTCCGGGGAATGCGGACGGGAAGGTCTCCGACCCTGCCCCGCTGTGGTGCAGAACACAACCGGCGGGCACCATCGACCGCACCCGACGACAGCCCGCCCCGCCCCGGCCGCCCGGAGGTCCCCGTGAGCACTCCCGTCCCCGAGTCCGTGTTCACCTACGGTGCGCCGTCGCTGAAGTTCGGCAGCGGCGCCTCCGAGGAGATCGGCTACGACCTCAGCCGCCTGGGCGTGCGCCGCGTCCTCGTGGTCACCGACCCCGGGGTGGCGGCGACCGGGCTGCCCCAGCGGGTGGCCGACCAGATGGGTCGCTTCGGCATCGAGGCGCGGGTGTACGACGGCGTGCACGTCGAGCCGACCGACGTCAGCCTCACCGAGGCCATCGAGCAGGCGCGGGAGTCGGGGCCGTGGGACGCGTTCGTCGCCGTCGGCGGCGGGTCGAGCATCGACACCGCCAAGGCGATCAACCTGCTCACGACCAACCCCGGTGAGCTCATGGACTACGTCAACGTGCCGGTCGGGAAGGGGCAGGCGCCGAGCGAGCCGCTGCGGCCGCTGGTCGCCGTCCCCACCACGACCGGCACCGGGTCGGAGAGCACCACGATCTGCGTGATGGACGTGATCGCGCAGCGGGTGAAGACCGGGATCAGCCACGCCCGGCTGCGGCCCACCCTCGCCGTCATCGACCCCGACCTGACCCTCACCCAGCCCCCCGGCGTCACCGCCGCCTCGGGCATGGACATCCTGTGTCACGCGCTGGAGAGCTACACCGCCCGCTGGTACACCACCTACGACCGCAAGACCCCCGAGCAGCGGGTGCCCTACTGCGGGTCCAACCCGATCTCGGACATGTGGTCGGAGAAGGCGCTGTCGCTGCTGGCGGGCTCCTTCCGGCGGGCGGTCCGGCACGGCGACGACACGCAGGCCCGCGCCGACATGGCGATGGCGGCCACCTTCGCCGGCATGGGCTTCGGCAACGCCGGGGTGCACGTGCCGCACGCCAACGCCTACCCCATCGCCGGGCAGGTCAAGGACTTCCACCCCAAGGACTACCCGGCCGGCGAGCCGATGGTGCCGCACGGGATGTCGGTGGCGCTGACCGCGCCGGAGGCCTTCCGGTTCACCTTCGAGGCCTCCCCGGAGCGGCACGTGCGCGCCGCGCAGCTGCTCGCGCCCAACGCCGGGCAGCCCGACGAGCCCGCCGAGTTCCTGCCGACCGTGCTCACCGACCTGATGCGCGACATCGACATCCCCAACGGGATCGCCGCCGTCGGCTTCGACGAGGGCGACGTGCCCGACCTGGTCGAGGGGACGATGAAGCAGCAGCGGCTGCTGGCCACCTGCCCGCGGGAGGTCACCGAGGACGACGTCGCGGGGATCTTCCTCCGGTCGATGTCGCTCTGGTGACCGGTCTCAGACCGCGACGATCGACTTGGTGACCTGCGCCGAGGCGACGAGAGCGCCGTCGACGGTGGCCTCGGCGCGCAGGAACGCCACCGCCCGGCCGCGGCGCAGCACCGACCCGGTGACGTCGACCCGGGCGCCGGCGCGCACCGGGCGCAGCAGCGAGGCGGTGAGGTCGTGGGTGACGGCGTGCTCGCCCTCACCCAGCGAGGGCAGCAGCGCGAGGAACGCCGCGACGTCCAGGAAGGTGTAGACGACGCCGCCGTGCAGCAGCGCGGCCTGGTTCTGCGCGGCCGCGCCGACGGGGAACCAGATGCCGGCCGGCGGGTCGGCGGGGTCGCGCAGCTGCATCTCCAGGTGTCGGTGCAGCGGGATGTCGAGCACGGCCTGCACGCGGGCGGTCAGCATCTCCGGGGACGGCACGCCCGGCAGCCTCGCACGCCGCGCGGGTCAGCCCCCGGACGGGCCCGGCATGGCCGAGCGGCCGGCGCCCGGCGCGGCCTCCGACCGCAGCAGCGGCAGGGTGCGCCAGGGCACCAGCTCCGAGAGCACGACGACGCTGGTCGAGCGCACCACCGCCGAGGAGCGGTTGAGGTCGACGAGCATCTGCTGCAGCGCCTCGTGCGAGCGGGCCGCCACCCGGACCAGGACGTCGCCGCTGCCGGTGGTCGCGTGCGCCTCCAGCACGCCGGGGAGGGCCTCGAGGTCGCGGCGGACGGCGTCGATGGCGCCCTGGGCGATCTCCAGGGTGACGAAGGCCTGCACCCCGAACCCGGCGGCGCGCACGTCGACGTCGGGGCCGTAGCCGGTGACCACGCCGGCCTCCTCCAGGCGCTGCAGCCGCGCCGAGACGGTGCCGCGGGCCACGCCGAGCAGCCGCGAGAGCTCCAGCGGCCCGGCCGAGCGGTGCTCCCGCACGGCCTCGAGCAGGGCGACGTCGAGGGCGTCGAGCACCCGGCGGTCGGTCACGCGCTGGTCCTCCTGCTGCTGGTCCCGGCGACCAGCTCAGGGGTCGGACTGCTGGTCGTCCTGGTCAGTCGTACCAGCACCAGCCGTACCGGTTGCCCAGGTGTCCCCCGCGGGTGTGCAGTGCCCCGGTGAGCCTCGAGCAGATCCTCAACGACGACGAGAAGCTGGCCGGCCTGGGCGCCGACCAGCTGCAGCAGCTGGTCGGCCTCGTCGAGTACGACGCCTCGGCCGACCCGTTCCCGGTCAGCGGCTGGGACTCCCTGGTGTGGGTGGTGGGCAACGCGCTGCAGACGGCGCACTTCCTGCAGTCGGCGTTCGGCATGGAGCTGGTCGGCTACACCGGCCCCGAGACCGGCAACCGCGACCACCACGGCTACGTGCTGCGCTCCGGTGCCGCGCGGTTCGTCGTCCAGGGCGCCTACGACCCCGACAGCCCGCTGGCCGACCACCACCGCCGGCACGGCGACGGCATCGTCGACATCGCGCTGTCCGTGCCCGACGTCGACCGCTGCGTCGCGCACGCCCGCGCGCAGGGCGCCACCGTGCTGGAGGAGCCGCACGACGTCTCCGACGAGCACGGCACCGTGCGGCTGGCCTCGATCGCCGCCTACGGCGACACCCGCCACAGCCTGGTCGACCGCTCCCGCTACACCGGCGTCCACCTGCCCGGCTACGTGCCGCGCACCTCGACGTACCAGAAGCGGCCCGGCGCGCCGAAGCGGCTGTTCCAGGCCGTCGACCACGTCGTCGGCAACGTCGAGCTCGGCGCCATGGACACCTGGGTCGACTTCTACAACCGGGTCATGGGCTTCACCAACATGGCCGAGTTCATCGGCGACGACATCGCCACGGACTACTCCGCGCTGATGAGCAAGGTGGTCGCCAACGGCAACCACCGGGTGAAGTTCCCGCTCAACGAGCCGGCGATCGCGAGGAAGAAGTCGCAGATCGACGAGTACCTGGAGTTCTACCGCGGCGCCGGTGCCCAGCACGTCGCGCTGGCCACCAACGACATCCTCGCCACCGTCGACGCCATGCGCGCCGAGGGCGTGGAGTTCCTGACGACGCCGGACTCCTACTACGAGGACCCCGAGCTGCGCGCCCGCATCGGCGAGGTCCGCGTCCCGGTCGAGGAGCTGCAGGCCCGCGGGGTGCTGGTCGACCGCGACGAGGACGGCTACCTGCTGCAGATCTTCACCAAGCCCACCGGCGACCGCCCGACGGTCTTCTTCGAGCTGATCGAGCGGCACGGCTCACTGGGCTTCGGCAAGGGCAACTTCAAGGCCCTCTTCGAGGCGATCGAGCGCGAGCAGGAGCGCCGCGGCAACTTCTGACGAAGGACCCCCTCGCCCCCACCGCTCGCACGTTCGCGGTGGGCCCCGGCGAGGGCCGTTCCAGCACGTCACCGGGACGGCGCCGAGTGGGCAGTGGGTGCTGCCCGACACGGCGTGTCGGCGGGTGTCGTCGCCCGCAACCGACCACTCGGAGCGGAAGGGCTCCTCCTCGCGCGTCCCCACGGCCCGCGTCACCGCCGCACGAGCGGGGGCGCGGGCCGACGCGGGTCGGTTCCGGCACCTGTTCGTGCCGGGATGCTGTCACTGCGTGACCGGGTGGTGGCACGCTGACGGCTGCGCGGCGCGCACCCGGGCCGCGCGGCAGCGGCGGGTGGACGACGGAGGAGGTGCGGTCGTGGTCCGATCCCCGGAGACCCCCGGCCCGGTGCGGGGGCGCTGGACCGGCGGCACGCCGTCGATGTCGGCGTCGCCGCTGCAGCGCGAGCACGGTGCCCCCGGGCAGCCGCGGCTGCTCATCATGGACGTCTGCGGCGCCTTCATGCGCCCGCTGGGCGGCTGGCTGCCGGTGGCCCGGCTCGTCGGGCTGATGGCCGTCGTCGGGGTCGAGGAGCCGGCCACCCGGTCGGCGGTCTCGCGGATGCGCCAGCGCGACCTGCTGGTCCCCGAGACGCGTGGCGGGCAGCGCGGCTACCGGCTGTCGGAGCGGGCCCTGGCCGCTCTGGACGAGGCCGACCGGCGCATCTACTCGCGCGTGCCCTCCTCGACGGTCGCGGAGGGCTGGGTTCTCGTCTCCTACTCCGTCCCCGAGCGGGAGCGGGACAAGCGGCACGTGCTGCGCAGCCGGCTGGAGTGGCTCGGTTTCGGGATGCTCGGCAGCGGGCTGTGGCTGGCCCCGCGCTGGATCCAGCCGGAGCTGGAGGCGGCGGTCGAGGCCCTGGGCTTCGAGGAGTACGTGACCGTCTTCGAGGCCCACCACCTCGGCTTCGAGGACCTCCCCGCCCTGGTCGGCCGCTGCTGGCACCTGGAGCAGCTGCGCGACCTGTACGCCGAGTTCCTCGACACCGCCGGGACCACGGCGGAGCGGTGGCGCTCGCACCCCGGCGACGACCGGGACGCCTTCGTCGACCACGTCTCGACGCTGCACCAGTGGCGCAAGTTCCCCTACCTCGACCCCGGACTGCCGGCGGAGCTGCTGCCGCCGGAGTGGGAGGGGAAGCGCGCCGCGGACCTGTTCTTCGAGCTCCGCGACCGGCTGGAGGAGCCCGCCCGGCGGTTCGTCGCCGACTTCGTCTCCGGCTGACCGATCGCCCCGGGGCTGCGGCTCTGGTAGGACAGGCGGCGTGCAGACGGCGGACCTGCGCAGCCGCTTCGCCTCCAGCGCCGTCGCCCGGCTCGCCACGGTGCGGCCGGACGGCGCGCCGCACGTGGTGCCCGTCGTCTTCGCGCTGGTCGACGGCACGGTCTACTCGGCGGTCGACGCCAAGCCCAAGCGGACCCGCCGGCTGCAGCGGCTGGCCAACGTCCGCGCCGACCCGCGGTGCGCGCTGCTGGTCGACCACTACGACGACGACTGGTCGCGGCTGTGGTGGGTGCGCGCCGACGGGACCGCCGCCGTCGTGGAGGACCCCCCGGCGGCCCACCCGGGCGTGGCGGCGCTCGCGGCGCGGCACCCGCAGTACCGGGCGGAGCCGCCGGACGGTCCGCTGCTGGTGGTCACCGTCGAACGCTGGAGCGGGTGGTCGAGCACGTCCTGACCCGCACGTCCCGAGCAGGAGGAGGAACCAGGTGGAGATCGGCATCGGCATCCCCAACAGCGTCCGCGGCACCACGGGCGCGCAGCTGCTGGACTGGGCCAGGCGGGCGGAGGCCGCGGGCTTCTCCAGCCTGGCCTCGATCGGTGCGGTCTCCTATCCCAGCTACGAGGAGCTGACCGTCTTCGCCGCGGCCGGGGCGGTGACCGAGCGCATCCGGTTCTTCACCAACGTCCTCATCTCCCCGGCGCGCAGCACCGCGGAGCTGGCCAAGCAGGCGGCCACGGTGCAGGAGCTCACCGGCGGGCGGCTGACGCTGGGGCTCGGCGCCGGCTGGCGCGACGTCGACTACCGGCTCACCGGGCGGGACTTCTCCTCCCGGGGGCGGCTGTTCGACGAGCAGCTGGCCGACCTGCACCGGGCGTGGACCGGCGAGCCGATCGTCGAGGGGACCCGGCGGGTGACGCCGGAGACCGGGCACGACGCCGTGCCGCTGCTCATCGGGGGCAACACCGAGGCCGCGATCCGCCGCACGGTCGAGTTCGGCATCGGCTGGACCGCCGGTGGCCTGCCGCCGGAGATGACCGCGCCGTTCCTCGACCGGGTCCGGACCGCCTGGCGCGAGGCCGGCAAGGAGGGCTCGCCGCGGTTCGCGGCGCTGGTCTACTTCTCCCTGGGCGACACCGAGGAGGCCTCCCGGCGCTACCTGCTCGACTACTACGAGCCGATGGGCCGCGAGACCGCCGAGATGATCGCCGGCAGCGCGCTCCGGTCACCGGAGGCGGTCCGGGAGGCCGTCGCCGGCTTCGCCGAGATCGGCGTCGACGAGCTGCTCCTCGACCCCACCGTCTCCGACCCGGCCCAGGTGGAGCTGCTCGCCGAGGCCGCGCTGTAGCCCGCCGGCCGACGGGTCAGGCGCTCAGGCGCTCGCGGCGCTCCAGGCGCACCCGGCGCCGCTCGCGCTCGGACAGGCCGCCCCAGATGCCGAAGCGCTCGTCGTTGGCGAGGGCGAACTCCAGGCACTCGGTGCGCACCGAGCAGCCGGCGCAGACGCGCTTGGCCTCGCGGGTGGAGCCGCCCTTCTCCGGGAAGAACGCCTCGGGGTCGGTCTCGGCGCACAGCGCGTCCAGGCGCCACGCGGCCGAGCCGCCCTCGGTGGTGTCGGCCCAGAAGGACAGCGGGGTCTGCGCGTCGGGGGCAGCGGCGTAGTCGTAGCCCCCGTCGTAGCCCTCGTCGTAGCCGAAGTCGGGGTCGTCGAAGCGGAGGTCGGCCTCGTCGCCGGGGACCAGGCTGAGGTGGGTGCGCGAGAAGGAGTGCACGGGAAGCTCCTCGGATCGGTGTGCGGCGTGGCGCCCTGTGACGGACGGGTACGCCCTGGCTGCTGTCCGTGACGTTACGCAGCGGGCGCTGCCGGACGCACTGGCAGGAACTGCGCGAAACCCCGCCGTCCGCTTGGCGCATCGTGCCCTCGACCGGGCGGCCCGGCGTGTCGTCACCGGCGGGCCACCCGGACGCGGTAGCGGAGCGGGGGAGATCTTCCGGTGCGACCTGTCGATCTGGTGCGGTGCTGCGTGTCGTAGAGGTGGAGGGCCCGACCGGCGGGCCCCCGGGACCCGGGAGGGCCAGATGGCGCAGTACCTGATCCTGATCTACGAGGACGAGGCGTCCTACGCGACGGCGGCGCCCGAGGTGTGGGGCGAGGTCCTCGAGGAGCACAACCGGTTCGCCGCCGGCGTCGACGGTCTCGGCGCCAAGCTGCTCGGCGGGTCGGCCCTGCAGCCGACCACGACGGCGACCAGCGTGCGCGGCGGGTCGGACGTCACCGACGGCCCGTTCGCGGAGACCAAGGAGGCCCTCGGCGGCTACTACCTCGTCGACGCCCCCGACCTCGACACCGCCCTGGCCGTCGCGCGGACGGTGCCGGCGCGCTTCGGCGGGGTCGAGGTCCGCCCGGTCATGGTGTTCGACTGAGCCGACCGTGACCGCCGACCCCGTGCCCGACGCCTCCGCCGTCGCCGCCGCGGTCGCCGACGCGCACCGTCGCGAGTGGGCCTTCGTGCTCGCCGCGACGGTGCGCGTCACCCGCGACCTCGACGTCGCCGAGGAGTGCGTGCAGGAGGCCTTCGCCACGGCCCTCACCGACTGGCGCGACACCGGTGTCCCGTCGCGGCCCGGGGCCTGGCTGACCACGGTGGCCCGGCGGCGGGCGCTCAACGTGCTGCGCCACCAGGGTGTGGCCCGCCGCTCCCTGCCGCTGCTGGTCGAGGACGACGTCGCGCCCGACCACGCCGAGGACGACACCGGGGACGGCACGCACGGCTACCCCGACGACCGGCTGCGACTGGTGGTGACCTGCTGCCACCCGGCGCTGGACCGCGCGGCGCAGGTGGCGCTGACGCTGCGGCTGCTGTGCGGGCTGAGCACCGCCGAGGTCGCCCGCGCCTTCCTGGTGAGCGAGCCGACCATGGCCGCGCGCCTCACCCGCGCCAAGAAGAAGATCGCCGTCGCCGGCATCCCCTACCGGGTGCCGCCACCGGCGGAGCTGCCCGAGCGGGTCGACGCCGTCCTGGCGGTCGTGCACCTGCTGTTCACCACCGGCCACACCGTGCCGGCGGGGGAGGAGCTCGTCCGCCGCGACCTGGTCGAGCGCGCGCTGCAGCTGTGCCGGATGCTGCGCGCCCTGCTGCCCCGCGACCCCGCGGTGGCCGGGCTGCTGGCGCTGCTGCTGCTCACCGACGCCCGCCGGGCCACCCGCACCGGCGAGGACGGCCGGCTGCTGCTGCTCGAGGAGCAGGACCGCTCCCGCTGGGACGCCGCCGCCGTGGCCGAGGGGGTCGCGCTGGTGCGCGAGGCGCTGCGGGGCCGGCCGCCCTCGCGCTACGCCCTGCAGGCGGCGATCGCCGCCGTCCACGCCGAGGCGCCCACCTGGGAGGCCACCGACTGGGCCGAGATCGTCGCCCTGTACGGGGTGCTCGGCCAGGTCTGGCCCTCCCCGGTGGTCGCGCTCAACCGGGCGGTCGCCGTCGGCTTCGCGTCGGGCCCCGCGGCCGGGCTGGCCGCGCTCGACGAGCTGGCCACCGAGCCGCAGCTGGCCGGCTACGGCTACCTGCCGGCCGCGCGCGCCGACCTGCTGCGCCGGCTGGGCCGGATCGAGGAGGCCCGGCTGGCCTACACCGAGGCGCTGCACCTGACGGCCAACGCCGTCGAGCGGGAGTTCCTCGCCGGCCGGCTGGCCGAGCTGGGCTGACGCCCAGCGTCCAGGACGCTCAGCGCCCCAGGTGGGCGCGCAGCGCGGCGACCACCATCCGGTGGTCCTCCAGCTGCGGCAGCCCGGACACCGCGACGACGCCGACCGGCCCCACGCCGCGCACCAGCAGCGGGACGGCGCCGCCGTGCGCGGCGTAGCGCCGGGGGTCCAGGCCCGAGGACTCCTCGAAGGTCGTCCCGCGCTCGACCCAGGTCTGCCGGACGTACAGCGAGGCGTGCCCGAAGCGGTGCACCACCCGGCACTTGCGCGCGATCCAGTCGGCGTTGTCCGGCGTGGCGCCGGTCAGCGCGGCGGAGAACAGCCGGTGCCCGTTGCGGACGATCTCCACGGCGACCGGCGCGTCGGCGCGGCGGGCGGCGGCCACCAGCGCCGAGCCCAGCTCCCAGGCGTCCTCGTTGGTGAACCCCGGCAGCTGCAGCTCGTCCTCCTCCGCGGCGAGCTCGGCGACGGTCGGGAAGGCGGTCACGCCGCACCCCCGCCGACGACGACGTCCCACTGCCGGACCGACCACGCGGTGACCAGACCGTGGACGACGTAGGGGTCGGACCCGGCGAACCGCTCGACGACGTCGCGCTCCGCCGTCCACACCAGCAGCGCCCGGTCGTGCGGGTCGGGCAGCGCCCCGGCCAGCAGCAGCTCGCCGCGCTCGTGCGCCGCGCGCGCGAGGGCCAGGTGCTCCTCGCGCAGCGGCGCCCGCCGGGTCAGGTAGTCGTCGGCCAGCTCGTACTCCAGGACCAGCATGGGCCCACTCTCACACGTGGGCGGCGACGGTCCGGTCGAGGTAGTCGTTGCGGAAGGCGCCGCGCGGGTCGAAGCGGCGCACCAGCTCGCGGAAGTCCCCCAGCCGCGGGTACAGGCCGGCCAGCTCGCCGGCGCCCGTGGTGAACAGCTTGCCCCAGTGCGGACGGGCGGCGAACGGGCGCAGCGCCTCCTCGACCGCCGGGAGCAGGGCGCGCACCCGCGGCTCGTCGGGGACCCAGGTGAAGTGCAGCGCGACGACGTCGGTGCCGTACGCCGGGCTGAGCCACAGATCGTCCCCGGCGACGGTGCGGATCTCGCTGACCAGCAGCAGCGGTGCGATCCGGCCGGCCAGCGCGCGCAGCGCGTCCACCGCCGCGCGGGCGTGCTGCCGCGGCACGAAGTACTCGCTCTGCAGCTCCTCGCCGCGGCTGGGGGTGAACCCGAGCTGGAAGTGCGGCAGCCGCTCGTGCCACTCCCCGGGGACGCCGAGCTGCTCGGTGAGGTTCTCGACGGGGGTGTCGGGCAGCATGTGGCTCGGCTCGGTGGCCGACCGGGCGCCGAAGAACTCCTCCGGGGCCACCTCGAGCTCGTCGACCCGCGACTTCACCCACACCTGGGTGACCTGGTGCCAGTTCGTGAACACGCTGACGCTGTAGGCGGCGTCGGCCACCTCGTCGAAGTCGGCGAGCAGCCGCTCCCACGTCAGCCCGAGGTAGACGTTGTTGCGCACGGAGAAGGTCGGCTGGAACCGCAGCCCGACGCGGGTCACCACGCCCAGGGCGCCGAGGTGCACCACGGCGCCGTGGAGGTCGGGGTCGCCCTCGCGCAGGCGCACCAGCTCGCCGTCGGACCGCACGACGTCGAGCCCGGCGACGGAGGTGCTCAGCGAGCCGTTGCGGCCGCCCGACCCGTGGGTGCCGGTGGCGGTGGCGCCGACGACGGTGATGTGGGGCAGCGAGGCGAGGTTGTGCAGGGCCCACCCGTGCCGCGCCAGCTCGGGGAGCAGGTCCCCGTACCGCGTCCCGCCGGGGACCCACACCACGCCCGGGGCATCCCCGCCGGGCAGGTCGAGTTGGACGTCCCACTCCAGCGCGTCGAGGGAGACGAGGTCGGCGGGGGTGTCGGCGATGTCGTTGAAGCAGTGCCGGGAGCCGAGGGCCTTGACCCGCGGGCTGCCGGCGACGATCTCCTGGACCTCGGCGACGCTGGTCGGCCGGTGCAGCCGGGCGGCCCGGTAGGCGAGGTTGCCGGCCCAGTTCCTCCCGGCCGGCCCCGCGGTGGCTGCGGCCGTGACGTGCTCCTGCATGGCTGCTGCGGTCTCCCCTCGGCGTGCCCGTGCCCATCCAACACCGGAGACGGCGAGACCCCCACGGCCCGGGGCCGTGGGGGTCTCGCGTCGTGCGGGGGCGCTCAGACGGCGCGGACGTTCTCCGCCTGCGGGCCCTTCTGGCCCTGGGTGACGTCGAACTCGACGCGCTGCGCCTCGTCCAGCGAGCGGTAGCCGCTGCCGCTGATCGCCGAGAAGTGGCAGAAGACGTCGGGGCCGCCGCCGTCCTGCTCGATGAAGCCGAAGCCCTTCTCCGCGTTGAACCACTTCACGGTGCCCTGCGCCATGTCGTTCTCCTTCGTCCGTGCTGGGGGTGTCGGGTCCGGCAGGTGCCGGTTCCCGGGTCGCCGCACCGACCGGCAGGACCGAGTGGAACGTCAGGCAGAGACGACTGCGGACGTCCGAGAACGAAGCAGAGGTACGACAGCGACCGGGCACGACTGTACCGGCTGCCCCGCGGCAGGCGGTGCCACGGCCGCCAGCGTCACAGTGGGCGGCGTCACCAGCGGAGCGGGTCGACCACCCGGGACTGCGCCGTGCGGCAGGCGCGGCAGTTGCCCCACGCGACCAGGGACAGGTGCGTGGTCGGGGACCCGCACTCGGGGCAGTCGACCGGCTCGGGACGGGCGCGGGCTGCGCCGAGCTCGCGCGAGCGCTCCTCGTGGACCGCCTCGTCGCCCCGGCAGGGGCACCCGAGATGGGCGTCGGCACAGCGAGCACGGTGTGTGGTGATGGGACCCCCTCCGGTCGAGGAGGACGCTACCCGCTGCCGGCCGGTACCCGGACCGTCAGCGCCGGCCGCCGGCGCGCAGTTCGAGCCACAGCCAGCCGGCGAGAGCGGCCGGGACGGCGACGAAGGCCGACAGCGCCGCGACCGGGCCGACGAGCGAGCCGAGCCACGCGAGCAGCAGCGGCGTGCCGAAGCCGACGTAGGCGAAGGCGTAGAAGGCGCTGTTCATCGCCCCGCGGGTCTGCGGCGGCGCGAGCCGGGCGGTGAGGGTGAGCCCGGCGGTGAGGCACAGCCCGCCGCAGCTGCCCATGAGCAGCGACGCCGGGACCAGCAGCGGCTCGGACCGGGTGACGACGGCGACCACGGCCAGGCCGACACCCACCGCGCCCAGCGCCATGCCCAGCGGCGCCGCGCCACGCTCGAACCGGCGTCCGACCCGCGCGGCGACCGCGCTCGCACCCAGGGCCAGCCCGCCGACCAGCCCGGCGTAGGCCACGCCGACGCCGTCGGGGACGACCAGCAGCGGCAGCAGGGTGGCGGCGACCGCGGGGAAGGCGAACACCCCGGAGGCGGTGGGGGCCAGCACCGCCCAGAAGGGCCGGCGCGCCTCCCGGGGCAGCCCCAGGGTCATCAGCTTCCCGGGGCGGCGGACCTCGACGGTCTCGGGCACGGTCAGCAGCGCGCCGAGGCCGACGACGAGGACGGCGACGTGCACGAGGTAGGGCAGCGTCGTCGGCGCGGGGCCGTACTGCGCGAGCAGCCCGCTCATCGCCGGGGCGATGGCGAAGCCCAGCGACGTCGACACCGCCCCGCGGGTGGCCGCCGACTGCTGGCCGCGCGGACCGGCGAGCTCCTGCAGCCAGGCGTTGGCGACGGAGAACACCACCCCCGAGACGACGCCCTGCAGCAGCCGGCCCAGGTAGAGCAGCGGCAGGTGGTCGACGGCGGGCAGGAACAGCAGCGACACCAGCCCGGCGAGGACGGAGAACGGCAGCACCAGCGCGCGGCGGCCGAAGCGGTCCGACGCCGCGCCGGCCACGGTGAGCGCGGCGATGAGGCCGATGGCGTAGCAGCCGAAGACGGCGGTGAGGTCGGCGTCGGACAGGCCCAGCGTGCGCCGGTACACCAGCAGCAGCGGGGTGGGGACGTTGGTGCCCAGCGCCACGGTGAACAGCCCCAGGGTCAGCGCGTCGAGCTGCCGCCGCGTGCCCCGCCGGGTGTCCTGCGGGGGCGCGGCGTCCGGCACGCGGCGGACGGTACCGCCCCCGCCGTCCGGCGACCGGGTGCGCCGGCCCGGTCGCTGCCAGGATGGGCGCCGGCGACGGAGGAAGGAGGGCACCCCCGTGTCCCTGCACCGGCACTACCCGCCCGACCTCTACCGCGGCACCACCGGGGAGGCCAGTGCCTGGTCGCGCCCCGCCGACCGCCCGCCCGACACCGTCTCGGCCACCGGCGTCACCTGCGAGTTCCTCGCCACCGGCGACCAGACCGCCGGCCGCTTCGGCCTGTACCGGTGGACCTTCGGCGCGGAGCCCTCCGGTCCGGGGCCGCACTTCCACCGGTCGATCTCCGAGCAGTTCTACGTGCTGTCGGGCACGGTCGAGGTCTACGACGGCCGGTCGTGGGGCACCGCCGGCCCCGGGGACTTCCTCTACGTGCCCGAGGGCGGCGTGCACGGCTTCCGCGGCGGGGACCGCGCCACGATGCTGCTCATGTTCGCCCCGGGCGGCCCGCGCGAGGAGTACTTCGAGACGCTGGCGCGCGGGGAGCGCATGACGCCGGAGGAGCGGGCGGAGTTCATGCTCCGCCACGACACCTACTGGGTGTGACGCCCCGCCGGACCGCGTCGAGTGGGCAGTGGCGGTCGACGACACGCGCGGGCACGCCGTGTCGGGGAGCAGCTACTGCGCACTCGGCAGCGCGGGTCCTCAGCGGTGGATGACCTCCCGGAACCGGGCGCAGCTCTCCTCGATCGCCGCCTGCGCGGCCGGTGAGGCGGCGCCCATGTCGAAGAAGCCGTGGATCAGGCCGTCGTAGCGCAGCACGTGCGCCGTCCCGCCCGCGGCCTCGAGCGCCTTGCCGTACGCCTCGCCCTCGTCGCGCAGCGGGTCGTACTCGGCGGTGACGACGACCGCCGGCGGGAGGCCGGACAGGTCGCCGTGGTGCAGCGGTGACAGCCGCGCGTCCCGGGCGTCCTCCCACGCCCCGGTGTAGTGGCCGTAGAACCAGTCCATCGTGTCCTGCTCGAGGAAGTAGCCCTTGGCGTTCTCCTGGCGGGAGGGGTACTCGCCCTCGGCGTCGACGGCGGGGTAGATCAGCAGCTGCCCGACCAGCGGGGTGCCGTCGTCGCGCAGGGTCTGGGCGACGACGGCCGCCAGGTTGCCGCCGGCGCTGTCGCCGGCCACCGCCAGGCGCGGGTCCCCGCCGAACTCGTCGAGGTGCTGGGCCACCCAGCGGGCCGCCGCGACCGCGTCCTCGGCGGCGGCGGGGAAGGGGTGCTCGGGCGCCAGCCGGTAGTCGACGGCGACCACGACGGCCTCCGCGTGCCGGCAGACGTTGCGGACCATGTTGTCGTGGGTGTCGAGGTCGCCGATCACCCAGCCGCCGCCGTGGAAGAAGACGACGGTGGGCAGCGGCCCGGAGGCGTCGGGGCGGTACACCCGCGCCCGCAGGTCGCCCGCGGCACCGGGCACGGTGCGGTCCTCGGTGCTGCCCACCGGGACCACCTGCTCGGGCGTGCGCACGTCCCGGGTGAGGGCGAGGTAGTAGGCGCGCCCGGCCTCGGGCGTGCCCTCGCTCAGCGGCGGCGCGCCCGACTCCTCGAGCGCGGTGAGCAGGGCGGCGATGTGCGGGTCGACCGGCACGGGGGCTCCTGACGTCGTCGGCGGGGGTGGTCAGCGGTACACGAGCGAGCCGTCGTCGAGGTCGGCCTTCGGCAGCAGCTCGGCCTCCTGCGCGTGCTCGAGCATGTGGGTCCACGGCTCGCGGTCGCCCTGCTTGAACAGCAGGTGCTGGGAGCGCAGCACGTAGCCGGCATTGAAGTTCTCCGGGTCCGACCACGGCCCGAGCTGCATCCCGGCGTCCTCCGGGCGCAGCTCCGGCACGACGCTCCGGGCGCCCTTCTCCTGCATGCGCGCGAAGAGCCGGTCGACGAGGTCGCAGACGAGGTCCACGCGCAGCGTCCAGCTGTGCCGGAAGTAGCCGAAGACGTAGGCCATGTTCGGCACGCCGCTGATCATCAGGCCGCGCCAGGTGACCCGCTCGGGGAAGGCCACCGGCTCCCCGTCGACGGTGAAGGAGACGTCGCCGAACGCCGAGAGGTTGAAGCCCGTGGCGGTGACGACGACGTCGGCCTCGAGCTCCTCGCCGGCGCCGACCCGGATGCCCTTCTCGGTGAACGTGTCGATGGTGTCGGTGACGATCGACGCCTTCCCCTCCCGGATCGCCGCGAACAGGTCGCCCTCCGGGACGATCGCGATGCGCTGCTGCCACGGCCGGTACCGCGGCGTGAAGTGCTTCTCGACGTCGAACCCCTCGGGCAGCAGGGGCCGCATCGACTCGATGAGGAAGGCGTGCAGGTCGTCGGGGGCCTCGTGCGACATCCGCGCCAGCTCGTTGAACTGGGCCGCGTAGGCGCGGCGGAGGATCTCGTGCGTCCAGTCCTCGGGGATGTCCAGGGCCCGCAGCGTCACGGCGAGCTCGTGGGTCAGCGGCGGGGCGAGGAAGTAGGAGGGGGAGCGCTGCAGCATCGTCACGTGCGCCGCGTCCTTGGCGATCGCCGGGATCAGCGTGGCGGCGGTCGACCCGGAGCCGATGACGACGACGCGCTTGCCGGTGAGGTCGAGGTCCTCGGGCCAGGACTGCGGGTGGATGACGAGGCCCTGGTAGGAGTCCATGCCCGCCCACGTCGGCCGGTAGGGCTCGGCGTGGTTGTAGTAGCCCTGGCACATCCACAGCCAGTCGGTGGTCATCCGCAGCTTCTCGCCGGTGTCCTCGCGGGTGACCTCCACCGTCCACCGGGCGTCCTCGCTGGACCAGGAGGCGGTGGTGACGCGGTGCCGGTAGCGGATCCGCGGGGCGAGGTCGTCCTCGGCGATGACCTCGTCGAGGTAGGCCAGGATCTCCTCGCCCGCGGCGATCGAGGGGCCGCGCCACGGCTTGTGCCGGTACCCGTAGGTGAACAGGTCGCTGTCGGAGCGCACGCCCGGGTAGCGGTGGGTCCACCAGGTCCCGCCCCGGGTCTCCTGCGCCTCGAGGAGCACGAACGTCCGGTCGGGGAACCGTTCCCGCAGGTGGTGCGCGGCCCCGATGCCCGACACCCCGGCCCCCACGATGAGGACGTCGACGTGCTCGACGTCCTCCGCGGTCGGTGCCGGGGCCTCGAGGGTCGCCGTTCCGGTCGTGGTCATGGCCTGACCTCCCTGGAGCTGTGACGCAGGTCACGAACCTAGCCCGAGGAGCCACCCCACCGGGAGTCCCCGGCGTGTCGACCCGCCGACTCACGGCCGGACCTCACCCGGTGAGCACGGGCAGCGCGTCGACGCCGTACACGAACGACAGCCGCCGGAACGACAGCCGCTCGGGCGGGACGGCGAGGGCCAGGTCGGGGAAGCGCCGCAGCAGCGCGGGCAGCACCACGGTGAGCTCCAGCCGGGCCAGCTCGGCGCCGACGCACCGGTGGATGCCGTGCCCGAAGGCCAGGTGCCCGCCGCGCGGTGACCGGCCCGGGTCGACGGCGCCGGGGTCCGCGCCGGCCCAGGCCGGGTCGCGGTCGGCGCCGCTCAGCGAGACCAGCACGACGTCGCCGGCGCCGATCCGCTGCCCGCCGACGTCCACGGCGCGCCGGGCGAAGCGGGGGAAGGCCACCTGCACCACCGACAGGTGGCGCAGCAGCTCCTCCACCACCCGCTCGACGTCGCGCGGGGAGCCCTCGCGCACCAGCGCCGCGGTCGCGGGGTCGCGCAGCAGGACCAGCGTGCCCAGGGAGATCATCGCGGCGGTCGTCTCGTACCCGCCGGTGACGACGCCGTCGGCGAGGCCGACCAGGTCGGCGTCGGAGACGGTGTCCCCGGAGGTGCGGACGATCCGCCCGATCAGGCCGTCGCCGGGCTCGCGGCGCTGGGCGGCCACCGCCTCGGCGAGCGACCGGCGCTGCGCGGAGACCGCGCCGAGGGCCCCGGCGGTGCCCCGGGTGGCGTCGAAGCGGCGGGCGCCCAGCCGCCGGAGGAGCCCCCCGTCGGCGCCGTCGAGCCCGAGCAGGTCGCAGATCGTCTGCAGGGGCACGGGCGCGGAGACGTACCGCGCGAGGTCGGCCGGTGACCCGGCCGCGGCCAGGGCGTCGAGCTGCCGGTGCACCGTCCGCTCGACGGCCGGCGCCAGCCGCTGCACGCGGGCGCGGGTGAACTCGGGCGCGACCAGCGCCCGCAGCCGGGTGTGGTCCGGGGGGTCGGTCATGCCGAGGCCGCCGACGTCGTCGGCGGTGACCGGGCCGTCGCCGCCGAACAGGTGGCGCACGTCGGTGCTGAACGCGGCGTTATCGGCGAGCACCGCGCGGGCCTCCGCGGCGCCGGTGACGAGGTGCACCGGCAGGTCGAAGGGCAGCTCGAGGCGGTGCACCGGCCCGCGCGCCGCCAGCTCGGTGAACTCCGGCACCGGGTCGAGGCCGTCGCGCCGCAGGGGCAGCGTGGCCGACCGCGGGAGGGCACGCAGGACGGCGGGGTCCGGTCCCCGGCGCCGGACCCGGCGGGCCAGCCGGGCGCCGAGCCACGAGCGGAGTCGCGCGCGCAGCCGGGGGACCGGCCCGGTCCGGGGCGGTGCGGGGCGCTCCGGCGGTGCGGGGGTGCGGACCTGCTCCAGAGTGCTCATGGCGCCTCGTCTCGGCCACCGGCGGCGGGGCTCCGGCGGGAGGTGACCGCGTCCCGGCCGGGCAGGTCGAGCCTCCCGACCGGGCACCGCGGCGACCATCGGGTGGCGCCCCCGACCGCGCACGGTCGGCTGGGGGAGGACCCGTAGGGGCGCCGCCGGACCGCGGGGGCCCGGCCGTCCCCCGACGAGCGGGACCGCGGCCGGTGTGGCCTGCTGGACGCATGGAACTGCGCACCCTCGGCCGCAGCGGCTGTGCCGTCTCGGCCCTGTGCCTGGGCACGATGACCTTCGGCGCCGAGACCGACGAGGCCGGCGCGCACGAGCAGCTCGACGTCTTCGTCGAGGCGGGCGGCACGCTCGTCGACACCGCCGACGTCTACTCCGCCGGCGCGTCGGAGGAGATCGTCGGGCGCTGGCTGGCCGCCCGCCCGGCCGACGTCCGCGACCGCGTCGTCCTGGCGACCAAGGGCCGCTTCCCGATGGGCGCCGAGCCCAACGCGCTGGGCAGCTCCCGTCGGCACCTGCGGCGCGCTCTGGACGACTCGCTGCGCCGGCTCGGCGTCGAGCACGTCGACCTCTACCAGCTGCACGCGTGGGACCCGCTGACCCCGCTGGAGGAGTCGCTGCGCTTCCTCGACGACGCCGTCTCCGCCGGCAAGGTCGGCTACCCGGGCCTGTCGAACTTCACCGGCTGGCAGCTGCAGCGCGCCGTCGACGTCGCCGAGCGCGACCGCCTCGCCGTCCCGGTCACGCTGCAGCCGAACTACAGCCTGCTGGTGCGCGGCACCGAGGCCGAGATCGTGCCGGCGTGCCTGTTCAACGGGCTGGGCCTGCTGCCGTGGGGTCCGCTCGCCGGCGGCTGGCTGTCGGGCAAGTACACCCGCGACCAGCGGCCGCAGGGCACCACCCGCCTCGGCGAGGACCCCGACCGCGGCATGGAGGCCTACGACCGCGTCGGCGGCCGGGAGCGCACGTGGGACGTGCTGGAGGCCGTGCAGGACGTCGCGGAATCGCGCGGCGTGTCGATGCCGCAGGTGGCGCTCGCCTGGCTGCGCGCCCGGCCGGCCGTGACCTCGGTGATCCTCGGGGCGCGCACCACCGGGCAGTTGCGCGACAACCTGGGCTCGGCGGACCTGGTGCTGTCGGCCGAGGAGACCGCGCGGCTGGACGCGGTCAGCGACCCGGCCGCCCCGGACTACCCCTACGGCGAGCTGGGGGTCGAGCAGCGCAGCCGCAGCCTGTCCGGCTGACCGCCCGGTGCGCGGCGTGCTGCGGGCGCTGCTGGTGGTCGTCGTCGTGTGCGCGGTGCTCGTCGGCCTGCTGTGGGCGTTCCAGCGCCGCCTGGTGTACCTGCCCGACGACGGCCCGGTGCCCGCCGCCGCCGACGCCGTCCCCGGCGGCCGCGACGTCCCGCTGCGGACCGCCGACGGGCTCGAGCTCGGGGCGTGGTTCGTCCCGGCCGGTCCGGGGGCGCCGGTCGTGCTGGTGGCCAACGGCAACGGCGGGCACCGGGGCCTGCGGGCGCCGCTGGCGCGGGCGCTGGCCGACGCGGGGCTCGGCGTGCTGCTCTTCGACTACCGCGGCTACGGCGGCAACCCGGGCAGCCCCAGCGAGGAGGGTCTGGCCCTCGACGTCCGGGCCGCGCGCGAGTGGCTGGTCGAGGAGGCGGGCGTCTCGCAGGAGCGGCTCCTCTACTACGGCGAGAGCCTGGGCTGCGGGGTGGTCACCGCGCTGGCGCTCGAGCACCCGCCGGCGGGGCTGGTGCTGCGCTCGCCGTTCGTCGACCTCGCCGCCGCCGGCGGCCACCACCACCCGTTCCTGCCCGTCCGGCTGCTGCTGCGCGACCGGTACCCCGTCGCCGAGCAGGTGGCCCGGATCCGGGTGCCGACGACGGTCGTGCTCGGCGAGGCCGACACGATCGTGCCGCCGGCGCAGAGCCGGCGGGTGGCCGAGGCCGCCGCGGGGCTGCACCGGCTGGTGGAGGTGCCCGGCGCCGACCACAACGACGCCGTCCTGCTCGACGGACGGGCCCTGGTGGCCGCCGTCGTGGAGCTCGCCGACCGGGCGCGGGGGTGAGGCGGGCGCGGGACTCAGCGCGCCCACAGGGAACCCGGCCGGAACCGGTGCAGGAGCCGGCGCGGATGCGCGCCGCGACGGCCGGCCGGAGGGGCCGGGACCGGGCCGGCCGGCGCGGCGGTGGCCGCCCGCAGCGCGTCCCGCCGCCGCTCGAGCTCGGCGACCTCGGCCAGCAGGGCGCCGCGCCGCGCCGCGGCGTCCCGGTCGAGGCGCTGCCGGACCGCGGCCGCCTCGTCGTCGGCGCGCTGCCGCTGCTCGCGCCCGGTGTCCAGCATCCGGACGATCTCCTGCCGGGCGTGCAGCCGGGCGGCGGCCGCGTCGTCGGCGGCCTGTCGGCGGACCGCCGCGGCGTGCTCCGCGGCGGCGTCCTCGACCGCCCGCGCCTCGGCGAGCCGCGCCGCGATCGCCGCGTCGGTGTCCCGGCGCGCCTGCTCGGCCGCCTCGAGGACCCGGCCGGCCTCGGCGGTGGTCTGCTCCGCCTGGGCGGCCGCCACAGCCAGCACCCGCTCGGCGTCGGCCGCGGCGTCGGCGCGCACGCCCCGCGCGCAGGCCAGCACCTGCTCGGCCTCGGCCGCGGCGGCGCGCCGGTCGGCCCGGGCCTCGGCGCGGATGCCGTCGGCATGGTCGGCCGCCGCGGCCAGCAGCGCCGCGATCCGCCCGGACACCCGGACGAGCTCGGCGCCGCCGGAGGAGTGGGCCAGCAGGTCCCGGGCCTCCGCGAGCGCGGTCGCGGTCGCCAGGTGCCGGGCCAGCAGGTGCTCGCGCTCCCGCTCGGCCGTGGCGAGCTCGTCCTCGGCCCACCGGACGTAGGTGTCGACCTGGAAGCGGTCGTAGCCGGCGAGGGCGCGGTCGAACATCGGGCCGGCCGCGAGGACGGTGGGCAGGTCGCCGGCGACGTTGGGGCGCCGCAGGTCGGGGAGGTCGGTGGAGGAGGCCCCGGTGGTGCCGGGGTCGGTGCGGAGCTCGATGCCCATGCCAGCTGCCTCTCCGCGGTCGGGTCCGGGCTGGGCACGCTACGGCCGCCGGGGCCGGCCGGCGCCCGGGATCCGGCGGTGGTCACCCGGGGGCGTCGTGAGCCCGCCCGAAGGGGCGACGGCCGTGCCGGGGTGCCACCCCTGCGTCACCAGTGCGTCACCTCTCGCGACGTCGCTCCGGCGGGTGACAGCGCCGCCGTCGCGGGGCGCGGCGCCGGTGCGGGCGAGCACGCTGACCCCATGGACGACGTCCCGAGCACGCCGGCCCCGGGTGACCTGACCGTCCCGCTGCTGTCCGGGTGGGAGGGGGTCGGGGCCGGGCTGCTGCTGCTCGCCGCCCTCGCCGTGGTGGTCCTGCTGCTGGCGGCCGCCCGGCCCGGAGCCGGCAACCGGGTGGAGTGGCAGGCGTGGCTGGACGCCCGCTCGGGCCGGGCCGGCGCCGCACCGGCCGAGCCCGCCGACGGGCCCGGGTCGATCGCCGAGCGGTGACCCGGCACGCCCGGCCGGGGTCTCAGCGCGGTGGGCCGGGCAGCACCGAGCCCTCCAGCACCGACCCCACCCAGTGCAGCGGCCGGGCCCCGCCGTCGGAGGGCTCCCAGGCGTCCCGGGACAGGACCGTGTCCCACAGGTGCAGCTGCGCCCGCCAGTGCCGGGCCACCGCCCGGCGCAGCGGGCCCGCTCCGGGCGGCCCGTCCCGGCGCGGCAGGACGGCGGCCGTGAGGACGACCCCGGTGAGGACGGCGACCAGCGGCGACATGTCGCCACGATGGCCCCTGGCACCGGCCGGCGACAGGGGTGGAACGGCCTCGTAGCGCAGCGGGGCTGCCGGGTTCAGGGGCTGGGCGGCGGGGCCGTCTCGGTGGGCGGCGTGGTCTCCGTCGGCGGCGTTGTCTCGGCCGGCGGCGTCGTCTCGGCCGGCGGCGTCGTCCCGGTGGGCGGTGCGGTCTCCGTGGGCGGGGTCGTCTCGGTCGGCGGCGTGGTCTCCGTCGGGGGTGCGGTGGTCGGCGGCGGAGTGGTCTCCGCCGGTGGGGTGGTCTCGGTGGGGGGTGTGGTCTCCGCCGGCGGGGTGGTGGTCTCGGCGGGCGGTGTCGTCGCGGTCGGCGGGGCGGTCGTCTCCGCGGGCGCGGTCGTCGTCGGCACCGCGGTCGTCGTCGGTGCCGGCGGTGTCGTCGGAGGGGGAGCCGTCGTGGGCGGCGGGGTGGTGGTGACCGGTGCCGGCCGGGCGGTCGTCACCGGCGCGGGCGGCGGCGCCACCTCCTCGACCGGCGGGGGCGCGGCCTGCGGGGGCGGCGCCGGCGCCGCGGCCACCGGCGGCGCGGCCTGGATCACCGAGGCGCCGCGCGCCGGCCCGGGCGGGACGACCACGCCGCGGTCGGCGCTGGGCACCGCGGACGGCGGCGGTGCCGGGTCGGGGGAGGACAGGGCCTCGGTGGCGTAGGCGACGCCGCCGACGACGGCGAGCACCACGGCGGCGGCCGCGGCGGCCTCCACGGCGCGGGGCAGGCGCCGGCTGCGCACCGCGACCGACGGGGCCCCGACGCTGACCACCGGGTGCCGGGCCGGCGCCACGAGCGGGACCGGCTCCGGCCGGCGGTGCCGGCCGGTCTGTGCCCGCGGCGCCAGCACCCCGCACAGCAGCGCGCCGGCGAGCAGCACCCCGGCGCCCAGCAGCAGCGCGGAGGCGTAGCCGGCGCCGAACGCGTCGCGGGCGCCGTCGGCCACGGCGGCGGCGCCGGGTCCCTCCCGCTCGGCCACCGCCAGCGCCTGGGCGACCCCGGACTCCGCCCAGGTGGCGGCGCGATCGGGCAGCCCGGCGAGCGCCGGCCGCAGGTCGTCCCGGTACCCGGCCAGCAGCACGCTGGCCGCCACCGCGCCCCCGAGCGCGCCACCGACCTCCCGCGTCACGTCGTTGACCGCGGCGGCGAGCGTGCGCCGGTCGGCGGGCAGGCCCTCGATGATCAGCGCGGTGCCGGGGGTGAGGGCCAGCCCGAACCCGACGCCGAACACGAACAGCGCCCCGGCGAAGTGCCACAGCGGGGACCCGCCGTCGGCCTGGGCGGCCAGCAGCGCCAGGCCGGCGGCCATCTGCCCGAGCCCCCAGGCCGCCACCGTGCGGGCGCCGAGGCGCCGCAGCAGGACCGGGGCCAGCTGCGCGGTGGGGCCGATCCCGAGCGCCATCGGCGCCAGCCACAGCGCGGCCTGCAGCGGGGTGAGCCCGTGCACGTACTGCAGCCACTGCGGCGCGAGGAAGAACAGCCCGAAGGCGGCGAAGAACTGCAGGAAGACGGCGGCGCTGCCGGCCGACAGCCCGCGGTCGCGGAACAGCCGGACGTCGAGCATCGGGGCGGCCGCGCGCAGCTCGTGGACGGCGAACGCCACCAGGCACACCGCGCCCGCGGCGAGCACGGCCACCGTGACCGCGTCGGTCCAGCCGCGCTCGGGGCCCTCGATGATCCCCCACACCAGCGCGCCGAGGCCGAGCAGCGCGAGCAGGCCGCCGAGCGGGTCCAGCGGCAGGTCCGGGTTGCGCGAGGGCGGGACCACCACCAGGCACAGCACGGCGACCAGGGCCGACAGCAGGCCGAACGCCAGCTGCACGCTGCCCCACCAGGCGAACTCCAGCAGGACGCCGGCGAGCACCAGGCCCAGCAGCGCGCCGGCCCCGGACACCGCCGCCCACACCCCGATGGCCGAGGCCCGGCGCTGCGGCGGGTAGGCGTCGACCAGCACCGACAGGGTGGCCGGCATGACCGCGGCCGCGCCGGCGCCGGCCAGCCCGCGCAGCGCGATCAGCGCCGCCGGGTCGGCGACCAGCCCCGAGGCCGCGCTGCAGCCGGCGAACACGGTCAGCCCCAGCAGCAGCGCGCCGCGGCGGCCGTAGCGGTCGGCGGCGATGCCCAGCGGCAGCAGCAGGGCGGCGAAGGTCAGCGCGTAGACGTTGACCGCCCAGGTCAGCTCCGTCTGGGTGGCGCCGGTGTCCCGGGCGAGCTCGGGTAGCGCCAGCGCGAGCGACGAGCCGGCGCCGATGACCAGGGCGAGGGCGGCACACATGACGGCGAGCAGGGCGCCGAGGCCCCCGCGGGTCGTTCGGGCGTCGGCCACGCGGTCTCCTGTGGTCGCCTGACAGGCCGGTGCTGGGCGGCGCTCAGGGTGCTGGCCTGCGGATACGCACCACAAGCCCCGCACGGTGCTCGGCGGCCGGCCGGCGGCTCACCCGTCCGGGTGACCCCGCATGGCGTGACGCTGCGTGATCCACGGCGTCACCCGGCGGGTCCTCCCGCCCCGTCCCGGTCCGGCCGGCCGGTGCGGTCGCCGCGCCCCGCGCTCCCGCCGTCCGCTTGCCCCGCCGCCCGCCGCGCAGGATGCTGCCCGCACCCGATGCCGGAGCAGGTGGCGTCGTCCACCACGTCGTCACCCCCGCTCCGGCGCAGGACACGGCGCACGCGCCCGAGCCCCAGGAGGAGCCGGTGACAGCGACCCAGACCCGTACCAGCAGGGCCGGTGACAAGCTCTCCGGCCGGGTGGCCTTCGTGACCGGCGGCACCCGCGGCATCGGGGCGGCCATCTGCCGCAGCCTGGCCGCGCAGGGCGCCGACGTGGCCGCCGGCTACAGCGGCAACACCGAGCGGGCGGAGATGTTCGCGCAGGACTTCTCCGGCGCCTACCCCGACAGCCGGATGAGCGTCCACCGCGGCGACATCGCCAGCCCCGACGACTGCCGGCGCACCGTCGCCGAGGTCATCGAGCGGCACGGCCGGCTCGACATCCTGGTCAACAACGCCGGCATCACCGCCGACCGCACGGTGCTGAAGATGACCGACGACGACTGGCGCCGGGTCATCGACGTCAACCTCTCCGGCGCCTTCTACCTGTCGCAGGCGGCGCTCAAGCACATGCTCGAGCGCGGCAGCGGCCGGATCGTGATGATCTCGTCGGTCATCGGGGAGACCGGCGGCATCGGCCAGTCCAACTACGCCTCGGCCAAGGCCGGCCTCCTGGGGCTGACCAAGACGCTGGCCCGCGAGGCGGCGATGCAGGTGCAGCGCTCGGGCAAGACCGACGGGCTGGGCATCACCGTCAACGCCGTCACGCCCGGCTACACCGCCACGGAGATGCTCGAGAGCGTGCCGGAGAAGGTGCTCGACGGCCTCAAGGGCAAGATCCCGCTCGGCCGTCTCGGGGAGCCGGAGGAGGTCGCCCGCGTCGTCCACTTCCTCGCCGCCGACGCCTCCGGCTACATCACCGGGCAGGTGTGGGGGGTCAACGGCGGGCTGGACATGTAGCCCGCGCCGTGCAGCCCTGCCGCCGACCCCCGGGGCTCCGTTCGACCCATCGACCAGGGAGAGGTACCCGCGTGTTCGAACGGATCGCCGTCGTCAACCGTGGTGAGCCCGCGCTGCGGCTGATCCGCGCGGTCCGCGAGCTCGACGCCGAGCACGGCACGCGGACCCGGGTGGTCGCGCTGCACACCGAGGCCGAGCGCCGCGCCACGTTCGTGCGGGCCGCCGACGAGGCGGTCGTGCTGGCCGACACCGGCGGCGTCAACCCCTACCTCGACCACGCCGAGCTCGGCCGGGCGCTGCGGGTCAGCGGCGCCGACGCGGCCTGGGTCGGCTGGGGCTTCGTCGCCGAGGACCCCGCCTTCGCCGAGCTGTGCGCCGACCTCGGCGTCACCTTCGTCGGGCCGCCGCCGGAGGCGATGCGGCTGCTGGGCGCCAAGATCGAGGCGAAGGTGCTCGCCGAGCGGGTCGGCGTCCCCGTCGCGCCGTGGAGCGCCGGCCCGGTCGAGGGCGCCGACGACGCCCGTCGGCACGCCGAGGCGATCGGCTACCCGCTGATCGTCAAGTCGCGCAGCGGCGGCGGAGGGCGGGGCATCCGCGTCGTCCGCACGCCCGGCGAGCTCACCGAGGCCCTCGAGCGGACCCGGTCGGAGGCGGCGAAGAGCTTCGGCGACCCCGTCGTCTTCATGGAGCGGCTGGTCGAGGGCGGCCGGCACGTCGAGGTCCAGGTGATCGCCGACTCCCACGGCACCGTCTGGGCGCCCGGGGTGCGCGACTGCTCGGTGCAGCGGCGCAACCAGAAGGTCATCGAGGAGTCGGCCTCCCCGGCGCTGTCGCCCGAGCAGGACGCCGCGCTGCGGGAGTCGGCGATCGCGCTGGTGCGGGCCGCCGGGTACGTCGGCGCGGGCACCGTCGAGTTCCTGTACCAGCCGCAGGAGCGGCTCACGACCTTCCTGGAGGTCAACACCCGGCTGCAGGTCGAGCACCCGGTCACCGAGGCGACCACCGGCCTGGACCTGGTCAAGCTGCAGCTGCACGTCGCCGCGGGCGGCCGGCTGGAGGGCGACCCGCCGCCGGCCACCGGGCACGCCGTCGAGGCCCGGCTGACCGCCGAGGACGCCGAGCAGGGCTTCGCGCCGGCGCCCGGCCGGGTGGAGCTGCTGCGGCTGCCGACCGGCCCGGGCGTCCGCGTCGACACCGGGCTCGGCGTCGGCGACGTCGTCCCGCCGCAGTACGACTCGATGATCGCCAAGGTCATCGCCTGGGGCCGCGACCGCCCCGAGGCCCTCGCCCGGCTGCGCTGCGCGCTGCGGGAGACCACCGTCGTCCTGCGCGGCGGGGCGACGACGAAGTCCTTCCTGCTCGACCTGCTCGACCGCCCCGAGGTGGTCGAGGGCACCGCCGACACCGGCTGGCTCGACCGCTCGGGCCTCGCCGAGATCGTCGGCGGCGACCGCGGCGCCGGGGACGCGTGGGTGGCGCTGGTGCAGGTCGCCGTCGACATCGCCGCCGCCGAGGAGGCGCGGGAGCGAGAGGCGTTCCTGGCCTCGGCGCGCGGCGGGCGGCCGCGGGCGCCGCACGAGGTGGGGCGCACCGTCGAGCTCGGCGTCCGCGGGCAGGTGTACCGGCTGACCGTCGCCACCGTCGGGCACGACCGCTACCGGGTCGGGCTCGACGGGCGGGTCGTCGACGTCGAGGTCGACCGGCTCGGCCCGCTGGAGACCCGGCTGGCCGCCGCCGGGCGGCGCTACGCGGTGGTCGCCGTCGAGGCGCCCGGGTCCTCGCTGGTGGAGGTCGACGGCGTCACCCACCGGGTCGGCCGCGACGTCGGCGGCGTGGTCCGCGCGCCGGCCCCGGCGGTGGTCGTCGCCGTCCGCGTCGCCCCCGGCGACGAGGTCGAGGCCGGCGCCCCGGTCGCGGTGGTGGAGAGCATGAAGATGGAGACGGCGGTGCGGGCGCCGTTCGCCGGCCGGGTCCGCGAGGTGCGGGCGGTGGTCAACAGCCAGGTCGACGCCGGCGCGCCGCTGCTGCTGCTCGACCGGGCCGGCGGCGACGTCGAGGAGGCCACCGGCGAGCGGGTGGTGCTGCCCGGCGGCGACGACGAGCCCGACGGCGACCCGCACGCCCGGGCGCTGGCGCTGCTGGCCGAGCTGCGGGCGCTGGTCACCGGGTTCGACGTGAGCGCCGGTCACGCGCGGCGGCTGGTCGCCGAGTACGCCGCCGCCCGCGACGGGCTGCCCGCCGACGACGCGCGGCTGCTGTCGGCCGAGCTCGACGTGCTGGTCACCTTCGCCGACCTCGCCGAGCTCTCCCGCAACCGGCCGGCCAGCGCGGAGGAGGAGGCCGACACCCAGGTCCACAGCCCGCGCGAGCACTTCCACGCGTTCCTGCACTCCCTCGACGCCGAGCGGGAGGGGCTGCCGGAGACCTTCCGCGCCCGGCTGCGGCGGGCGCTGGCCCACTACGACCTCGACCAGGACGTGTCCGACCTCGAGCCCGGCCCGGCGCTGGAGGAGGCGGTGCACCGGGTGTTCCTCGCCCAGCAGCGCACCGCCGAGCAGCTGCCCGCCGTCTCGGCGCTGCTGGACCGCTGGCTCACCGCCGACCGGCTGCCCGACGGGCCCTCCCGCGCGGAGGTGGGGGAGGTGCTCGACCGGCTGGTGGTGGCCACCCAGCTGCGCCACCCCTCGGTCGGCAACCTCGCCCGCGCCGTGCGCTTCCGGCACTTCGAGGAGCCGGTCGTCCGCGCAGCCCGGCAGGAGGTCCTCGACCGCGCCGCGAAGCTGCTCGAGGAGCTCGACGAGGCCGGCGCCCGCGGGGACACCGCCGAGAGCATCCGCCGGATGGAGGCGCTGGTCGCCAGCCCCGAGCCGCTGGTCCGGCTGCTGGCCCAGCGCCTGGCGCGCACCACGAGCGTCCCCGACCCGGTGCTGGAGGTCCTCACCCGCCGCTACTACCGCAGCCGCAACCTCGAGGACGTCCGCTCGAGCCTGCTCGACGGCGACACCTGCGTCACCGCCGAGTACGCCCTCGGCGGGGAGCGGCTGCACCTGCTGGCGCTCATGACCCGCGCCGAGCGGCTGCCGCAGGCGCTGGCGGCGGTGGCCGGCGCGGTCGACCGCCTCGCCGACCCGGGGCGGACCGTCGTCGACCTCTACGTCGACTGGCCCGACCGCCCGGCCGACCCCGACGCCCTGTCGGACACCGCCCGCGGCCTGGTCGACGGCGTCCCCGGGCTGCGCGCCGCCCGCCGCGTCACCGTGACCGCGTCCACCCCCGACGGCGGCCCCAACGGCGGCGAGGTCGAGACGCTCACCTTCCGCCCGGACGACGACGGCCGGCCGGCCGAGGCGCGGCTGCTGCGCGGCCTGCACCCGCTCACCGCCCAGCGGCTGGACCTGTGGCGGCTGGAGGCCTTCGACGTCGAGCGGGTGCCCTCGCCGGAGGACACCGTGCTGCTGCACGTCACGGCGAAGGACCACCCCAACGACGAGCGGTTCATCGCGCTGGCCGAGGTCCGCGACCTGACGCCGGTGCGCGACGAGCGCGGCGACGTCGTCGGGTTCCCCACCATCGAGCGCCAGCTGCTGTCCTGCCTCGACGGGCTGCGGCGCTCGCAGTCGCTGCGGCGCTCGCGCCGGCCGCTGGAGCACAACCGGATCCACCTCTACACCTGGCCGTCGATCGAGGTGCCGCTCGCGGAGGTCGCCGAGTTCGCGCGCACCGCCGCGCCGCTGACCCTCGGCGCGGGCCTGGACCAGATCGTGCTGTTGGCCCGGCTGCAGGAGGAGGAGGGCCGGCCGCCGCGCGACGTGGCGCTGCGCTTCGCCAACCGCCCCGGCGTCGGGGTGCGCATGGCGGTCACCGACCGCCCCACCACGCCGCTGCGGCCGCTGGACGACTACACCGAGAAGGTGCTCAGCGCCCGGGCCCGCGGCGCCCCCTACCCCTACGAGCTGGCCCCGATCCTCGCCGGGCCGGGCGGGTCGTTCACCGAGCTCGACCTCGGCGAGGACGGCCGGCTGGCGCCGGTGGAGCGGCCGCCGGGGCAGAACCGGGCCGGCGTTGTCGTCGGCCTGGTGAGCACCCCGACGCAGCGCTACCCGGAGGGCGTGACCCGGGTGGCCCTCTTCGGCGACCCGACCAAGGCGCTGGGCACCGTCGCCGAGCCCGAGTGCTCCCGCATCGTCGCCGCCCTCGACCTCGCCGAGGAGCGGGGCATCCCGGTCGAGTGGTTCGCGCTCTCGTCGGGTGCCCGCATCTCGATGGACAGCGGCACCGAGAACATGGACTGGGTGTCGCGGGCGCTGCGCCGGATCATCACGTTCACGCAGGCCGGCGGGGAGGTCAACGTCGTCGTCACCGGCATCAACGTCGGCGCCCAGCCGTACTGGAACGCCGAGGCGACGATGCTCATGCACACCCGGGGCATCCTCGTCATGACGCCGGACAGCGCGATGGTGCTGACCGGCAAGCACTCCCTGGACTACTCCGGCGGCGTGTCGGCGGAGGACAACTTCGGCATCGGCGGCTACGACCGGGTCATGGGGCCCAACGGGCAGGCGCAGTACTGGGCGCCCGACCTCACCGGCGCCCTCGACGTGCTGACCCGCCACTACGACCACACCTACCGCGCGCCGGGGGAGCGGTGGCCGCGGCCGGCGGGCACCTCGGACCCGCGCGACCGCGACGTGCGCTCCTTCCCGCACGAGCACCCGGCCAGCGACTTCACCACGGTCGGCGACGTGTTCTCCGCCGAGGCCAACCCCGAGCGCAAGAAGGCCTTCGACATCCGCACGGTGATGCGGGCGGTCAGCGACCAGGACCACCCGGTGCTGGAGCGGTGGGCCGGCATGGCCGACGCCGACACCGCCGTCGTCCTCGACGCCCACCTCGGCGGCCACCCGGTGTGCCTGCTCGGGGTGGAGTCCCGGCCGATCCCGCGGCGCGGCAGCCGCCCGGCCGACGGGCCCGACCAGTGGACGGCGGGCACGCTGTTCCCGCGGTCGTCGGCCAAGACCGCCCGCGCGATCAACGCCGCCAGCAGCAACCGGCCGCTGGTCGTGCTGGCCAACCTGTCGGGCTTCGACGGGTCACCGGAGTCGCTGCGCAACCTGCAGCTGGAGTACGGCGCGGAGATCGGCCGGGCGATCACCAACTTCGACGGGCCGATCGTGTTCTGCGTCGTGTCCCGCTACCACGGCGGCGCGTTCGTCGTGTTCTCCGGCGCCCTCAACGAGCAGATGGAGGTGCTGGCCGTCGAGGGCTCCTACGCCTCGGTGATCGGCGGCGCCCCCGCCGCGGCCGTCGTCTTCTCCCGCGAGGTCGACCGGCGCACCGCCGCCGACCCCCGCGTGCGGGAGCTCGAGGCCGCCCTCGGCTCGGCCGACGCCGTCGAGCAGGCGCACCTGCGGGCGGAGCTCGCCGGCGTCCGCAGCGCCGTGCGGTCGGAGAAGCTCGGCGAGGTCGCCGCCGAGTTCGAGGCCGTCCACGACATCGAGCGCGCCCGCCGGGTGGGCTCGGTGCACGACATCGTGCCCGCCGCCGAGCTGCGGCCCCGCCTCATCGCCGCCGTCGAGCGGGGGATGGAGCGCGCCGTCCGCAGCTGACCGTCGACAGGGAGGACCCCCGTGAACACCTTCGTCCTGAACCGGCACGGCCGCGTCGTGTTCCCCTCGAACGTCATGCCCGAGCTGGACCTCTCCACCGTGGAGACGCTCGAGCAGCTCGACAGCGTCATCCGGCGGGACTTCGAGACCAAGGCCCCCAGCGGCACCGAGATCCTCGGCAAGGTGCGCACCGGCGCCTACGCCACCCGCTACGACCTCATGCGCGACGTCGCGCTCAACCTGTTCTGGGCCAACCGCTTCTCGATCACCATGTACGACAAGCGGCCCACCCGCTGGGCCGACGTCCCCCGCACCCGCGACGACGTCTTCCTGCCGGTGCTGCGGCCGTGGGAGGACGGCGAGACGAAGATCGCCGCCGTCGAGCAGGCCTACCCCACCCTGCCGGCGCGGTGGGACGCCGAGGTGGAGGACCGCGTGTTCGGCATCCTCTTCGACGTCTACGGCCACCGCCGGCACCAGGCCACCACGCTGCCGGCGGTCAAGCCGACGGTCGCGGAGTTCCTGGCGCAGTCGGGTGCCCTGACCTTCCGGCTGGCGTCCTACGACCCCGACCACCCGGTGTACAGCTACGACGACATCGTCGACTGCAGCGAGGACGTGCCGGAGCTGGAGGCGCTGCACCGCTGGGCGATGGTGCTGCACAACCAGTACCCGTGGGACCGCTCGCAGGTGGAGCTGACCGAGGCGAGCCGGCTGCGCGACGACGACTGGGTGGTGGCCTTCCACCCGCGCGACCGGGAGGTGCGCGGCTTCCTGCGCCGGCTGCGCGCCGGTGTCCCGCCGCGGCACGCCCCCGCGCCGCGCGAGTCCCGCCCGCCGGTGCGGCCGTTCCCGGCGGTCGACGTGCGGGCGCGGTTCGCCGTCCGGCCGCGGCTGGAGGCGCTGGTGGCCGTGCACGGCGACCAGGTGTGCAGCAACGAGGACCTGATCCGCAACACCGCCTACAACTGGTCGCCGATGAGCGCCGAGGAGATCGCGGCCAAGACCGGCATCCGGGAGCGGCGCTACAGCTCGCTGCCGCTGGAGGAGCTGGCGCTGCAGGCCGCCGAGGGGGCGCTGGCGCGGGCCGGCCGCGAGCCGGAGGAGATCGGCGCGGTGCTGGTGTGCACCTGCACGAGCTCCCGGCTGATCCCGTCGCTGGCCACCTACCTGTGCGGCCAGCTCGGGATGCACCAGGTGTACGCCGCCTACGACGTCATCGCCGCCTGCGCGGGCATGCCCTACGGCGTCGCGGACGCCACCCGGCTGCTGCAGGAGGTCGAGCGGCCGGTCCTGGTCGTCTGCGCCGAGAAGTTCTCCGACAAGATCGGCAACGTCCGCACCTCGCGGATGATCTTCGGCGACGGCGCGGCGGCGATGGTGGTGGGCCCCGCACCCGAGGGCGACGACGGCGACGTCGACCTGCTCAAGACCTACGCCAGCGGCCCGGCGAGCGAGGTCAACTCGATCCTGTGGCCCAACCCGGAGTTCGACAACAACATCACCGTGTTCGGGCCGCAGGTGAAGGCGCTGGCCGGCCGCTACCTCACGCAGATGATCGAGGAGCTCGGGCAGCTGCCGGCGCCGGAGGGGCGGGCGGGCTCGATGATGGACGCCATCGACCTGATCGTGCCGCACCAGGCGAACAAGACGATGGTGGTGCAGCTGGCCGAGCGGGCCGGGCTGTCGGCCGACCAGCTCTACTTCGACATCGACGAGGTCGGCAACACCTCCTCGGCGAGCATCCCGCTGGCCATCCACGACGCCGTCCGCGACGGGGTCATCACCGAGCCGGTGCGGGTGTTCGCGCCCGGCTTCGGCGCCGGTGCCGTGGCCGGGTACGTGGTGCTGCGGGTCGACCCGGCGGTGGTCGCGGTGTCGACGCCGTCCGTGCCGCACGAGCACGGCGCCGACACCCCCGCGCCCCCGCCGTCCGACGAGACCCGCTCGGCCTCGGAGGGCATGCAGGAGGCCTTCGGCTGACGGCTGGTCCAGGTCCCGGCCCGTGGCGGGCCGGGACCGCCGGGCAGGCGGGATCAGAAGGGCGGCGGGTCGTCGTCCGGGTCGGGCGGCCCGTCGGCTTCCGGTGGTGGCTCGGGTGTCGGCGGTGGTGGTCGCAGGCCCGGTGGCCGGGTGGTGCGGGTGATGCCGGACGGTGTGGTGACGGTGAGGGTGCCGTCGGGACCCATCTGGAAGCGCCAGCCGCGGGCGAAGGTCTTCACCCGGTGATGCGAGCGGCAGAGGCAGCAGAGGTTGGCGCAGTCGGTGGCCCCGCCGGCGGCGTGGGGGAGGACGTGGTCGGCGTCGGCCCAGCCGACCCGCTGCCCGCAGGTGGGCATCCGGCAGGTGCGGTCGCGGGTGCGCACGAACGCCTGCTGAGCGGCTGAGGGGGTGTAGCCGTCCCGGCCCGCCGGCCGGTCGAGCACCGCGCACCCGCACTCGGCGTCCCCATGCTCCTCGCAACCGCGGGCGGCCAGCTTCCGCAGCCGGTCGAGGGTGGCCGCCGCCCGGAGCGTCCCGTCGCCCTCGGTCAGCGCCACCGTCACCGACCCACCCTCGGGGGCCTGTACGCCGAGGGCGTCGAGCTGGGCGAGGAGTGCCCGTAGGTGGGCGGCGGTGATCGGCAGCCCGTTCACCTCCCCGGCCTGGTCCGATCGGCCGGACAGGGCGGCGAGGGTGGCGATGATCTGCAGGTGCGCGGTCACCGGCGGGCGGCTGTCGTCCCCCGGGCGCCGGATCAGGTCGGCGAACACGGCGGTGCGCAGCTGCCCGATCGGCCGCGGGTCGCCGTCGGCCTTGAGCATCCGGGCGAGTGCATCGACGGTCGCGTGGCAGGCCGCGGCCACGTCGGTCGGTAGGTCGGCGGCCAGCGTGCTCATCCCGTCAGTCGGGGACGGGTAGACGCGCACGTCGGCCTGTCGTTCGGCGGTCGTGCGGCGCTGGTCGACCGCGTCCGAGTCGGCCTCCAGCAGGAGTTCGAGCGCGCGCTTCTTGACCTTGCCGACGGTCAGCTGTGCCGCCTCGGGCAGCACGGCGGCCTCGATGCGCCGGGCGAGAGCCGGGGCGGTGTGCTGCAGCACGTCGACCAGCGCCTTCGCGCGGGCCTCGTCCAGCTCCCCGGCGGCCAGCGCCGCCCAGGTGGCGGGCAGCCGCTCGCGGTAGGTCCAGGCCCGGGTGGCCAGGTGGTTGGCGGTACCCCGGCCGCAGTTGAGCACCAGCGCCAGCTCGGCGGTGAAGAACTCCGACACCCCGGGCAGCTCGCCATCGGGCTTCCACGACCGCGCCCCCGGGGTGCCGGGTGCCGGGTCGTCGTCAGCGGGGCTGTCGTCGGCCAGGCCGAGGACCAGCTCGGCCTCGTAGGCGGCGGTCTGCGCCTTGAGCGCGGCGATCTGCTGCAGCTCGGTGGCCTTCTGCTCGCGTGAGAGCAGGGCCACCGGCAGCCGACGGAACTCCGGCGGGCGGGAGGCGAGCAGGTCGAGGAGGTCACCCGCTACCGGCGACTGGACGTCCGAGACCTCCTGCACGACTCCGAACCTACGCACGGGGTACGACAGTTCCCCCAGGTCAGCAGCGTGTGAGGGTGGGCAGTCCGTCGGCCGACGTCACGGCAGGCGGATCTCGGCGACCAGTTGGGCGTGGTCGGAGACCGTGCGGTCGGGGCGCTCGTCGCTGACCTGGCTGTCGACGAGGTGGTCGTTGAGGTATCGCATGCCCACCACCTCCCCGATCCGCTGCGGGTTGCGCTCGTAGAACTCCTGGCTCACCAGCACGTGGTCGAGGTTCTCGTAGTGCCCGTTGAAGACGTGGGTGTAGCTGACGTCGCGTCCGCTGCGGCGGGTGGTGATCTCGTGGGCCGAGTACAGCAGCCGGTCCCAGTAGGCCCTGCGGTCGTCGGGATCCCTCGGCCAGAACCTCGACGGCGCGTCGCCCGTGACGATGTCGGTGGTGACCGCCCGGGCGGCGTCGTTGAGATCACCCAGCACGATCACCGGTCGGGCGTTGTCCACGACCTCCTGGAGCACGAGGAAGCGCAGCGCCGCGGCCTCGGCGGCGCGGCGGATCAGCGCCCGCGCCTTGCCGAGCGCCTCCTCGCGCGGGTCGTGCTCCGGTGCCCCGGGGTCGCGGATCGGCCGCTTGGACTTCAGGTGCGCGACGAAGACCGTCGTGGTGGTGCCCGTGGCGGGGTCGAGGACCACGCGCGTGCGCAGGACCGGGCGGCTGAAGGTCCCGACCGGCAGCGCGACCCCCTCGACCTCCGCGTCCACCCCGGGCGGGAAGTCGGTGACGGCCGTGACCGGCTCGTCGACGGGCAACCGGGTGGCCAGGCCGAGCCGTGGACCGCTGACGCCGTCGGCGCCCGGGGCCACGACCGTGCCGCCGGGGAACTGGCCCGACCGGTCGCAGACGTCCCGCAGGGCCTCCTCGTGGAAGACCTCCTGGAAGCCGACGAGGTGCGCCTTCATCCGGGTCAGCTGCCCGGCGGTCCACGCCGCCTTCCGGGCGTACTCGCCGGCCGTGTACGGCTTCTCGTCGGGGTAGAAGCGCTCGCCCTGCCGGGCGAGGTTGAGCACGTTGAACGTGCCGACCTTGACGTCCACGTCCGGGTTCCCTCCGCCTGCGTCGCTCGCCATGCTCGACCGGCAGCGTCACCGCCACGTCATCGCGACGGCGCCGGACGGCCGCGGGCGACCGGGAGGGGGTCAGCGGCCGCCGGGTCCCTCGGGGGTGAGGTCCTCCGGCGCGGTGTTGGCGCCGCACAGGACGACGGCGACGCGCTCGTCGCTGTCGGGGACGTGGGCGCCGGACAGGAGTGCTGCCACCGCACAGGCGGCACCGTGCTCGACCACCAGCCGGTACCGCTCCCACAGCAGGCGCCGGGCCGCGACGACGTCGGCGTCGTCGACCAGCACCGAACGGGCACCGGTGCGACGCGCGACCGCCCAGGCGATGGCGCCGAGTCGCGTCGCGCCGAGGGCGTCGGCGGCGACCCCCGACACGGGCACGTCGACCGGCTCCCCGGCCGCGACGGCCTCGGCGAAGGTCGGGACGGTCCTCGGTTCGACGCCGACGACGCGGGCGCGACCCTCCAGGGCGGCGGCGACCCCGGCCATGAGCCCACCGCCACCGACCGCGACCAGGACGGTGTCCACGGCGCCGGCGAGCTGCTCGTGCAGCTCGAGGGCGAGCGTGCCCTGTCCGGCGCAGATCTCCGGCTGGTCGTAGGCGTGGCAGAACAGCGCACCGGCCGCCTCCGCGTGGGCGACGGCGGCGTCGTGGGCGTGGGCGTACCGGTCACCGACCTGGACGACCTCGGCGCCGAGGTCGTGCAGCCGCGCGACCTTGACCGCGGGCGCCGTGGCCGGGACGTAGACCCGGGCGGCGACCCCCTCCTGGGCCGCGGCGTGGGCCACCGCCAGCCCGGCGTTGCCCCCGGACGCGGCGACCACGCCGGCCGGACCCAGCTCACCCCGCTCCGCCGCCGCCAGCACCCGGTTGAGGGCGCCGCGGGCCTTGAACGACCCGGTGTGCTGCAGCTGTTCCAGCTTGAGGGCCACCGCCGTGCCGGGGAGGAGGTCACCGGCCTCCAGCACGGTGACCGGCGTGCGACGCACGTGCGCGGCGACGCGGCGCCGAGCGGCCTCGACGTCGTCCCTGCCGATCACGACGTCACCGTAGTGACGCCGGCCGGCCGGTCGACCGCGCCCGTCGACGCGGGCGGGACTCAGCCGCCGCCGCGCACCCGCACCGGCAGGCCGGGCGTCGTCTCCAGCGGTGACCCCTCGGCGTACGGAGCCCGGTCCTCGGCCGGGGGGAACGCCCCGCCCATGTAGATGGTCTCCCGGTCGATGAGGTCGCCGCGGAAGTGGAGGACGTCGACGAACGGCAGGGTCTCGTCGACGCCCTCGTAGCCGGCCTCGCCCTCGGCGATCCACGTGTCGCCCTCGCCCCGCACCGACCGGAGGACGAACCACGTCTCGAGCGGGTAGGCGGCGCGCCACGGCGTGAAGTTCGCCTTGCCGTGGAAGCGCTCGCCGGACTGCGGGAACTCCAGCAGCGCGTCGTCGGTGTAGACCTCCGACCCCTCCGGCTCGGGGTGGGTGAGGTTCCACAGCAGCGCCGCCTTGGCGCCCTCGTAGTCCACGGCCTACCGCCCGGACGGGACCCGGTCGCGGACGTAGGAGCCCGGCGCCGGCTCCAGCGGCGGGTGGGCGGCGCTCCCGGCCTCGGGGGGCGCCGGCACCTCGTCCCCGGAGTGCCCGATCGCCCACTCCGACCACGGCTCCCACCAGCTGCCGGTGTGCTCCTCGGCCGTCGCGCGCCAGGCGTGCGGGTCCGGCCCGGGCTCGTCGCCGGTCCAGTACCGCGCCTTGGGGTTGCCCGGCGGGTTGACCAGGCTCTGGATGTGCCCGCTGTTGCTGAGCACGAAGGTGCTCGGGCCCGACAGCAGCTGGGTGGTCCGGTAGCAGCCGTCCCACGGGGTGAGGTGGTCGGTGAGCGCGCCGGTGACGAACGTCGGGATGGTGATCCGGCTCAGGTGCACCGGCGTCCCGAGCACCCGCAGCGCGCCGGGCTTGACCAGCGCGTTGTCGGAGAAGATCTCCAGGAACTGCTCGTGCAGCCGCGCGGGCAGGTTCGTGCCGTCGGCGTTCCACGCCAGGATGTCGAACGCCGGCGGGTCCTCGCCCATCAGCCACTGCCGCACGAGGTAGTTGAAGACCAGGTCGTCGGGGCGCATCCAGGTGAACACCGAGCCCATCTGGCGGGCGGTGATGACGCCCTGCCGGCGGGAGTTGCGCCGGGCGACGTCGACGAGCCGCCGGCCGGAGAACGCGCCCAGCGGCGCGCGGCTGGCGAAGTCCAGCAGGGTGACCGCGTAGCCGGCGGCGCGCACCCGGTCGTCGCCGGTGGCCGCGAGGTGGTTGAGCGCCGTCGTCATGATCTGCCCGCCGGCGCACAGCCCCAGGGTGGTGACGTCGGGGGAGCCGGTGACCTCCCGGGCGACGTCGACGGCGCTGACCACGCCCTGCGCGTACTCGTCCAGGCCCCACGCGGCCTGCGCCTTCGTCGGGTTGCGCCAGCTGATCATGAAGACCTGCAGGCCCTGGCTGACGGCGTACTCGACCAGGCTGCGGCCCGGCCGCAGGTCGAGGAAGTAGAACCGCCCGATCGGCGGCGGGACGATCACCAGCGGCCGCTGCCGCACCCGCGGGGTGGACGGCGTGTACTGGACGAGCTCGACGACCTCGTCGCGGTGGACGACGGCGCCGGGCGTGACGCCGAGGTCCTCGCCGACGGTGAAGGCGCTGCGGTCGACCTGCGACGGCAGCCCGCCGTTGCGCACCAGGTCGTGCAGCACGTTCCGGGCGCCGCGGACCAGGCTGCGCCCGCCGGTGTCGAACGCCCGCTTGAGGGCGGCGGGGTTGCCGGCCAGCGTGTTGGTGGGTGCCATCGCGCTGGTGAGGGCGTTGAGGACGAAGCGCACCTGCTCGACCTCGCGCCAGTCGGCGCCGCCGGCCTCGAAGTCGTCGACCAGGCGGCGCAGCGACGCCGAGGCGGCCAGGTAGGACTGCGCGAGCCGGCGGTACCCGGGGTGCTGCGACCAGGCGGGGTCGGCGAAGCGGGCGTCCCTCGGGGAGGGCGCGATCTCGTCGGTGCCCCGCAGGATCCGGACGCCGTCGCGCCCGAGCCGCACGGCCTCGCGCGCCAGCGGGCGGGGCTGGGCGAGGGTGGCGACGACGCCGCGGACCATCCCGCGGGTCGAGGGCATCGCGACCGGTTCACCGCCCTCCACCGGCACGGTCGGCGGGGCCGGGTCCGCCGTGCGGGCGGAGCGCGGGCGTGGTGGTGTCGTCGTCACGGGACCCCCCTGTGAGCTGGATCACACGACGTCGACCGTACTGGCCCGTGCGCCCGCTGGGGAGGGCCGTCGGTCAGCCGGTCCCGCCCGCCCGCCGGTGGGCCGCCGCGACGCCGCTGGTGGGCAGCCGGACGCGGAGCACCGTCTCGCCGGGCCGCTGGTCGATCCCGATGTCCCCGCCGTGCCGCTCGACGATCCGCCGGGAGATGTCCAGGCCCAGTCCGGTGCCCTGGCCGACGCCCTTGGTCGTGTAGAAGGGGTCGAAGGCGTGCGCCAGCGTCTCGGGCGACATCCCGGGACCGCTGTCGGCGACCTCCACGACCACCGCCGTGCCCGGCTCCAGGCGCGTGGAGACGCGCAGCGTCCCCGACTCGCCCACGGCGTCCAGGGCGTTGGTGACGAGGTTGGTCCACACCTGGTTGAGCTCCGCGGCCAGCGCTTCGATGCGGGGCACGTCCGCGCCGTACTCCCGCACGACGCTCACCCCGGCGGGGATGCGGTGCTTGAGCATCGTCAGCGTGCTGTCGAGCCCCTCGGTCAGGTCGGTCAGCTGCACGGCGGCGCGGTCGAGCTGGGAGTAGGACTTGACCGCCGCGACCAGGTCGGAGATGCGCCGGGTGGAGTCCTTGACCTCCGCCAGCAAGCCGGTCGCGGTCAGGGTGCTCGCCACCCAGTCCAGCCCCGGCTCGAGCCGGTCGGCGCCCAGCGCCTCGGCCAGCTGCTCGGCCCACGCGACGTCGGCGCCGGCCCCCGCCAGGGTCGGCGCCAGCACCCAGTCGCGGGCCACGCCGTGCTCCGACAGCCAGTCGGCCAGCTCGTCCTCGCGGTCGGCCAGGTCGATCGGGCCCAGGGCCGGCCGGCCCTCGAGCTCCCGGCGCAGGGCGTCGAGCCGGGTGAACTGCTCGTCGGTGACCGCGGCCGCGGTGAGCCGGCGCACCGCGGCGACCACGTCGGTGTGCGCCTCGCCGAGGGCGTCGACGGCCCGGGTGGCCGCGGCCGCCGGGTTGTTCAGCTCGTGCGCCAGCCCGGCGGCGAGCTTCCCGAGGGCGGCGAGCGCCTCGCGCTGCCGCGCCATCGACTCGTAGTTGCGCGCCGAGCGGGAGACCCCCTCGATGAGCGGCAGGCCGAGCGGGAAACGGGCGGCCCACAGCCGGCGCAGCTCCTCGGCGGGGACCCGCAGGACCCGCCCGGCCGTCGTCGCCCTGCCGGTGGCGAGGTAGGCGCCGTGCTCGTCCCACGCCCGGAAGCCGCCCGCCCAGCGACCCGGGACGTCCATGGTCCCCAGCCGCGTCTCGTCCTGCCCGAGGTGGCGCAGCAGGTCGATGCAGCCGTCGAGGAGCACCCACCAGCTCTGCGCCGGGTGGTCCTCCTCGAACAGGACGTCGCCGCACGCGAACGCGACCTCGGTGCCGGCGTCGAGCAGCGTGCGCAGCTGGTCGTCGTCGCTGCCGGCGAAGAGCGCGAGCCCGCGCAGGTCGTCGAGGTGGACGGGCATGGACCGCTCCCTCCGGTGGCCGGCCCCCGAGCATGCCCGGGTCGGCCGCGCTCCGACAGGTCCCCGGCAGCGGCGGGAGCGCCGGTCAGACGAGGACGCGGCGGCCGTGGACGGCGTCGGCGGCCTCGGCGGCCAGCAGGATCCGGCGGGCCGGGCGGTAGCGGCCCTCGCGGAGGCTGCGGGCCTTGGCCGGGTCGGTCGCGGCCAGGTGCGCGCTGGCGGTGAGCGCGGCGCTGTTCTCGGCGAGCCCGACGAGCCGGCCCAGCGGGTGCGCGGCGGAGCGGCGGATCAGGCCGGAGATGTAGGGCTCGCCGGGGCGCGGGGTGACCGCGTCCACCGCCTCGACGACGACCTCCGGCACCCCGAGGGCGCGCAGCCGGTGCAGGTCGTAGCGGCGGGCCGGGTCGGGGTGGTCGCGGGTGGCCGTGACGATGTCGCGCAGCAGCCCGGCCATCTCCGCGTGCGGGCCGTACCGGCGCAGCGCCTCGGCCATCGGCCGCAGCGAGGCGAGGTAGAGGTCGTGGCCCCGGGCGTCCACCTGGCCCTCGTGCGCCGCCAGCGCGAGCAGGTGCGCGTCGGCGACGGTGAAGGCCACGGCGCCGAGGCTAGGCCGGGTCCGTCGACCGGTGCGGCAGGCCCGGCCGACCCACCAGGGAACCGCGCCTCGGCCGACGGCGGTGGACCCGATCGCCACCACCAGCTCGGGAACGCCAGGCGGGTGACCCCGACCAGCGTGCTGGTCGGCCGTGCGCCGGCCGCGCCGGACCGCCCCACCAGCTCCTCCCAGCACCCGACCCCCGCGTCGACGTCGGTGCCGAGCACGGTGACGCGGACGACGTCCCCGAGCGTCGTCCCCGCCTCGCCGAGCACCCCTCGGGGTCGTCCACGCGGAGCGACACCTGGGCACGCACGTCGCCCGCGTGCTCGGGCGTCCCGTCGGGCGCGGTGCGCACCCCGCGCAGTTCGCTCCGTCACCCCACCGGCGCGGCGGTCACGGCCCGGCGGTCTGCGCCTCCCGGTCCTCGTCGGCGTACCAGGCGGCCAGCCGCGCGAACCCCTCCTCGAGGGGGACCTCGGGGCGCCAGCCCAGCGCGGCCCGCGTGCGCCGCTGGTCGAACCAGTGGGCGGTGCTCAGCTGCTCGGCGAGGAACCGCGTGAGCGGTGGGGTCGAGCGGCGGTCGGTGGCGGCCCAGACCCCCTCGACGACGGCGCCGGCCAGCCACGCGACCCGGGCCGGCACCCGGCGCCGCGGGCCCGGTGCGCCGGCCGCGCCGCACAGCCGGCCGAGCAGCTCCCCGATCGGGCGGGGCTCGCCGTTGCTGACCACCAGCGCCTCCCCGTGCACCGGGCCGCAGGCGTCGACCGCGGCCACCAGCGCCGCGGCGGCGTTGTCGACGTAGGTGGTGTCGACCAGGGCCGCCCCCGAGCCGATCAGCGGCAGTCGGCCCGCCCGGCCCCGCGCGACGATCCGCGCCACCAGCTGCTCGTCCCCGGGCCCCCACACCAGGTGCGGGCGCACCGCGAGGACGGCGAGGCCGGGGGAGTCGGCGGCCAGCGCCAGCACCTCGGCCTGCGCCTTGGAGCGCGCGTAGGAGCCGCGCGCCGAGTCGGGGTCGGCGGGGTCGGCGCCCGCGCCGGTCAGCGGGTCGCCGGCGTGCGCGACCGACGGGGAGGACACGTGGACCAGCCGCCCGACGCCCTCGGCCGCGCAGGCGGCCACGACGTTCCGGGTGCCCCCGACGTTGGCCCGCTCGTACTCCGCCCACGGCCCGGTCACGTCGACCTTGGCCGCCAGGTGCACCACGGTGTCCTGGCCCCGGACCGCCCGCGCCACCGCCGCGGCGTCGGCCACGTCGCCGAGCACCTCGGCGCACGGCAGCCCGGCCGGGCGGCGCTGCAGCACCGTGACCTCGTCGCCGCGGGCCAGCAGAACCCCGGCCGTGGCCCGGCCGAGCATGCCGCTGGCCCCGGTGACCAGCACCCTCACCGGGCGCGGCCCCGGCGGCGGACGGGGGAGCCGGCGAGCAGCCGGGCGGCCCGGCGGGCCAGCGCGGTGCGGTCCACCTTCGACTGGTGCCGGACGTCGACTGGCAGCGACCGCGCCACGAGCACCGCGGCGACGTCGACCCCCGCCGCGGCCCGGACGGCGGCGGCCAGCTCGTCGCCGGCCACGGCGAGCCGGCGGCCGCGCCGGGCGGGCTCCGCGGGGACGACGACCACCACGACCACCTGGGCGCCGGCGGGACCGACGCCGACCGCCGCGGCCGCCGAGACCCCGGGCAGCCGCTCGACCCGCTGCTCGACGCCGACCGGCGTCACCACGCCCCCGGCGGTCGGGACCACGTGGGCCAGCCGGCCCTCGATCCACAGCCGGCCCTCGTCGTCGAGGTGGCCGACGTCGCCGGTGCGGTGCCAGCCGGGGTCGCGGGAGGCCGCCCGCTCGGTGGCCCACAGCGCGTCGTAGCGGTCCTTGACGTGCGGCGCGCGCACGCAGACCTCCCCGGTCACGCCCGCGACGCCGGTGAGCGGGCCGTCGGCCGCGCCCGTGGCCGACAGCGGGCTGACGCGCACCTCGACACCGGCGACCGGCCGGCCGACGCACACGCCCTCGCCGTCGCCGGCGCGCTCGATCTCGCCGAGGGAGACGTCGGTGACCGGCAGCGCCTCGGTCATGCCGTAGGGGGTGTGCGCCTCGGCCGCCGGCAGGACCTCGCGCAGCGACCGCAGGAGCGCGGCGGGCACGGGGGCGCCGGCCGACATCAGCAGCCGGACCCGGGCCAGCGCCGCCCGCTGCCCGGCCGTGAGCTCCGCCGCCGTCGCGGCGACCCGGCGCAGGGCGGCCGGCGCGGCGAACACCACGGTGGCGTCGACGGCGGCCGCGGCGTCGGCGAGCTCGGCGGCGGTGAGCGTGCCCGGTGCGGTGACGTCGACGTCGGGCACGGCCGAGGCGATGCCCAGGCCCGGCCCCAGGATCGAGAACGGGGCGAAGGCGGCGACCAGCGCGTCGTCGGGGGCGAGGCGGTAGGTGCGGCGCACCAGGTCCAGCTGGGCGCCGACCTGGCGCTGGGTGTAGACCACGCCCTTGGCCGGGCCGGTGGCGCCGGAGGTGAAGACGACGGCGGCGTCGGTGTCCGGCGGGGCCTCCGGCGGCACCGGCGCGCTCCGGCCCCGCTCCTCCAGCTCCGCCAGGTCGTGCGCGGCGCCGAGCGCCCGGCGGCGGGCGGGGGTCAGCGGGCCGGCCGCGATGCGCGTCCCGGGCAGGCCCATGGCCCGCGCGGCGAGCAGGCCCGGGGCGGCACCGAGGACGTGGTCGGCCGCCGCGCCGCGCAGCGCGCGGCGCATCCCGGCGAAGCCCAGGCCCTTGTCGGCCACGACGACGGCCGCGCCGGCCCGCCACACGGCGTACACCGCGGCGGTGAGGTCGGGGGAGGGCTCGAGCAGGAGCGCGACCCGCTGACCCGGGCGGACCCCGGCCGCGGCCAGCCCCGCGGCCAGGTGCTCGACCCGGCGCGCCAGCTGCGCCCAGGTCACGGCGGTGCCGCCGACGGTGACCACCGCCGGGGACGCGTCGGCCGCGCGGCCGGCCAGCGCCGCCCACGGGCGCGCGGGCGCCGCTGCCTCCGGGGCCGGGGGCGGGGACGTCGGGCCGGCGGAGAGGTCCTCGACCCACCGGGCGACGGCCGCCGCGTACTGCGGCGCGTCCTCGGGGAGCAGGTGCGAGGCCCCCTCGTAGCGGTGGACCTGGGCCCCCGGCAGCCGCTCGCGCAGGTCGGTGAGGTACCGCTCGCCGAACACCGGGTCGCGCGGGCCCCACAGCAGCAGTGCGGGGACGTCGAGGGTGCGCACGCCCTCGGCGATCGCCTCCTGCACCGCCCGGGAGGGGTGGCCCTCGCGGAAGGGGATGTCGGCGACGAAGTCGCCCACCGACCGGCGGCGTCCCGGCGACCGGTAGGGGGCGGCGAAGGCTCGGCGGACCCCCGGCGGCAGCGCCGGGCGGGACAGCGCGGTGGCGGCGCGCACGAACACCGGCGTGCCCACGGTGGCCGTCGCGCGGATGCCCGGGGCGTGAGCGAGCCGGATCAGCGCCGGCCCGAGGTCGCCCTCCGGCATCGCCACGGCGGTGTTGGTGAGCACCACCCCGCGCAGCTGGTCGCGGTGCTCGAGCCCCCAGCCCAGCGAGATGATCCCGCCCCAGTCGTGGGCGACGGTGACCACCGGCCCGCGGATGTCGAGCGCGGCGGTGAGGTCACCGAGGTCGGCCACCCGCTGTGCCAGCGTCCGCGGGCCGTCGAGCCGGTCGGACCAGCCCATGCCCAACTGGTCGGGTGCGACGACGCGCCAGCCCGGCGGCGGGGCGGCCAGCAGCCGGCGCCAGAGGTAGGACCAGGTCGGGTTGCCGTGGACGCACAGCAGCGTCCCGGCCGCGCCGTCCTCGGTCCCGGTGTCGGGGCCGGTGTCGAGCACGTGCCAGCCGTGCTCGCGGCCGTCGGCGTCCTTGACGCGGACCCGGCGGGACCAGGAGGGGTCCAGCCCGGGCAGGTCGGTCGGCGTGCCGCCCGTCACCAGGCGATCTCGAGGCAGCAGGCGTTCAGGCCCGAGCCGATGCCCATGAGCAGCACTCGGTCGCCGTCGACGAGGCCGCCGGCCTCGCTGGCCAGGGTGAACGGCACCGACGCCGGCCCGAGGTTGCCCCGGGTGGGGAAGGTGGTCGGGACCCGCGCGGAGTCGATGCCGAACCGGTCGCACATCGCCTGCGTGTGCACCTTGCTGACCTGGTGGACGACGTAGCGGTCCATGCCCACCCAGTCGAACTCGCCGGCGGCCTCGGCCCACAGCTCCTCCGACAGCGCGAGCCCCGCGGCGAGCAGGCCCTTGAGGTCGGTGTGCATGCCGTCGTTGTCGCCGGTGCACAGCTGGTGGTGCTCGGTGCCAGCGCGGCTGACCGAGCCGACCAGGCGGTGTCCCTCGGGGTGGCGGTCGGCGGGGCCGAGGACCATCGCCGCGGCGCCCGAGCCGAGCGTCAGCGTGGCGAAGTGCTGCATGACGTCCTTGGCGGTGGTCTCCGGCCGGTTGAGCAGGTCGATCGTGCGCTCCTGCACCGGCCGGGAGTCCTCGCCGTTGACGACGAGGGCGTACTCGACCATCCCGCTGTCGATCATCGCCGCGGCCAGCTCCATGCCGTTGACGAAACCGAGGCAGGCGTTGGTGACGTCGAAGTTCTGGCACGAGCTGGGCAGCCCCAGCGCGTCGTGCACGGCGACCGCCGTCGAGGGCTCGAGGTGCTTGCGGCTGACGGAGGTGTTGACCATCAGCCCGATCTGCGCCGGGTCGACGCCGCTCTCGCTGATCGCCTTGGCCCCGGCGGTGGCCGCGCCGTCGACGAAGGAGACGCCGTCGGCCCACCAGCGGCGCTCGCGGATGCCGGCGAGCCGCTCGAGCAGGCCCGGCCGCAGGCCCACCCGCCGGTAGGTGTCGACGAGGAGCGCGTCGAGGGCGTCGGAGGTCACAACCTGGGAGGCGTCCGCCGTCTGCACGGTCAGGATCGCGGTGTTGCGGAAGCGGTGGGTCGCGTTGCCTGTCATCCGGGTCCAGTCGTGAGCGCAAGGGGGAGGGCCTCTGCGGTGGTCCGCCCAGGTCCAGCGGGCTCTACCCGGCCGCAGCACCGGTACACCGACCCTCTCAGAGGCGCACCACGTACCCGGCACGCGGGTCCCCGCCGCCGCCGAGGACCTCGAGCCACACGTCGCGCAGCGACTGCGGCCCGGAGGACTCCCGCACGTCGACCCACGCCGCCACGGCGGGGGTGAACCGGCGCCACGCCTCGCCGGAGCGCTCCTCGAACCCCGCCCGCCCCCAGTCGGCGGTGCGGGCGGCCATCCGGTCGGGCGCGAAGAAGAACGTCGGGCGCGGGCCCTCCAGCGGGCCCGGCGGGCTGGTGTCCCGGTGGGTGACGCCGACGACCAGGTCCAGCACCAGGTCCGTGCCCAGGTGGCGGTGCAGCTCCTGGCGCAGCGGCGTGCTGCCGGCGAGGTCGACGTAGGCGGTGGGCTCGCTGGCGAGCTCGGTCACCGCGTCGTAGGGCAGCACGCGGTCGTAGCAGCCCAGCGACCGGGTGAACTCCACGTTGCCCGGGCTGGTCAGCCCGACCACCTCGACGTCGCCGCCGGAGAGCAGGAAGGCGGTGCCGTAGGCGGTCTTGCTCGACGCCGACGACAGGACCACCACGTCGGCGTCCTGCCCGGCGAGCTGGTCGGCGAGCAGGAAGGAGGTGAGGAACAGCGGCCGGAAGAGCACCTGCAGGTCCTCCTGCCCGGCGTCGGCGTCCGGGTCGGCCGGCGCGTAGGAGTTGTAGACGGCCGGCAGCGCGGCGCGGTGCGGGCTGCCGTCGCGGAACCCGTGAGCGCCGGCCCGCTCCGGGCGCACCAGCAGGTGGCTCGCCGGGGGCAGGTAGCCGTAGAGCCGCTGCCCGGCCTCGACGCCGTCGGCGCGGGAGGCGGCGACCTCGGCGAACCCCCACAGCGGCACCCGGCCGGCGCCGGCGCCGGCCGCGGGGAAGAAGTCCCAGTAGTGCAGCGTGTCGCCGAGGACGGCGTAGGTGACGTTGTTGGCCGTCACCCCGACGTGCTCGACCCGCAGCACGGCCTCGCCGTCGGACGGGTCGGGCACGTCGACGTCGATCAGCGAGGTGGCGGTCAGGTCGTCGCGGGCGACCTCGAGGGCCCAGCCGGGTGCGGTCACCCGGCCACCGTGCCGGTGCCGGGGCGCGGCGGTCAACGCCGCCGGGTCAGCCGCCCGCCGGCTCGCCGGCCGGCTCGTCGGTCAGGCGGGCGCGCAGCGTCGCGACCTCGGCGGTCAGCGCGCCGACGCGCTCGCGCGCCGCGCGCGCCTCGGTCTCCGCCGCGGCCGCCCGGCGCTCGGCGTCCTCGGCGCGCTGGGCCGCCCGCGCGGCGGCGGTGAGCGCCTCCTCGCGCCCCCGGCCGGCGGCGGCCGCCCGGTCGTCGGCCGCCTCGGCGCGGGCGCGGGCGTCCTGCTCGGCGCGCCGGGCCGCGTCCCGCTCCCGTTCCGCGCCGCGCGCCTGCTCGCGCGCGGCGGCGGCCGCGACCCGTTCCGCGTCGTGCGCGGCGAGGGCCTCGTCGCGCTCCGCGGTCCGGGTCCGCAGCACCCCGGTGAGGGTCTGCTCGGTCACCTCCCACCGGGCGCGGGCCTCGACGAGGGCGTCGTGCTCACGGGCGGCGTCGGCACGTGCGCGCTGCTCGGCCTCGCGGACCTCGGCGGCGTCCCGCTCGGCGGCCCGGCGTGCCTCCTCGGCGTCGCGGACCCGCACCTCGGCGGCCGCCCGCTCGCGCACGGCCCGGTCCCGCTCGGACTCCGCCTGCTGCCGCGCCGCCTCGGCGGCCCGGCCGGCCTCCTCGGCGGCCGCGGTGCGCCGGGCGGCCTCGGCGCGGGCCGCGGTGACCTGCTCCTCGGCGGTCGCCCGGGCTGCGGCGGCGTCGCGCTCGGCGGCCTCGCGGGCGTCCTCGGCCTCGGCGCGCAGCCGCTCGGCGAGGCGGGCCTGTTCCTCCGCGCGCAGCTGCGCGGCGTGGGCGGCGTCGACGTCGGACCGGGCCTGCGCCAGCCGCGCCTCGACGGTGGCCTCGTCGCGGTAGGCGTCGAGGGACTCCAGGGCGGCGGTGAGCAGGGCCGCCTGGTTCTCGGCCGCGGCCGCCGCCTCGCGGGCCGCGACCGCCCACCGTCCCACCAGCTGGCGGACCCGGCCCTCCGGCGGCAGGTCCTCGGCCAGCGCGGCCGCGGTGGCCCCGGCTCCAGGGGAGCGGCCGGCCGCCGCACGGGCGCGCGCCCGCCGGGCGGTCTCCGGGTTGTGGTCGGCCCGCTCGCAGAAGCGCGGGGACGGGCCGCTGCGCCCGGCGACTCGGGGTCGCGGTGGCTCGGCGCAGCCGGGGAAGGCGCACTCCTCGAGTGCGACGTCCGGAGTCGTGTCCGTCATACCCAGGACATTAGATGAATGGCTGTCTCCATGTATCACACCATGTATCCATCTGCGGTCGAGGGAGGGAAGATGGCTTCGTAGAAGAGATGCATCTCGGTAGCTATCGGTATCTGCACCTATGTTGATCACGTGAGCCGCAAGCGCATCGAACACACCTGCGGCCAGCCCCGCGGGACATGGCGCACCTGCCCGTGCACCCTCGCTGCTGTCGCGGAGAGCAAACGGAGGTGGACGGAGCGCAATCGACACCTCTACCGCGAGTCAGCACTCAAGCGTCGATACGGCGTGACCGCTGCGGAGTACGACCGGATGCGCGAAGCCCAGGGCCATCGCTGCGCGCTGTGCCAGACCCACGAGGACGACCTGCCGGTGCTCACCACGGGGCGGCGTCGACGCGACGGCTCACCGGCGGTGAACTCGGTCAAGCTGGTGGTCGACCACTGCCACACCTCGGGGGTCACGCGGAGTCTGATCTGCCACCGGTGCAACATCGTGGTCGGCTACGCGGAGAAGCACGCCGACCTCCTGGCGCTGGCCGCCGAGTACATCCGCCGTTCGCAGTGCTGTTGACGCTCACTCCACTCATGGCGATCGCAGAGGGAGACCCGTGACGTCCTCGACCGAGCGGCACGACACCACGCACCCCGCCGTCGCGCAGAGGCCGTCGAGGGACCACCACCTGCTCGAGGCAGGCGACCTCTCGTCAGTCGGCTCCTACGTCGCCGCCGCGCGGTCGGCCGCCACCCGGGACGCCTACGCGCGTGACCTGCGGGCCTGGGCGGCGTGGTGCCGCGAGCGGTCGCTGCCGAGCGGGCCGCCCGCCGACCCGCTCACCGTCGCCGCCTGGCTGGCCGCCATGGCCGACGACGGGCACAGCCCGAGCTACGTCGCCCGCCGGCTGTCGGCCCTCAACGACGCCCACCGCAGCGCCGGTCACCCCGCCCCGGGGGACAACGAGGGCGTCCGGCGCACGCTGGCCGGGATCCGCCGCACGGCGGTGCGCGCCGGTCACCGGCCGCGGCGGGCCCGCGCGGTCGACACCGCCACCGTGCGGGCGCTCGTCGAGGACCTCCCGGACACCCCCGCCGGGCTGCGGGACCGCTGCATGGTGCTCGTCGGGTTCGCGCTGGGGCTGCGCGCCTCGGACCTGTGCGCGCTGCGGATCGAGGACCTCACCCCGGCCGGGCACGGCGGCCTCGACGTGCTGCTGCGGTACTCCAAGACCGACCAGGACGGCGCGGGGGAGACCCTCGCCCTGGCCGTGGGCGTCCGCGAGGTGACCTGCCCCGTCCGCGCCGTCACCGCCTGGCGCGCGGCGCTGGCCGAGCGGGGCGTCACCTCCGGGCCGCTGTTCCGGTCGGTGGGCAAGGGCCGCGACCCGCGGCTGGGCACCGCCGCGCTCACCACCCGCAGCGTCGACCTGGTGCTGCAGCGCGCCGCCGCGCGCGCCGGCGTCTCGGCCGAGGGTCTCTCGCCGCACTCCCTGCGCCGCGGGTTCGCCACCACCGCCTACGCCTCGGGCGTGCCGGAGAAGGAGATCAGCCGGACCGGGCGCTGGCGGTCGCTGGTGGTCCGCTCCTACGACGCCTCGAGCCGGTGGGCCGACCCCGCCTCGGGCTCCCTCGGCCTCTGACGGGTCTGGCCGGCGCTCACACCCGCCCCGACCGGCGCAGCCACTCGAACGCCAGCCACCCGGGCAGGACCGGCAGCCAGAACGTGGCCAGCCGGTACAGGAACACGGCCGGGACGGCGACCGTGTGGTCCATGCCGGCCGCGACCAGCCCGGCCACCAGCGCCGCCTCGAGGGCGCCCAGGCCGCCGGGCGTCGGTGCGGCCGCGGCGACGGCGGCGCCCAGGAGGTAGACCACCCCGACGGCGGCCAGGCCCAGGTCCCCGCCGAGCGCCCGGGTGGAGGCGTACAGGCAGACCAGGTAGCCCAGCGTCGTCGCCGCCGAGCCGCCCACCAGCAGGACCAGCCGACCGGGGCTGCGCAGGGCCGCGGCGATGCCGTGGACCGACCGGCGCAGCGGGGGCAGCAGCCGCGCGGTGACCCGCCGCCGCAGCGCCGGCACCGCGACCGCGGCCAGGCACAGCACGAGCAGCGCCACCGCACCCCACAGCAGCGCCGGGGACCCGCCCGGCTGCAGCGACGCCAGCGAGCGGCCGGCCAGCGCGGCGAACCCCAGCAGCAGGACCACGTGGACGGCGGTCCCGGCGGCGTAGCTGAGCCCGACGCCGGAGGTGGCCACCGCCACGTCCATCCCGCTGCGCTGCAGGTACCGCACGTTCAGCGCCATCCCGCCGAGCCCGGCCGGCACCAGGCGCCCGGCGAAGGAGGAGGCGAGCTGGGCGGCGAACAGCGGCACCGGCCGCAGCCGCGCGGGCACCGCCCCCGCCAGACTCAGCGCGGCGCCGACGTAGGTCAGCACCGACGCCGCCACCACCACCGACGCCCAGTCCCAGTCGGCGTCCCGGACCCTGCGGACCATGCCCGGGACGTCCCCGAGCTGCGGCAGCAGGAGGTACCCGGCGAGCGCGAGGACCGCGACCAGCAGCAGCGTCCGGGGCCGGATCCGCTCCAGCCGGGCCAGCCCCGGCTCCGGGACGCCGCACCGCCGGGCGACGGTCGCGCGCAGCCGCCCGGCCAGCGCCCGGTCGTGCTTGAGCGCGTCCCGGGTGGCGCCGCTGAGCGAGTCCGGCTGCAGCCGGGGCAGGGACGCGGCCACCGCCTCCGGCCCGAGCGCGGCGACGGCGGTGTCGACGACGGGGTCGACCCCGGCCCGCAGCGCGAGGGCGACCAGCGCCTGGGCGACGTCGGCGTCGAGCAGCTCCGGGGCGGCGGCCACCTCGCTGAACCCCCAGTCGATCAGCCACGGCGTCCCCGACCGGTCGAGCAGGACGTTGGCCGCGCGCAGGTCGCGGTGGGCCACCCGGTGCCGCCGCAGGACCGCGACCTGCTCCCAGATGCCGGACAGCACCGGCCCGGTCAGCGCCGCGTCCGGCAGCCGGTCGAGGGTCGTGCCGTCGACGAGGTCGTGCGACAGCAGCCAGGAGTCGCGCCCCACCGGGGCGATCGCCCGCAGGCGGGGCGTGCGTCCCCCGGTGTCCCGGACGAACAGCGACACCAGCGCCTCGTGCTCCACCGTGCGGCGCAGCGAGGAGAACGGGCGCTCGTCGCCCACGTCGCGGAGCCGGAGGAACCGGTAGGCCCGGAACAGCAGGTCCGCGGCCCGGTTCTCGGCGCCCATGACCTTGGCGAAGACCCGCTGCCCGTCCCGCAGCACCGCCGTCCAGGGGACCGAGCCCCGGGCGTCGACGACGGCCGGCTCGACGGTGACCGCGTCCAGGCCGCTGCCGGCCAGCGCCGCGGCCACGGCGTCGCGGGTGGGCCGGGCGACGGGGCGGCCGAACAACAGCAGCGTCGCCGAGCCGACGGCGGTGCCGAGCACGAGCGCGACCAGCAGGTCGGTGGGCAGGGCCGGGGGCACCAGCAGGTGCAGCAGCGCGGTGGCGGTGAGGACGAGGACGCCGGCGCGCCGCCAGTGGCGGGACACGAAGGGTGCCAGCACCGCGAACGACGCCGCCGCGACGGCCAGTCCGTCGACCCCGAGGACGCCGTCGAGCTCCCACGGCAGCTCCGTCTCCCGGCCCGGGACGTCCGCGCCGACGCCGAGCACGACGTCCGCCCCGTGCGCGGCGCCGACGGCGGCGGCGCCGGCCACGAGCAGGTACCCGGCCAGGCGCGGGTCCCGGGTCAGCAGCGGTGCGGTCCAGGCCGCCACCACCGCCCCCACGACCAGCAGCGCGGCGGCGACCACGGCGGTCCGCTCCAGCAGCGGTGCGGCCGCGGACAGCCGCCCGACCAGGTCCCCGTCCAGCGCCGCGGCCTCCTCGCGCGCCCACCGGGCCAGCCCCAGCAGCGGTACGGCGACGAGGACGAGCACGCAGGTGCGCAGCACGTCGCTGGGCGACCGCTCGTAGCCGGTGACCTCCTCCCGCCGGTGCTCGCCCCTCGCCGGGACGGGGCGGGCCACCGCGACCGGCGCGGCTCCGGACACCGGGGCGTCCGGCGCCCGGGGAGGAGGGGCGCCCGAGCGGCCGGCGGTGTCCGTCGAGTCCATGCGGTCCGCCCTCCGCGGGTCGTCGCTGCGCACCGTGGCGCGGAAGGGTAGCCGCCTCCGACCCCCGCAGGAGGGCACTTGGGCCCGCCGCGGCCGCGGGTGGGGCCGCTAGCGTCGGCCGGGCCGCCGTCGGCACCCCCTCCCCAGGAGGCGCGTCATGACCTCGCCCGAGGACCCGGGACCGCTGCAGTCGACCCGGCCTGCCGCACCCACCGAGCCGTGGCAGGTCCCCGCACCGCCGCCGCCGGCCCAGGCGTCCGGGCCGCCGCCGGCCCAGGCGTACGGGCAGCAGGCGTACGGGCAGCAGGCGTACGGGCAGCAGGCGTACGGGCAGCAGGCGTACGGGCAGCAGGTGCCGCCGCCCCGCGGCCCCGAGCAGTCCATGCCGGCCCCGCCGGCGGCCGACCTCTACGCCCGGCCCACCGGGCCGGTCGGGCGGATCCGGCCCACCGGCCTGACGATGCTGCTCTTCTTCATCACCCTCGGGATCTGGGGCTTCGTCTACTACTACCAGGTCCAGGAGGAGATGAAGCGGCACAGCGGTGAGGGCATCGGCGGCCTGATCGCGCTGCTCATCGCGCTGTTCTTCGGCGTCGTGTCGCCCTTCGTGCTCAGCCACGAGGTCGGGGGGCTGTACACGCGCACCGGTCGCCGGCCGCCGGTCACCGCGCTGACCGGGCTGTGGTACTTCCCGGGCATCCTGCTGCTGGTCGGGCCCTTCATCTGGTTCGTGCAGACCAACCGGGCGCTCAACGACTACTGGGCCGGCCTCGGCGCCCGCTGACCCGGCGCCGGCTACCGGGACGCTGCGACCGACGGCACCCGCGGTGGGTGCTGCCGGGGGTCGCCCCCGGCCGCGATGCGGACCAGCGCCCGCAGGGCCGGCAGCGCACCCACGGGCTCGATCGCCGAGGGTGAGGCGCCGGGGTGGTGGCCGGCGATGCGGACCCGGAGGGCGGCCGGGCGGGCCCGGAAGACCAGCGGCGGCTCCAGCACGGCGGCCTCCCCGTCGACGCCGACCGGCACCGGCAGGGTCGCCGCGACCCGGAACTCGGGGGTCGACCACTGGCGCAGCAGGCGCCGCGGCGGCCCGGCCCGGCCGCCGCTGGGCGGGTCGACCACCGTCACCCCGAGGACGCCCTGGTCGATCGCCGGGCGGGTGCCCGCACCGGCGGCCCCGCCTAGGCGGTACTGGTTGTTGCCCACCAGGATGACCGCCGCCCCGCGCAGGGTGCGGCCGCCGGGCGTGGGCCAGCTCAGGTCCTGCGACCCGCCCTCCGCACCCAGGGACCGGGGCAGCGTGCCGAGCAGCGTCCGCACCTTCGCCGCCCGGTAGCCGCGGCTCTGGACCGCCTCGGCGTAGACCCCCAGCGAGACGTTGTTGACGAAGACCCGCCCGTTGACCTCGGCGAGGTCGACCACCCGCTCGTCCCCGTCGACGAGGGCGTCGAGCGCGCCCACCACGTCCTCCCGGTCCACGCCGAGGTCGACGGCGAAGTGGTTGCGCGTCCCGGCCGGGATGCACGCGAAGGGCAGGCCGGCGTCGGCGGCGAGGGCCGCGACCACGGCTTGCGAGCCGTCGCCGCCGGCCATGCCCACGGCGTCGGCGCCGTCCTCGACCGCGCTCCGGACGAGCGCCGCGAGGTCCTCGCCCGGCTGCAGCTCCAGCACGGTGATGCCCCGGTCCCGTGCGGCCGCGCTCAGCCCGGTCCGTGCCGCGCGGCCGTCCCCCGACCGCGGGTTGACGACGACGACCGGCCGCCGCGGGCGCTCGGCGGGAGGGAGGGTAACGTGGGTGCGGAAGGCCGCCCGGGCCGCGACGTGCCACACCACCGCGCCGACCGCGAGCAGGAACAGGGTGCGCAGGTACCCGGCGTCGATGAGCAGCAGGACGCCGCCGGCCAGGGCCGCGCCCGCCACGGCGAGACCGGCGACGCGCCCCCAGCCGCGGCGGAGCACCCCCTCCCACACCCCCGCGGCGACCAGCGCGGCGCAGGCGAGCAGGAGCAGCCCGCGCGGGAAGTCGTCCACCGCCGCCCGGAGGCCGAGCAGCAGCACCCAGGCCGCTGCCAGGAGCGACGTGACCGCGGCGACGCGGCGCCGGCGCCCGTGCCGTGCCCGCACCGGTCGGCCAGGTGGTCGTCGACGGTCCCGCATCACGCACCGGCCGCCACGAGCTCGCGCAGCTGCCGCGCCCGTCCGGCGTCCCAGCCCGGGGGCTGCAGGACGTGCGCCCACGCGTCGACGTACTGGGTCCGGTAGACGTGCCCGTGCCCCTCCGGCACGTTGCCGGCCGAGGGCAGGTCGGCCGTCAGCTGCCAGAAGGTCACGAACGGGATCCACCGCACGGCGTGCACGACGTCGTCGCCGCGGTGCTCCTCCAGCCAGGTCGGGCGGGCGTACAGCAGCTCCGGGGTCCACCACACGATGGGGTCGGAGGCGTGCATCAGGTAGAGCACCCGGGAGCCGTCCCACGGCTCGCCGGTGGGCGCGACCTCCTCGGCGGGGTCGTCGGTGAACCGCACCGTGCGCCCGTCGCGGTACTCGGGCGCGACCTCGCGGCTGTCCGCGTCGCGGTCGCTGACGAACTCCCGGTACAGCGTGTTGAACTCCGGCGGGCCGGCGAACACCGCCCCGCCGGTCCGGTTGCGCAGGTCGTACTCGCCGCTGAACGCGGTCTCGCCGCCGAAGGAGCCCAGGCTCTCCCCGGCCACGAGCAGGCGCGGCCGGTCGTCGAGCGGCAGCCGGTTCCAGCGCTCGTACACCGCGTCGAAGAGCTCCCGGCCGGCCTCCCGGGCCCGGTCGCTGTCGACCAGGTAGGAGAGGACCGACGGGAGGTAGGAGTACTGGATGGCCACCGTGGCGCTGTCGCCGCCGGTGAGGTACTCGAGGGAGTCCACCGCGCCGGGGTCGACCCAGCCCGAGCCCGTGGTGGTGACCACCAGCAGGTGCGCGCGGTCGAAGCCGCCGGCGCGGGCGAGGTCGTCGACGGCCAGGCGGGCCCGCAGCTCGGCGGTCGGCGCCGAGTCCAGCCCGGCGTAGGCGCGCACCGGCTGGCGGGCCGCGGCCCCGGTGAAGGCGCCGATGTCCTCGGCCGACGGGCCGGTGCCCACGAACGTGCGGCCCTCGCGGCCCAGGGAGGTCCAGCTGATCAGCGACCCGGGTCCGCCCGAGCGCTCGGGCACCGCGGGCTGCGCCACGCCGTCGTCGGTCCGGTCGTTGCGCACGGAGAAGGCCCGGTCGGCGGCGGCGACGAGCTGGTCGACCACGACACCGGTCACCAGGAGCACCACGCCGGTCAGGACGACGGCCCAGCCGAGCAGCCGGGCGGCGCGCGCGCCGATCCACCGGTCGAGCAGCTGCGCGGTCCAGTGGCCGGCGCGCCGGATCGCCCGCGCCAGCGCGACGAGGACGACGAAGACGACGCCGGCGACCAGCGGCACGACGACGACGGACACCGCGCTGTCGGCCGGCGCGTCCATCAGCTCCCGGATCCGTGCCTGCCAGTAGCGGCCGTACACCGTGGCCGCCACGACGCAGACCAGCGCCACCCCGGCCAGGACGAGCCACGAGCGCCGGCGGGCCGGCCGCGGGTCCCGGTCGACCAGTGCGCGCCAGGCCGCGGCGGCCGCCACCCCGACGCCGTAGCCGAAGGCGGCGGTGATGCCGCTGATGAGGCCCTGGGTCAGCCCGGTGCGGGGGAGCAGGGACGGGGTGAGTGACAGGCAGAAGAAGACGAGAGTGCCGACCGTGCCGGGCAGCGTGTAGCGGAACGGGCGCCGGCGCGGCCGCGCGACGGCCGGGCGCCGGGCGCCGCCGGCTCCGGTCCGGTCACCGGCGGGCCGGTCCTGCTGGTCCCGGGGCTCCGGGACCGGTACCGGGAGGGTCTCCCGGGAGGCGGAGCTGGACACGGCGGCCTCCGTCCTGCGGGGAGCAGGACCGAGGGTCCGCCGCACCGTCCCTCCCCGGCAAGGGGTCCGGCCCTCAGGACCCCGTCGGGGCCGGCGCGCCGGGCGGGTCGGGCCAGTCGCCCGTCCTCGCCGCGGCGTCGTGGGTCGAGGTGAGGAACCGCAGCAGGTGCGCGTCGGGGTCGGCGGCGGCCCGGACGTCGGCGTAGGGGAGCAGGAACTCCCCGAGGGCCCCGTCGTAGGCCGCGCCGGCCGGCTCGACGGCGGCCTCCCGGTAGCCCGGGGGCTCCGGGTAGGCGTAGGCGTAGAACGCGCCCTCGGCGGCGCCGCCGGGCCAGTACCCGCAGCTGGAGACCTCCTCGCTGTAGGCCTCCTCCATCACCCGGTCCGGGCAGTTGGGCACGCCTCCGGGGTGCCTCGGGGCGGGGCGGCCGGAGAAGCGGGTCGTGGCGAGGTCGAAGGCGCCCCAGAAGAAGTGCACCGGGCTGGCCTTGCCCCGGAACCGGCCGCGGAAGACGCTCAGCACCCGGTGCGCGCTCACCAGCGAGGTCCAGAAGCGGTGGACGGCCTCGGCGTCGTAGCTCGCGTGCTCCTCGTCCCGGTCGAACGGGATCGCGTCGGGCAGCTCGACCGGCACCGGCCGGAGGGGGACGTCCACGCCCAGCTCGGTGAGGTGGGACCGGAACTCGCGGTGGAAGTCGGCGACGCTGCGCGGCTCGAGCGCCATCCGGCGGGTCGCCCCGGTCGTGGTGTGCACCAGCAGCCGGTGGTCGGTGAGGTCGAACAGCACCTCCAGCCCCAGCCCGCTGCGGACCGGCACGAGCGAGGTGGTCAGCCCCCGCGCGGTCACGTACAGGGGCACCTGCCACCAGTGGTTGACCTCCGGCGCCAGCGCCAGCCGGACCTTGCCGACGACCTGGGTCCACAGGTGCAGCGTGTCGCGGGTGTCCTGCCACCCCGCCACCGGCAGCGCCGGCCAGCCGTCCACCGCGGCGCCGGTGGTGGCGTCGTCGCGAGCCGCGCCCCCCGCGCTCAGGACGGGTCACCCCAGGCCGCGGAGCGGTCGGGGTCGCGGTCGGCGACGACGTGCACGGCCGCCTCCTCCGCCGAGGCGGCGGCCGAGTCGATGCCGGCGTCGGCGGCGTGCAGCTCGGGCTCCTCGTCGTCCCACTCGCCGTCGTCCTCGACCAGCCGGCCGGCCCGCCGGTCGCCGACCTCGTCGTCGAGCGGCTCGCCGTCGGTGTCGGAGGTGTCGCCGAGGCCGTCGCCCTCGACCCGCCCGTCCTCGAGCCGGTCGGTGTCAGGCAGCTCGCGGGCCAGGCGGCCGCTGAGGCTCTCCCCGGCGGACTCCTCCCGCTCGGTGGTGCCCCACTCGTCGACGCCCCACGGCCGCTCGGCCGGGGACCAGCCGGTGTCGAGCACGTCCTCGACCCCGTCGAGGTCCTCCAGGGTGTCCTCGGCGTCGAGGAGGCCGGTGTCCTCCTCGGGGTCGGTGCCGTCGGTGTCGTAGATGCCGTCGGTCCCGAAGCTCCCGGTGCCCATGCCGGCGCCCCTCCCGGTCGGTGGCCGGCGGTCGCCGACCGCCCGCCGCTGGTGCGGCGAGCATCGGGTCCGGCATAGCGATCCTGCATCGGTCATCTGACTGAGCGCGCACGTCCCGTCGCGGCGACGGACGCCCACGGGCGTGTCGAGCGACCGGGCCGGCCGCGTGCGCGGGGCGGTTGTCCGCCCCCGGTTCGCGAGAGAGGCTCTCGCTTCCACGGGGGCCGGCCGGCCGTCCGTCCCCCGCCGGCCGGTCGGGACGGGACGGCTCCGAGGCGGAGGGGACACCGGTGGACGACGGCGACGCAGCGCACCCGGCGCAGGGACTCGTAGGCCGGTCGGAGGAGTCCGCCCTGCTGACCGCCTTCCTCGACCGGGCGGCCCGGTCCGGCGCGGCCCTGCTGCTCACGGGCGAGCCGGGAGTCGGCCGGACGGCCCTGCTCGACCTCGCCGCGCGGGCCGCGGCCGCCTCGGGCACCCGGGTGCTGGCCTCGGCGGGCGCCGAGCTGGAGGCGGAGGTGCCCTTCGCCGGGCTGCACCAGCTGCTCGTGCCGGTGCTCGACGAGTGGGCCGCGCTCTCCCCGCTGCACCGCGGCGCCCTGGCCCGCACCCTCGGCTACCAGGCCGGCCCGCCCGCCGACCGGCTGGTCGTCTCCACCGCCGTCCTCACCCTGCTGCGCCGGGTCGCCGACGGCGGGCCGGTGCTGGTGGTGGTCGACGACCTGCAGTGGCTCGACCGGGCCAGCGTCGCGGTCCTCGGCTTCGTCGCCCGCCGGCTCGCCGGCGCCCGGGTCGGGCTGCTCGCCGCGTCCCGCACGGGCGACGACGGGTCCCTCCCGCCGGCCGGCCTGCCCGAGCACGAGGTGCGGCCCCTCGACGACGGCCCGGCCGCGGAGCTGGTGGGCAGCCGCCACCCGGCGATGGCCGTGCGGGTGCGCCGGCGCGTCGTCGCCGCGGCCCGGGGCAACCCCTTCGCGCTGCTCGAGCTCCCGGCCGAGCTCAGCGGGCGGCAGCGCGCCGCCCTCGAGGCGCTGCCCCCGGTGCTGCCGCTGGGCCGCCGGCTGCGGACCCGGTTCGCCGGCCGGGTGGCCGACCTGCCGCCCGCCACCCGGCGGCTGCTGCTGCTCACCGCCCTGGAGGACACCGGCGACCTCGCCGTCCTGGGCGCGGCCTCGCCCGGGGAGGACTGGCTCGACGTCCTGGCCCCGGCCGAGGAGGCCGGCCTGGTCCGCGTCGACGCGGACACCCAGCGGGTGTCCCTGCGGCACCCGCTCACCGGCTCGGCCGCCGTCGAGCTGGCCACCAGCGGCGAGCGCCGCCGCGCCCACCTGGCGCTGGCCGACGTCCTCGCCGACCAGCCCGACCGCCGGGCCTGGCACCTGGCCGAGGCCGCCGTCGGCTCCGACGGGCAGGCGGCGGACCTGCTCGACGAGGCCGCGCACCGGGCGCTGCGCCGCGGCGACGGCGGACGCGCCGTCGCCGCGCTGCTGCGCGCCGCCGACCTGAGCCCCTCCGGTGCCCCGCGGGCCCGCCGCCTGGCCCGCGCCGCCTACCTCGGCGCGCGGGTCCTCGGCGACCTGCGCAGCGTCCCCTCCCTGCTGCTGCAGGCCCGGCGGGCCGACCCCGACGGCGGGGACGCCCTGCCGACGGCGCTGGCCGCCGCCGCCCACCTGTTCCTCGGCACCGGCGACGCCGACAGCGCCCACGCCGGCCTGGTCCGGGCGATCGGATCGGCGCTGCGCGGCCCGGTCGGGTCCGGCGACCTCGACGAGGCGCTGTCGGACCTGCTCGACGTCTGCTGCGCCGCCGGCCGCGCCGACCGGTGGCCGCCCCTGGAGGCGGCGACCGCCCGGCTGGGTCCCCGGCTCGGGCCCGTCCTCGCCGTCGCCCGCACCACCCTCGGCGCCCCGGCGCGCACCACCGCCGCCGACCTGCGCCGGCTCGACGACGTGCTCGCGGGGATCGACGCCGAGGCCGACCCGGCGCGGATCGTGCGGATCGGTGCCGCCGCCCTCGCCGTCGACCGGCTGGAGGAGTGCCGGCCGGCGCTGTGGCGGGTGGTCTGGGACGGCCGGGAGGGCGGTGCCGCAGGCTCCGCGGTCGGCGCCCTGGTGCTGCTGTGCCGCGACGGCTTCGACGCGGGCCGGTGGGAGGAGGCCCGCCGCACCGCCGAGGAGGCCGTCGAGCTGGGCGAGACGCTGGGCCACCGGCTGCCCGCCCTCACCGCGACCGGCGTCCTGGCGCTGCTCGCCGCCGCCGGGGGCGACGGGACGACGGCCCGCGCGCTGGCCGCCCGGGTGTCGTCCTGGGCGGGCCCGCGCGGCCTGCGCGGGCTGGAGCACGCCGCCTCCCGCGCCCGCGCCCTGGCGGCGCTGGCCGCCGGCGACGTGGAGGAGGCCTACCGGCAGGGGACGGCGGTCGGCCCGCCCGGGGTGCTGCCGCCGCACCTGCCGGTGGCCCTGGAGGTCCCCCTGGACCTGGTCGAGGCCGCGGTGCGCACCGGCCGGCGCGCGGAGGCGGCGGCGCACGCGGCGGCGCTGCGGGAGCTGGAGGTCGTGCGGCAGCGTCCCCGGCTGGCCCTGCTGGCGGCCGGCTGCGCCGCGCTGGCCGCGCCCGACGACCGCGCCGCCGCCTGCTTCGAGGAGGCGATGGCGGTGCCCGGCGCCGACCGCCACCCCTTCGAGCACGCCCGGGTGCGGCTGGCCTACGGCGAGCACCTGCGCCGGGTCCGGGCCACGGGCGCCGCGAGGCTGCATCTGGCCGCCGCGCTGGAGGCGTTCACCCGGCTCGGGGCCCGGCCGTGGGCGGCGAGGGCCGAGCACGAGCTGCGGGCGACGGGCGTGTCCCGCTCCCCGGCCGGGCGGGCCGCCCCGGTCGAGCTCACCCCGCAGGAGCATGAGATCTCGCTGCTGGCCGCGTCGGGGCTGACCAACAAGCAGATCGGCGCGCAGCTCTACCTCTCGCCGCGGACGGTGAGCGCGCACCTGTACCGGGTGTTCCCCAAGCTCGGCATCTCCTCCCGCGCGGCGCTGCGGGACGCGCTCAGCCGCGTCCCGCAGGAGGCCGGGGACCGGGGGCCGGCGTGACCGGCGGGTGCCCCGCCGGCGGGAGTCCGCACGGCCGGGCGCCGTCGACCTCCAGCAGCCGGCGCAGCTGCGCGTAGGCCGCCTCGGTGGCCGTCGGCAGGTGGTCGGCGTGCCCGCCCCGCCACGACCGCACGGCCAGCCGCAGCACGACCAGCCCGAGGGCCGCCTCGGCGACGACGTCGTCGTCGGGTCCGGGCAGGCCGCGCAGCTCGGCCAGCCCCTGCGCCAGCCTCGTCTCGACGTCGCGCTGGACGGCGAGCGTCCGGCGCATGAGGCCGTCGTGGCCGAGGACGATGCCGTCGCGCAGCGTCAGCGACGGCAGCTGCGACTGCAGGTGGCCGGCGAAGTGCACCAGCACCCGCAGCAGCTGCCGCGACGGTTCGGTCTCCCCGTGCGCGGCGGCGACGGCGGCCTGCAGCGCGGTGCCGAAGCCCGCCACGTAGTCGAAGACGACCTCCTCCTTGCTGCCGAAGTGGCGGTAGAAGGTGGCCGGCGCGACGTGCGCCTCGCGGCAGACGTCCTCGACGGTGACCTCGTCGAAGCCGCGCGCGGCGAACAGCCGCAGCGCCGTCTGCTCCAGCCGCTCGCGCGTCTGCCGGCGCTTGGCGTCACGCAGCGAGGCGGTCGCGCACATGGCTGGCTCCGGGGGCGGCTGGGCGTCGTCGGCGGGGTGCCGTGAGGGGCATCCTGCCCGGTCAGGGCGCCGCCGGGCAGGCCCTGGCGCGTCCCGGCGGCAGTCGCATGACCGATGCGGCGGCCGCGGCGCCCGGAGACGGTGTCCCCGGGCCGGCGGCACCGGCCCGGGGACACCGGACCGAGGCGAGGGAGTGGGCCGTGCCGACCTACCGGATGGTGTACGGCGACGGCGAGCAGGTCGTCCGCGAGACCTTCGACGACGTGGTGGTCGAGCGCGAGGACGGCTGGACCGTGCTGTTCCGCGGCAACTCGGCGATCCTGCGGGTGCAGGACGAGCACGTGCAGTCCCTGGAGCGGGTCGAGCCGCAGCCGGGCTGACGCCGCCCGCGGCCGGCGGTGGGCCCGGTCACATGACCGATGCCCCGCCACGGTGACCTGCGCAGACTCGGCGCACGGCCGGCCTGCCGAGAGGAGCCCGACATGACCCGCCCCACCGGTGGCACCCCCGGGCCCGGCGGCTCCGGCGGTGGCTCCGGCGGTGGCTCCGGCGACGGGTTCGCGGGCTTTGCGCAGGCGCAGCTCCCGGTCGGGGACGTCACCCTGCGGGTGCGCTCGGGCGGCTCGGGGCCGCCCCTGCTGCTGCTGCACGGCTACCCGGAGACGCACCTGATGTGGGGCGGCCTCGCCGGCGCGCTGGCCGAGGAGTTCACCGTGGTCGCGCCGGACCTGCGCGGCTACGGCGACAGCTCCAAGCCGCCGACCGTCCCCGGCCACGAGACCTACGGCAAGCGGGCGATGGCCGGCGACGGCGTGCGCCTGATGCGCCGGCTCGGCTTCGACCGCTTCGACGTCGTCGGCCACGACCGCGGCGGGCGGGCGGCCTACCGCATGGCCCTCGACCACCCGACGGCGGTGCGCCGGGTGACCGTCATGGACGTCGTCCCCACCGCCGAGGTGTGGGCCCGCGCCGACGCCCGCACCGCCCTCGGCTACTGGCACTGGGCCTTCCTCGCCCTGCCCGAGCCGGTGCCCGAGCGGCTCATCGCCCCGGACCCGGAGTTCTTCTTCTTCGACGCCGAGTTCGGCGGCGCCGTCCGCGGCTTCCGGCCCGAGGCGGTGGCCGACTACGCCCGCTGCGTGCGGGACCCGGCCGTGGTGCACGCCATCTGCGAGGACTACCGCGCCGGGGCCACCTGCGACCGGGACGACGACGAGGCCGACCGGGCCGCCGGGCGGCGGATCGGCTGCCCGCTGCAGGTGCTGTGGGCCGGCCGTGGCGCCCTGCAGGCCTGGTACGACACGCTGGCCGTGTGGCGGGAGTGGGCCGACGACGTCACCGGCGAGGCGCTCGACAGCGGCCACTTCCTGGCCGAGGAGCGGCCGGCGGAGACGCTGGCGGCGATCCGCCGCTTCCACGGCGACGGGGGGAGCCGCGCGGCGCAGCCGCTGCGCGGGGTGTCCGCCGCCCGCCGGTCCGGACCGTGAGGACGCCCGCGCCGCGGGGCGCGGGGGAGGGGAGACACCCGATGAGCGACCCGACGGGCGAGCCCGACCGCCGACTGGACGGCAACGCGGCAGCCGGTGTGCTGACCGAGATGATGACCCTGGACCCCACCACCGCGATGGTCACCTGCGCGCACTGCGGCAACCGGGCGGCGCTGGGCGCGCACCTGGTCTACGCCGACGCCCCGGCCATGGTGGTGCGCTGCCCGGGCTGCATGCAGGTCGTCATGCGCTGCGCGTCCGACGACGGCGGGCGGCGCCTGGAGATGAGCGGCGTGCTGCTGCTGGCCGCACCGCCGGCCGGCTGACCGCTCGCGGGGGACCGTCCGGGGGCCGAGTGCGCACCCGTGGTCGGCGGCACGCGCCGGCCCGCCGGGGCGGGCGGCGGCACCCGCCGCCTCGCGCGGGCCCGGCCCTCAGGCCGTGCCGGGCACCGCGGGCGCGGGCCCGTCGAGCGAGACGCGGCACAGGTCGAGCATGTCGACGATGCCCGCGAGCCTGCCCTCGGCGAGCACCAGCAGGTGGTGCAGGCGGTGGTCGACCATGGCGCGCAGCGCCTCGGGGACCGGGGTGTCCGGGGCCACCGTGACCGGCGGGCCGGACACCACGTCGCTGACCCGCAGCTGCTCGAGGTCGTGGCCGTCGGCCACCGCCTGGCTGACGTCGGCGTCGGTGACGATCCCGATCGGGACGCCGGTGTCGTCGGCGCGGGTGACGACGAGGGCGGTGTCGCCCGACCGCTTCATCAGGTAGGCCGCCGCGGCCAGGTGCGCCCGCAGCTCCACGCTGGTGACCGGGGGACGCATCGCCGACCCCACGGTCGGTGGTGCGCCGGCGGGAGCGGTCATGGCTCTCCTCGGGACGTCGGGGCGGTCGCGGTCACTGCGGGTCGGTCGAGCCGCCGAAGCGCTCGAGCCGGATGCTGCGCGGGTCGTGGCCGAGGTCGACGAGGGCGCCGGCGACGGTCTCCACGAACACGGTCGGCCCGCACACGAAGACCCTCGGCCGGTCGGCGGGTGCGAACGCCTCCCGCCGCAGCAGGTCGGCGTCGATGCGGCCGGTGCGCCCGGTCCAGCCCTCCGGCGCGCCGCGGGTCAGCGTGACCGTCGTCTGCGCGCCGAGGAGCTCCTCGCCCAGGACGTCGCCGGCGTCACGGGCGGAGTACAGCAGCCGGACCGGGGTGGGGTCGCCGGCCCGGCGGGAGTGGTCGAGCATCGCCAGGAACGGGGACACCCCGGCGCCGCCGGCCACGAGCTGCACCGGCCGCCGCTGCTCCGCCGGGGTGGCGGCGTCGGCGGCGGCCGACCAGACGAAGTAGCCGCCGATCGGCCCGCGCAGCTCCAGGACGTCGCCGGGGCGCATGTCCTCGGTGAGGTAGGGCGACACCTCCCCGCCGTCGAGGTCCTCGACGAGCAGGTGCAGCTGCGGGTCCTCCGGCGGCGAGGCGATCGAGTAGCTGCGCTGCGCGGTGTAGCCGTCCTCGGCCGTCAGCCGCACGTCGACGTGCTGCCCCGGCAGGTGCCCGGGCCAGCCGTCCACGTCGAAGACCAGCCGCCGGACCCGCGCGCTCGCGGGCCGGCTGCCGGCCATCCTGGCCTGCAGCCAGGTCAGTCGCCGCTGTACCGCTGCTCGAGCCACGGGTCACCGCGGTCGTGGTAGCCGAAGGTCTCCCAGAAGCCGGGCTCGTTGGTGCGGGTCAGCATCAGCCCGCGCACCCACTTGGCGCTCTTCCAGAAGTACAGGTGGGGGACGAGCAGCCGCGCCGGGCCGCCGTGCTCGGGCGCCAGCGGTTCCCCGTTGTACGTGTCGACCACCCACGCCCGCCCGCCGGTGACGTCGTCGAGGCGGTGGTTGGTGGTGTAGCCGCCGTCGCTGAACGCCAGCACGTGGGTGGTCCGGGTGCCGACGTCGGCCAGCAGGGTGTCGACCGCGACGCCCTCCCAGCGGGTGTCGAACTTCGACCACTTGGTCACGCAGTGGATGTCGACGGAGATGGCCTCGCGCGGCAGGGCCCGGAACTCCTCCCAGGTCCAGGTGCGCGGGGTCTCCACCTCCCCGCGCACCGAGAAGTCCCAGCGGGCCAGTGGGGTGTGCGGCGTCGGTCCGGCCGACAGCACCGGGAAGCGGCTGCCGGTGTCGTACTGCCCCGGTGGCAGGCGGTCGTCGGTGGTGCCGGACCTCCGGCGGCCGAACCCCCGAGAGACCAGTGACATGGCTGCCCTCCTCCTCGTGCGGCGGCCCCCGGCCCGTGCCGCCGGGGCCGCCGCCCGCCGGTCCCACCCTGTGGGGGACCGCGCGGGCCGGCATCGGTCAGATGACCGTCGCGCCGGTGCGCGGGGCCGGCGCGACGGGGTCGGGGACGGTCAGCCGCTCCCGGCCGCGGCGCGCAGCCGGAGCAGCGCCTCCAGGAAGGCCTCGGAGAAGGTCGGGAACGGCTGGATCACGTCCTCGAGCACCTCCAGGGGCACGCGGGCCCGGATGGCGAGGGTGGCCTGCTGCAGCCACTCCCCGGCGGCCGGTCCCAGGGCGTACGCCCCGGTCAGCCGGGTCCCGTCGGAGACGAGGGTGAGGAAGCCGGGCTCGGTGTCGTACGAGCGCGTGTAGGTCGCCGTGCGCGCCACCTGCGACAGCGGGACGGTGACCGTGACCGGGCCGTCGGCGGCGCCGACGGCGGCGGCCTCCGGGTCGGTGTAGGTCACCCGCGGGACGGCGGAGTAGTCGACCGTGCGGGGCCGGCCGAGGATGTTCGACGCCACCACGCGCGCCTGGTACTTGCCGACGTGCGTGAGCGGCCAGGGGGTCATGACGTCGCCGACGGCCCACAGCCCCTCGCGGGCGTTGCACCGGGTGTCCAGTCGCAGCTCCTCGAGGCCGACGGTCTCCAGGCCGATGTCGTGCACCCGGGGACGGCGGCCGGTGGCCACCAGCAGCCGGTCGCCGCGCAGCTGCTCGCCGCCGGACAGCTCGAGCACGAACTCGCCGTCCGCGTAGCGGGCCGCCGACGCCATCCGGCCCAGGTGCAGGCCCACGCCCTCGGCGGCCAGCGCCGTGCCCAGCGCCGTCCCCAGCGGCCGCGGCTCGCGGGAGAGCAGGTGGTCCATGCCCTCGACGATCGACGCCGAGCCGCCCAGCCGGGTGACGGCCTGGGCCATCTCCACGCCCACCGGGCCGCCGCCGAGGACCAGCAGGTGGCGGGGGACCGCGGTCATGCTCGTCGCCTCGCGGCTGGTCCAGAAGCCGGGCAGCTCGCGCAGGCCCGGGACCGGCGGCACGAACGGGTCGGAGCCGGTGGCCACGACCACGTGCTCGGCGGTGTGGATCTGCCCCGAGACCGCCACCCGGCCGTGGCCGGCGAGGCGGCCGTGGCCGCGGATGACGTCGATGCCCTCGCCCTCGGCCCACTTCACGGCGCCGGAGTCGTCGTAGTCGGACACCATGAAGTCGCGCCAGGCGAAGGCGGCGGCGGTGTCGAGCGGGCCGGTCACCGCCTGCGCGGCGCCGGGTGCCCGCCGCGCGCCCGCCAGCGCCTCCCCGGGCCGCAGCAGCGTCTTCGACGGGATGCACGCCCAGTAGGAGCACTCCCCGCCGACGCGCTCGCGCTCGACGACGGCCACCCGCCGGCCGCCCTCCGCGAGGCGGGCGGCGCAGTGCTCCCCGGGCGCTCCGCCGCCCAGCACGATGACGTCGTAGTCCACGTCTGCTCCTCGGGTGCGTTCCTCGGGGTCAGGGGCCCGCCGGTCCGGGGCGGTCAGTGCCGGGCGCCCTCGACGACGGCGGTCGCCTCGGCGACGGCCTCGTCGGCGGTGCGGCCCTGCCGGCGGGCCACGATGTAGCCGGCGTACCAGTCCGACCAGTGGTGCGGCGGCCCCACCGGCTCGTACTGCCCGTGGTGCTCCTCGGCCTCGCGCAGCAGGCCGGCCAGCGTCGCGACGTCCATCTCGTCCACGGTGTGCTCCTCGTGATCGCCGGACCCGGCACCGACCGGCGCCGGTCGGGTCCAGGCTGGCCCGGTGCCGCCCGCGGCGAGCCAGGGACAGTCCCTGGTCCGGCGCCTGGTCCCGGGGATCCGCGGGCGGGCCGGGACCCGACCGGGGACCGGCGGGCGAGGGGCCAGGGCAACTGCCGGGCGCGACCGGCCGCGGGGGCGGTGCAGGCTCGTCGGCGACGGGGCCGGAGGAGAGGGGCATCCCATGCGTTCGGACATCACGCCGGGCGGCGTCTTCCCCGACTACACCCTGCCCGACCACACCGGCACCGAGCGCACCCTCGGCGAGCTGCAGGGCGGCGACCCGATGGTCCTCCTGCTCGCGCGCGGCCACTACTGCCCGAAGGACCACCAGCAGCACCTGGAGCTGGCCGCCGCCCAGCCGAGGTTCGCGGTCGCCTACACCCGGATCGTCACCGTCAGCACCGACGACCGCCGGTCGCTGCAGGAGTTCCGGGCCTCGGTCGGCGCGCAGTGGACGTTCCTGTCCGACCCCGGGCGGGTCGTGCAGCGCGACCTCGACATCCAGGAGTACACCGACCCCGAGAACGACCCGATGATCCCGCACACGCTCGTCCTCAAGCCGGGCCTGGTCGTGCACTCGGTCTACAACGGGTACTGGTTCTGGGGCCGGCCCTCGCTGGCCGAGCTGTGGCGCGACCTGCGCGCGGCGACCGCCGAGGTGCGCCCCGACTGGGACCTCGGCGCGCCGGGGCTGCGCGAGGCCTGGGACGCCGGGGACTGGTCGCACTTCCACGGCTGGGACCGCCGCCTGCGCACCGGGGCCCGCGTCGCCGGGTGAGCCGCGCCCCGGGGGGACCCGGAGCGGGCGCCGGGCGCTCAGGCGTCGGCGCGGGCCAGTGCGGCGACCAGCTCGCGGCGGGAGCCGATGCCGAGCTTGGTGAAGACCTTCCGCAGGTGCCACTCGACCGTGCGGGGGCTGAGGAACAGCTGCGTGCCGATCTCGGGGTTGGTCAGCCGCTCGGCGGCCAGCCGGGCGATCTGCGCCTCCTGGGGGGTCAGCTCGTCGAGGGTCGCCACGACCCGGCGCCGCGCCGTCTCCCCGGTGCCGGTCAGCTCCTGGCGGGCCCGCTCGGCGAAGGCCTCCATGCCCATGTCGACCAGCATCCGGTGGGCGGTGCGCAGGTGGTCGCGGGCCTCCCGGCGCCGGCCCTCGCGGCGCAGCCACTCCCCGAACAGCAGGTGCGCGCGGGCCAGCGCCACCCGGATGCCCGTGCGGCCGAGGCGCTCGACGGACTCGCGGTAGAGCGCCTCGGCCTCCTCGCCGCCGGTGAGCAGCGCCCGGCAGCGGGCGTCCACGCCGAGCGCCCAGTCGGTGCCGCTGGACCGCGCGAAGGTGCCGAACCGCTGCGCGGGCCCGGTGGCCCGCTCGGGCCGGCCGCTGCGGACGGCCGCCTCCACGACCTCCGGCTCCACCCACGTCCACAGCTCGAGCCCGTCGGCCTTGCGGGCCGCCCCCTCCGCGGCGGTCAGCGCCTCGTCGTACCGGCACAGCCCGAGCATGAGCACCGACGTCGTCCAGTCCGCGGAGATCAGCCACAGGCCCTCGCCGCGCCGCACGACGTCCTCCCGGCTGGCGTCGACCAGCGCCCGCGCCTCGGCTTCGCGGCCGCGCCAGGTGGCCAGGGAGACCGCGCCGTAGGGGGTGACCCGGCTGCCGATCGCCTCGGTGACGGAGGCCGCCTCACCGACCAGGGACGTCGCCACGGCGAGGTTGCCCGCGAACAGCTGCATGCTGAACCGCTCGGTGAGCGCCATCGGCAGCAGCGACAGCGCGCCGGTCCGGCGGGCCACCCGCACCTGGCGCTCGCTGAGCACGTCCCAGCTCAGGTCGTCGAACAGCGCCCGCGCGGTGCGGCAGGCCAGCCACAGCCAGCGCAGCGCGTCGTCCTCGGGGAGCGGCTCGTCGCGCAGCGCGGCCAGGGCCTGGTGCAGCACCGGGACGCCGGCGCCGGGTCCCTGGGTCAGCAGCAGGGCCAGCCCGTCGAGGAGCAGGGCGCACGACCGCGGCAGCGCGCCGGGGGAGGGGCCCCACCCGGCGGACAGGACGGCGGCGGCGACGTCGCGCAGGTCCCCGCCCCGGGCCTCCCGCCCGGCGGCCACCGCCGCTGCGAACGCGTCGAGGTAGGTGGCCCGGGCCAGGGTCGCGTCCAGCGGCTCCAGCCGCCGCGCGGCCGACAGCAGCAGCCGGGGCGCGTCCCGGCCGCGGGTCGCCGCGAAGGTGACCTGGGCGGCCAGCAGCTCCGCCCGGGCCCGGTCCAGCTCGTCGAGCGGTCCGGCCTGCGCGGTGGACACCAGGTCCAGGGCCCGCTCGGGCGCCCCGGCGAGGTTGGCCGAGTGGGCCGCGGCCAGCGCGCGGCGGGCCCGCCGCCCGGGGCCGGGGGTGAGCGCCACCGCCCGGTCCAGGAAGACCGCCGCGGCGGCCTGCCCGCCGCGGGCGCGCACCCGGACCGCCGCCGCCTCCAGCTCGGCGGCGACGTCCTCGTCGAGGCCGCCGGTCCCCTGCGCCCGGTGCCAGGCGCGGCGGTCGGGGTCGGTGCCCGGGTCCAGGCACGAGGCCAGCGCGCGGTGCGCGGTGCGCCGCTGCTCCGGGGAGGCCGCGCGGTACACCGCCGAGCGCACCAGCGGGTGCCGGAAGCGGACGTGCGTGCCGATCTCCACCAGCCCCGCGTCGGTCGCGGGGACCGCCGCGTCGGGGCCGATGCCCACCCGCTCGGCGGCCCGCCACACCAGGACCGGGTCGCCGACCGGGTCGGCCGCGGCGATGAGCAGCAGCCGGCAGGTCACCTCGGGCAGCGGGGTCAGCCGGCGGCGGAAGCTGTCCTCGATCCGGCCGGCCAGCAGTGTGGCGTCGGGCAGCCCGAAGCCGCCGGCGAGCTCGGCGGGCGTGCGCCCCCGCGGGAGCTCGAGGAGGGCCAGCGGGTTGCCGTGGCTCTCGGCGACGACTCGGTCGCGCACCCGCGGGTCGAGCGTGCCGGTCACCGCCGAGTCCAGCAGCGCCCGGGCGTCGGTGGTGCTCAGGCCACGCACCTCGAGCTCGGGCAGGCCGGTGAGGGTGGGCTCCCGGTCGGAGGGCCGGACGGCGAACACCATCGCCACCGGCTCGGCCGCGAGCCGGCGGGCGACGAACTCCAGGGTCTGCGCGGAGGCCTGGTCGAGCCACTGCACGTCGTCGACGACGCAGACCAGCGGCCGCTCCTCGGCCACCTCCGACAGCAGGGTGAGCACGGCCAGGCCGACGAGGAAGCGGTCGGGCGCGGCGCCGGCCCGCAGCCCGAAGGCGGTGCCCAGCGCCTGCTGCTGCGGCGCGGGCAGCGTGGCCAGCCGGTCGAGGTGCGGGCTGCACAGCTGGTGCAGGCCGGCGAAGGCCAGCTCCATCTCCGACTCCACGCCGGCCGCGCGGGCCACCTGGCAGCCGACGGCGCGCTCGAGCAGGAAGTCGAGCAGGGCGGTCTTGCCGATGCCGGCGTCCCCGCGCAGCACCAGGACCTGGCTGCGGCCGGCCTTCGCCGCGGCCACCAGCCCGCTCAGGGTCTCGCACTCGGTCCGCCGGCCCAGCAGCCCGGGCCACGGGCTGGTCCGGGGGAGGGCGGACGCCGGCTGCGGCACGGTCGGGCGGGCACGGCGGACCGGTGCGGCCGTCCGGCGGCGGAGGTCGGTCACGGCGGCGGGGTCACGGCCGCCGGGGGCAGGGGCGGCAGGGTCGGGGGCGCCGGGGTCAGGGGCGCCGGGCCCGCGGGCAGGGGGTCCGGGAGCTGTGCCGCACCGCAGCGGGCGACGGGTTCCGGGTGTGCCATCGAGGGTCCCCTCGGCCGAGCCGGTCGTCGCAGGTCTCGCGACGCACCTCTCCGGGATGCAGGACTGACGACGACGAGAGTCCCTCTCGCGAGTCCGCAGGGGAACAGGCAGCGGGCCGGGAGCCCGGTGGTCCGGCCGGACCCCGGGTGGCGGTGACCCTCCGTCGCCGGACGTCACTCCGGACACCCGTCCGCGCGGCCCAGCCGGCGCCGGGCTGCCCCCGGCCGGAGCAGCGCCAGGGGGTCTCCCTGGCGCGCGTCCCGGGCGCAGCGGACGAGGGTCGAGCCGAGCACCCCGCTCACCACCGCTCGCCGCGTGCGAGACCGCGAGGAGGCACCCGTGACCCGGTCGACCGTCCCCACGACGTCCGCTGCTCCGCAGGAGTCCGGCGCCGCCGTCCGCCCGTTCCGCATCGAGGTCCCCGAGGAGGCCCTCACCGACCTGCGCCGGCGCATCGAGGCGACCCGCTGGCCCACGCGGGAGCTCGTGCCCGACCGCTCGCAGGGCGTCCAGCTGCGGACCGCGCAGGAGCTCGCCCGCTACTGGGCGACCGAGTACGACTGGCGCCGCTGCGAGGCGCGGCTGAACGCGCTGCCGCAGTTCCGCACCGAGATCGACGGCGTGGACGTGCACTTCCTGCACGTGCGCTCGCCGCACGCCGACGCGCTGCCGATGGTCATGACCCACGGCTGGCCCGGCTCCGTCGTCGAGATGCTCGAGGCGGTGGGACCGCTCTCCGACCCGACGGCGCACGGCGGGCGTGCCGAGGACGCCTTCCACCTGGTGCTGCCGTCCCTGCCCGGGTACGGCTTCTCCGGCGAGCCGGCCGAGACCGGGTGGGACGTCGCCCGCGTCGGGCGGGCGTGGGCCGAGCTCATGCGCCGGCTGGGCTACGACCGCTACGTCGCCCAGGGCGGCGACGTGGGCGCCGGCGTCACCGACGCGATGGGCCGCCAGGCGCCGGAGGGGCTGCTGGGGATCCACCTCAACCTGCTCGTCACCGCGCTGGCCGGCGGGCTGCCGGGCGACACCGAGCAGGAGCGCGCCGCCCTCGACGCGATCGCCACGTTCCGGTCGAGCGGCTACGCGTACTTCCTGCAGCAGGCCACCCGGCCGCAGACGATCGGCTACGGGCTGCTCGACTCACCGGTCGCCCTGGCCACGTGGCTGCTCGACCACGACACCGACGCCTACCACAAGATCTCCCGCGCCTTCGTCGACGGGCAGCCGTCGGGGAACCTCACCCGCGACCACGTCCTGGACAACGTCACGCTGTACTGGCTGACCGGCACCGGGGCCTCGGCGGCCCGGTCCTACTGGGAGAGCTACGGCCCCGACGCCCCCGCGGCGGCCGCTGCCGGGCAGACCCCGCCGCCGGTCACCGTGCCGGTCGGGTTCACCACCTTCCCGGGCGAGATCTGGCGCACCCCGCGCAGCTGGGCCGAGCAGAGCTACCCGACCCTCGCCTACTTCAACGAGGTCGACCGGGGCGGTCACTTCGCCACCTGGGAGGAGCCCGAGCTGTTCACCACCGAGGTCCGGGCCGCGTTCCGCCCGCTGCGCGCCCCCCAGGTGCCCGGGCCCCTCGTCGTCGCAGGGGTGGGCCGTCAGCGGCCCGGCAGGCGCTCGGTGATCTCCTGCAGCACCCAGCCGTTGCCGTCGGGGTCGCTGAACACCGCGTGGGACTGGTAGCTGCGGCCCTCGGGGTCGCGACCGGGCTCGCGCACGCCCGGGTCGTCGGGGTGGAAGCGGCCGGCCGAGCCGTGGAAGACCTCGCTGACCGCGGCACCCCGCTCCAGCAGCTCGGCGCGGGTGGCCTCGATGTCGCGGGTGACGAGCAGCAGGCCCTGCAGCGACCCCGGGGTCATGGTGGTGACCCCGGTGCCGAAGCTGATCGAGCAGCCCGACCCCGGTGGGGTCAGCTGCACGATGCGGAACCGCTCGCCGCCGACGATGTCGGCGTCCTCCCGCCACCCCAGGCCCTTGTAGAAGTCCTTGGCGCGGTCGACGTCGGAGACGGGCAGGACGACGACCTCGAGGCGCAGGTCCATGGGAGGGACTCCTCTCTGCTCGGAGCGCGTCAGCGCGGCTGGGGGACCCGGGGGCCGCGCAGGGACCGGAAGCCCGCGCGGAGCTGGTCGACGAAGAGGCCGGGCTGCTCCCACGCGGCGAAGTGCCCGCCCTTGGCGACCCGGTCGTAGTGGACGAGGCCCGGGTAGGCCCGCTCCGTCCAGCTGCGCGGGGCCTCGTACTGCTCGCCGGGGAAGACGCTGACCGCGACCGGGATCTGCACGCCCTTGGCGTCGAAGAAGCCGCCCCGGTACTCCCAGTAGAGCCGGGAGGCCGAGACCCCCGTGGTGGTCAGCCAGTAGAGCGTGATGTTGTCGAGCACCTCGTCGCGGGTCAGCTCGCCGGTGTCGCTGCTCTCCCGCTCGAGCGCCTGCGCCACCGCCGCGGCGGGCTGGCCGTCGGCGTCGTTGTGGTCGAGCAGCCAGGCGGCCAGGCCGACGGGGGAGTCGGCGATGCCGTACAGGGTCTGGGGGCGGGCGGCCATGTAGCGCGCGTACTCGACCTGCCGGTAGGTGCGCAGCAGTTGCTCGCAGGCGCGCCGCTCGTCCTCGGCGAGCCCGTCCGGCGGCGGGCCGCCGGCCACGAGGACCCGGTCGACGTCGGCCGGGACGACGGCGGGCATGTTGGTGTGGATGCCGAGCAGTCCCTCGGGGGCCTGCAGGCCCATCTGGTCGACGACGAAGGCGCCCCAGTCCCCGCCCTGGGCCACGTAGCGGTCGTAGCCCAGCCGGGTCATCAGCTGCGCCCACGCCCGCGCCATCCGCTCCGGTCCCCAGCCCGGACCGGTCGGCTTGCCGGAGAACCCGTAGCCGGGCATCGAGGGGATCACCACGTCGAAGGCGTCGGCGGCGCTGCCGCCGTGCGCGGTGGGGTCGACCAGCGGCTCGATGATCTTCAGCTGCTCGATCACCGATCCGGGCCAGCCGTGGTTGACCACCAGCGGCAGGGCGTCGGCGTGCCGGGAGCGCACGTGCAGGAAGTGGATGTCCAGGCCGTCGATCTCGGTGGTGAACTGCGGCAGCGCGTTGAGCCGGGCCTCGACCCGCCGCCAGTCGTAGTCGGTGGCCCAGTGCCGGGCGAGGGCCTGCATCGTGGCCAGCGGCACGCCCTGGGAGGTGTCGGGGACGGTCTCGCGCTCGGGCCACACGGTGGCCTCGATCCGGCGGCGCAGCTCGGCGAGGGCCGCGTCGGGGACCTCGATCCGGAACGGGCGGATCGCGGCACCGTCCGGCTCCTGGGCGGCGGGGATCGGCGCGGGCGCGGTCGACCGGGACATGCGGGCCTCCTGCGGTGGGGCGGCCGGCCCGGCTGCGGGGACGCCGGCCGCCGGCTTCTCGGGACCGGCCCACGCTGGCAGTCCCCGGGCGGGCGTCGCGCCCGTGCATGTCCCGGGTCGGCACCCGGTCGCGGGCCGGTGCCCGGCACCGGCGCCGGGCCGGGGGTCAGGGGACCCGCGGCCGCAGCAGCACGCCCTCGTCGGGCCGCAGCACGAGGTCGCCCGGCGTCGCGCCGTCCGGGCGCCCCGTCCGGCCGGGGTCGGTGGACAGCAGCACCTCCAGGTCCCCCTCGGGGAGGCCGTCGGCCGCCAGCGGCCTCGGTGCGGCGGCGAAGTTGACCGCGGCGACCAGCCGGTCGGCGCCCTCGCCGCGCACCCAGGCCAGGACGTCGGGGCCGGCGTCGAGCACCCGCTGCGACCCGGTCTGCAGGGTCGGCGAGCCCGCGCGCAGCGCGCCGAGCCGGCGGACCAGCGACAGGGTGGAGTCCGGGTCGGCGGCCTGGCGCTCCACGCACAGCCGCTCGGCGTCGGCCACCAGGGGCAGCCACGGCCGCCCGGTGGTGAACCCGGCGCCGGGGCCGGCCACCGACGGCGGGCGCCAGGGGATCGGCGCGCGCTCGGGGTCGCGCCCGTCGACGTCGACCACCCGGTCGGGCGGCACGTCGGCGTCGGGCAGCCCCAGCTCGTCGCCCTGGTAGAGGAACGGCGTGCCGCGCAGCGCGGTCAGCAGCAGCGCGACCGCCCTGGCCCGCGCCGGGCCGGAGCCGCCGTCGGGGCCGTCGCCGTCGTAGCGGGTGGCGATCCGCGAGTGGTCGTGGTTGCCGAGGAACCAGGCCGGCCAGGCCTCGGGCTCGGCCCGGGCCGTGAACTCCTCGACGGCGGTGCGGAAGGCGCCGGCGTCCCAGGGCAGGTGGACGAAGACGAAGTTGTGCGCCAGGTGCAGCTGGTCACCGCCGGCGAGGTAGGCCAGCACCCGGCGCAGGTCGAGCAGGTAGACCTCGCCGACGATCATCCGGTCGGGGAACTCGTCGACCACCCGCCGGATGCCGCGCAGCCGCTCGTGGGCGGTCTCCCAGTCCTGGTCGTGCCGGCGGGCGGACCCGGCGTTGCTGCGCAGCAGGGGGTCCTTCGCCAGCCGCTGCAGCGCGTCGATCCGCAGCCCGTCGACGCCGCGCCGCAGCCAGAACCGGATCGTGTCGTGCATCGCGGCCTCGACCTCGGGGTTCTCCCAGTTCAGGTCGGGCTGCTGCGGCGTGTAGGAGTGCAGGTACCACTGGCCGGTGGCCTCGTCGAACGTCCAGGCCGGCCCGACCGCGGCGAACTCCGAGCGCCAGTCGTTGGGCGGCCCGCCGCCGGGTGCGCCGTCCCGCCACACGTACCAGTCGCGCTTCGGGTCCTCGCGCGAGGACCGCGACGCCAGGAACCACGGGTGCCGGTCGGAGGAGTGGTTGGGCACCCAGTCCAGCACCACCCGGATGCCGCGCGCGTGGCAGTCGGCGACCAGGGCGTCGAGCTCGTCGAGGCCGCCGAAGAGCGGGTCGACGTCGCAGAAGTCGGCGACGTCGTAGCCGAAGTCGGCCATCGGCGAGGGGAACACCGGCGAGAGCCACACCGCCCCGACGTGCAGCGCCGACAGGTGGTCCAGGTGCGCCCGCAGGCCCGCGAGGTCGCCCACGCCGTCGCCGTCGGCGTCGGCGAACGAGCGCGGGTAGACCTGGTAGACGGCGCCGCGCCGCCACCATGGCGGCTCCGCCGTCCGCGGGCCGGCCGGGTCGGGGGCTGTCGGGGCGCCGCTCATGGTGCGAGCATCCCGCCATGACCGGCACGCCCGCTCGCCGCCGTCCGCCGCTCCGCTCGATCCGGCCGGGGGGTGGTACCGCCGGGCAGGCGGTGACGAGTCCGCCGCGCCGCCGGCCCCGGGTGGTCGTCGTCGGCGGCGGGTTCGCCGGCTTCCACGCCCTGCGCCACCTGCAGCGTCACCTGCCGCGGGAGGCCGCCGAGCTGGTGCTGGTGTCGCCCAACGACTACCTGCTCTACAGCCCGCTGCTGCCCGAGGTGGCCACCGGCGTCGTCGAGGCCCGGCACATCGCGGTGTCGCTGCGGCGCACCCTGCCGCGGGTGCGGCTGGTGCTGGGCCGCGTGTCCGACGTCGACCTGACCACGCGCATGGTCACCGTGCAGCGCGCCGACCTCGAGCACCGGCTCGACTGGGACCACCTGGTGCTGGTGCCCGGCTCCATCACCCGGCAGTTCGACATCCCCGGGGTGCCCGACCACGCCCGCGGCCTGAAGACGCTGGTCGAGGCGGTCTACCTGCGCGACCACCTCCTCGAGCAGCTCGACCTCGCCGACGCCCAGCCCGACACCGAGGCCGGCCGGGCCGCCCGCGCGGAGCTGCTCACCGTGGTGGCGGTCGGCGCCGGCTACACCGGCACCGAGTTCGTCGCCCAGGCCCAGCGCTGGCTGACCCGCATCGAGCGCCGCTGGGACCGCACCCGCGCCCGCGACGTGCGGTGGGTGCTGGTCGACGTCGCCCCGGCCGTCCTCCCGGAGCTCGGCCCGCGGCTGGGCGAGCACGCGCTGCGGGTGCTGCACGACCGCGGCGTCGACGTCCGCCTGCGCACCAGCGTGGCCGAGGCCGAGGACACCCGCGTCACGCTCACCGACGGCACGACCATCCGCACCCGCACCCTCGTCTGGGGCGCCGGGGTGGTGGCCAGCCCGCTGGTGATGGAGCTCGGGCTGCCCACCCGCCGCGGCCGGCTGGTGACCGACCCGGACCTGTCGGTGCCGGGGGTCGAGGGCCTGTGGGCGGCCGGCGACGCCGCCGCGGTGCCCGACCTCGCCGCCCGCGGGGTCGCCGACGGGCGGCTGCCCGACACCCCGCCCACCGCCCAGCACGCCCAGCGCCAGGGCGTCGCGCTGGGCCGCAACATCGCCGCCGCCCTGGGCCACGGCACCGCCCGCCCCTACCGGCACACCGACCTGGGCCTGGTGGCCGACCTCGGCGGGTTCGACGCCGTCGCCCGCCCGCTGGGCGTCCCGCTGACCGGGCCGGTGGCCAAGGTGGTCACCCGGGGCTACCACCTCTACGCGCTGCCGGCGATGTCCAACCGGGTGCGGGTGGCCCTCGACTGGGTGTTCCAGAGCGTGCTCCCGCCCGACGAGACCCAGCTGTCGGTGGTGCGCGAGGAGGACGCGCGGCTGGCCACCGCCCAGGCCACGGCCATCTACGGCTCCACGGCCTGAGACCCCGCGGCCCGAGACCCGCCGGACCGGCGTGAGGACACCCACGACTAGTGCGGCGAGCCATTGCCGAGACTCCTCCCGGTGCCGTAGGAAGACCGCGCACGCTGTTGCGCACGTCACACCGGAGGGTCTCCATGGGCGTCGAGCTGCGCGGACTCGAGGGCAAGGTCGTCCTCATCACGGGAGCGGGACGGGGTCAGGGCGCCAACCACGCCCGGGCGTTCGCCGAGGCAGGCTGCGACGTCGTCGCCGTCGACATCGCCGCGCCGATACCGGGTCTGTACGAGACCGCGAGCCCCGAGGACCTCGCGCTCACGGTCAAGCAGGTCGAGCAGTACGACCGGCGGGCGCTCGGGCTGACCGCCGACGTCCGCGACGAGGACGCGGTGCGGCAGGCGGTGGAGACCGCGCTCGCCGAGTTCGACCGGATCGACGTCCTGGTGAACAACGCCGGGATGGCGGCGCTCGACACGATCCAGGACATGAGCGCCGCCACGCTCGACGCGGTCGTCGACACGAACCTCAAGGGCCCGATGCACGTGGCCAAGTTCGTCGTCCCGCAGATGATCGGCCGGCAGGAGGGGAAGATCGTCAACATCTCGTCCGCGGTGATCGGCAGCGGGCACGCGATGCTGTCGCACTACGTGGCGAGCAAGCACGGCGTGGTCGGGCTGACCCGGGCGTGGGCCACCGAGCTCGCCGAGTTCGGCATCAACGTCAACGCCGTGGCCCCGGCGACCATCCGGCCCGGTCCCGACCGGCACGGCTCCGGCATGGTCACCGGGCTCTCGGCCGGCATGGGCATGGACCCCGCCGAGGCCTTCGAGGTCTTCTCCGCCCAGGGCAACCTCCCCGGACCCAAGTGGCGGGCGGAGATGCAGGACATCACCGACGCGGTGCTCTTCCTCGCCTCCGACAACGCCCGGGTCATCACCGGTCACACGCTGCACGTCGACTGCGGGCAGGCGACCCGCTGATGGGGTCCATGGTGGGAGCCGCCGTGCTCCGCAAGGAGGACCCCGCGCTGCTCACCGGCCGGGGCCGCTTCGTCGACGACATCCGGCTGCCCGGCACGGTGCACATGGCCTACGTCCGCAGCGTCGAGCCGCACGCCCGCATCACCTCCATCGACACCGAGGCCGCCCGCGAGCTGCCGGGCGTCCTCGGCGTGTGGACCGCCGCCGACCTCGACGGGCTGCCGCACGTGCGCTCCTTCCCCGGCACGCAGCGGCCCTGCCTCGCCCGCGACGCCGTCCGGTTCGTCGGCGAGCCGGTCGCCGTCGTCGTCGCCGACGACCGCTACCGCGCCGCCGACGCCGCCGCCGCGGTCGTCGTCGACTACGACCCGCTGCCGGCCCTGGTCACCATCGAGGACGCGCTGGCCGAGGGCGCCGCGCCGATCGTCCCCGGGCTCGCGGGCAACGTCGTCCTGGACCAGCCGATGTCGGCCGACGACGCCGAGGCCGAGCTCGCCGCCGCACCGCACCGCACCAGCCTGCGCATCCGCAACCAGCGGCTGGCCGCGGTCCCCATCGAGCCCGGCGGCTGCGTGGCCAGCTGGGACGGCAGCGGGCTGACCCTGTACGCGACCGTGCAGGCGCCGCACCCGGTGCGCAACGAGCTGGCCGCCATGTTCGGCCTGCCGCAGCACGAGACGCGGGTCGTCGCGCCCGACGTCGGAGGCGGGTTCGGCGCCAAGGCGAGCTTCTACCCGGAGTTCCTCCTCACCGCCGAGCTGTCGCGGCGGCTGGGGCGGCCGGTGAAGTACGTCGAGACGCGCAGCGAGAACCTGGTCGCGATGACCCACGGCCGGGCCCAGCTGCAGGACGTCGACGTGGGTTTCGACGACGAGGGCCGGCTGCTGGCCATGCGGGTGGCGATCGTGCAGGACGTCGGCGCCTGGCCGGACGCGACCGGCGCCGGGTTGCCCACGCTCACCGTCTTCATGTCCGGCGGCTGCTACAAGATCCCCAAGATCGCGGCGTCCTTCCGCAGCGTCACCACCAACACCACGCCGATCGCCGCCTACCGCGGCGCCGGCCGGCCGGAGGCGGCGTTCCTCATCGAGCGGGTCGTCGACGTGGTGGCCCGCGAGCTCGGCCGCGACCCGCTGGAGGTGCGGCGGGTCAACTTCATCCAGCCCGGCGAGATGCCCTACGCCACCCAGTGGCCGGGGATCGTCTACGACGAGAGCGACTACCCGCGGCTGCTGGACACCCTGCTGGAGCACCTGCGCGACGGCGGCGCGGACCTCGAGGAGCTCCGGCGCGAGGCGGAGGAGCGGCGCGCCGACCCCACCCGGCCGCTGCTGGGCATCGGCTTCTCCTGCTTCGTCGAGATGGGCGGCTTCGGCCCCACCCCGCTGTTCGAGCAGTTCGGCTACATCGGCGGGTGGGAGTCCTCCACCGTGCGGATGAACCCCGACGGCTCCGTGGTGGTCGCGGTGGGGACCAGCCCGCACGGGCAGGGGCACGAGACGGCGTTCGCGCAGATCGCCTCCGACGCCCTCGGTGGCGTCCCGGTGGAGCGGATCAGCGTGCGCCACGGCGACACCGGGACCGTGCAGGAGGGCATCGGCACCATGGGCAGCCGGGCCATCCCGGTCTGCGGCCCCGCGGTGCACCGGTCCAGCGACCAGCTGCGGCGCAAGCTGCTCGCGATCGCCGCCCACCTGCTGGAGGCCGACGAGTCCGACGTCGAGCAGGACGGCGAGCGGTTCGCCGTCCGCGGGACGCCCGGCGCGGAGGTGTCCCTCGCCGACGTCGCGCTGACCGCCTACAAGCCGCACAAGCTCCCGGAGGGCATGGACGTCGGCCTGCAGTTCATGGACTACTACGAGCCGACCAACCTCAGCTACCCGAGCGGCGCGCACGCCTGCGTGGTGGAGGTCGACCAGGCCACCGGTCAGGTGTCGATCCTGCGCTACGTGGCCGTCGACGACTGCGGGACGGTGATCAACCCGCTGACCGCGCGCGGCCAGGTCGAGGGCGGGCTGGCGCAGGGCATCGCCCAGGCGCTGCTGGAGGAGGTGTGCTACGGCGACGACGGCCAGCCGGTGACCTCCTCCCTGGTCGACTACGCCGTCCCGGGGGCCCCGGACCTGCCCGACCTCTCCACCCACCACCTCGAGGTGCCGACCAGCTTCAACCCGCTGGGGGCCAAGGGGCTGGGGGAGTCCGGCGCCACCGCGGCCCCGCAGGCGGTGGTCAACGCGGTCGTCGACGCCCTGGCCCACCTGGGGGTGCGCACCATCGACATGCCCATGACGCCGTTCCGGGTGTGGACGGCGATGCGCGCCGCCGAGCAGGGCAGGGGCGACGGCGCGGCCGTCGACGAGCGGCGTCCCCCGCCGGAGGCCCTGCAGCCCGACGACGGCGCACCGCCACCCCCCGACGGCATGCCGACCCCGCCCGCGGGTGCCGGCGAGGACTGGAAGGTGACCCCGTGAGGCACGACGTCAGCCTGCGCGTCAACGGCGTGGCCACCCGGCACACGGTGGAGTCCCGGCAGCTGCTGGTGCACCACCTGCGCGAGACCCTCGGCCTGACCGGCACCCACGTCGGGTGCGACACCTCCAACTGCGGCGCCTGCACGGTGCTGCTCGACGGGGTGGCGGTCAAGTCCTGCACCGTGCTCACCGTCGCCGCCGACGGCGGTGAGGTGCTCACCGTCGAGGGACTCGCCGAGGACGGCCGGCTGTCCCCGGTGCAGGAGGGCTTCCGGCAGTGCCACGGCCTGCAGTGCGGCTACTGCACGCCGGGCATGGTGGTCTCGGCGACCGGCCTGCTGCTGGACAGCCCCGACCCGACGCGGGAGGAGATCCGCGAGGGCCTCGAGGGCAACCTGTGCCGCTGCACCGGCTACCAGATGATCGTGGAGTCGGTCCGCTGGGCCGCCGAGCACGGTGGTGCCGGCGCCCCCGCGGAGGAGCACCGCGCCCGGTCGCAGGAGGCGGTCCGGTGATCCCCGCCGAGTTCGACCACGTGCGCGCCGACTCCCTCGACCACGCCCTCGCCCTGCTCGGCGAGCACGGCGACGACGCCAAGCTGCTGGCCGGCGGGCACTCCCTCCTCCCGCTGATGCGGTTCCGGCTGGCCGCGCCGCGCGTGCTCGTCGACATCAGCCGGGTGCCCGCGCTGCGCACCCTGGAGCGGTCCGACGGGCACCTGCGGCTCGGCGCCGGCCTGCGGCTGCGCGACCTCGAGCACTCCCCGGAGGTGCGCGAGCAGGTGCCGCTGCTGGCGGCCGCGGCCGCCACCGTCGGGGACCGGCAGGTGCGTGCCCGCGCCACCGTCGGGGGCACCGTGGTGCACGGGGACCCCGCCGCCGACGTGCCGGCGGTCCTGGTCACCCTCGACGCGACCCTGGTGCTGCGCGGCCCGGCCGGCGAGCGGGAGGTGCCCGCCGCGGAGTTCTTCGTCGACTTCTGGGAGACCGCCTGCCGGCTCGACGAGGTGCTCACCGAGATCCGGGTGCCGGTGCTGCCGGGGCGGGGCTGGGACTACCGGAAGTTCCGCCAGCGCAGCCAGGACTGGGCGACGGTGGGGGTCGCCGTCCAGGAGCGCGCCGACGGGTCGCACGCGGTCGGGCTGGTCAACATGGCCCCGGTGCCGTGGCGGTCCACGCCGGTCGAGGACGCCCTGCGCGCGGGTGCCCCCGTGGCCGAGGCGGCCGGGCACGCCGCCGAGGGCACCGCACCGCCGTCGGACCTGCGGGGTGACGCCGACTACCGCGCGCACCTCGCGCGGGTCCTCACCGCGCAGGCGCTGACCGCGGCGGGAGCCGGGCGCGGCGGCTGACCGTCAGCCGGGGCGGCCACCGGCGGCCCACACCGCCGCCCGCCGCACGATCTCCCGGTGCTCCGGGACGGCGTAGGACGGCACGTGGTGGCCCAGCGCGTCGTAGACCACCCGGCCCGCGCCCACCGTGCGGGCCCACAGCAGGGGGTGCTCGCGGCCGCCGTGGGGGGAGGTCATCAGCCCCTCCACGCCGTCGGCCAGGTCGAGGAACCCGTAGACCTCGTCGACGACGTCGAAGTCGGGCACCCCGGCCACGACCGGGTGCCGGTCGCGCGCCACGGTGACCCGGACGGCGGCGCCCAGCGGCGGGTGCGAGGAGCGGTCCCAGCGCCACACGCCGCCGAGCAGCTCGCGCCACTGCGGCCAGTCGTCGAAGCAGATGCTCGCGCCGTGCACCGCCAGCAGCCCGCCCCCGGACCGGACGTGGCCGAGCAGGGCCGCCCGGGCGGCGGCGGACAGGGACAGCGACCAGCGCTCGCGCAGGTGTGCGTAGCGCTCCACCCGCATCGTCCAGCGCAGCAGGTCCAGCACCACGAGCGGGCGGGGTCCCGGCCCGGGGTCCGCGAGCCCGGACAGCGCCGCCTCGACGTCCTCGGTGACGGTGGCGGTGAACCCGGCCTCCGCCAGCACCCGGGCGAGCTCCGCCGACGTCGCCGGGAAGTCGTGCGCCACGCCGCCGGACACGATCACGGCCAACTCGGTCGCCGTGCGTCCGCCCATCACAGCCCTCCTTGACGTCAGAAGACCAACTACTACAGGGTGACCGCGACGCAGGTCACACCCGAGGAGTGTCGATGACCGCGACCACGGTGGACGTCGTCACCGTCCGGACGTTCGCCGACGCCAAGGACGCCTACCGGCAGCGGGACCTCCGCCAGGCCCTCTACGACGAGGGTGAGGTGGTCATGGCCGACGTGCTGGTCAACCTGCACGGCGAGGACCACCGCCGCCGGCGACGGGTGGAGAACCGCAGCTTCCGGCGGGAGACCTTCGAGCACTACGAGCACGAGCTGTTCCCCGCGGTCACCGACCGCACGCTCGCCCCCCACCTGGCCGCCGGGCGGGCCGACCTCGTGCACCTCGGCCACGAGCTGATGCTCAACCTCGCGGCCCTGACCGCCGGCGTCGACCGCCCGGAGGGCACCGCCGGGGGTACCGCCCGGCTGCACCGGTACCTGCTGCTGTTCATCGAGGGCGCCACCCTCGCCCACTCCACGAAGGACAGGGACGAGCAGCGCCGCCGGGTGGCCGCCGGGCTGCTGGACTGGGACGAGGAGTTCCTGGCGCCCTCGATCGCGCGCCGGCGGGACGCGCTGGACCGCGCGGCGGCCGGGCAGCTGCCCGACGGGGAGGTCCCGCGCGACGTCCTCACCGGGCTGCTCCGGGCCCAGGACGAGCTGGACCTCCCGCACGAGGTCCTCCGGCGCGAGATCGCCTTCGTGCTGCTCGCCGGCGCGCACACCAGCGCGACGGCCTTCGTCCGCTCCGTCGACGCCCTGCTGTCGTGGACGGCCACCCACCCCGGTGACCTCGCGAGGGTCCTCGAGGACCCGCTGTTCGTGCAGCGCTGCGTGCACGAGACCGTGCGGCTCAACCCCTCCAGCCCGGTCGGCGTCCGGTGGGCGCTGGCCGACGTCACCCTCCGCTCCGGGGTGCGGATCCCCCGCGGGGGCAAGCTGGTCATCGACCTGGCCGCGGTCAACCGCGACCCCGCGGTCTTCGGTGCCACGGCCGCGGAGTTCGACCCGTACCGCGAGCTGCCGCACGGCGTGGCCCCGTTCGGGCTGAGCTTCGGCGGCGGGATGCACGTCTGCATCGGCCAGGACCTCGCCGCCGGGGTGGTGCCGGCCGGCGACGCCGACCCGCGGACCCACCTCACCGGCCTGGTCACCGGCGCGGTGCAGCGGGTCTTCGCCGAGGGGGTGCGGCGCGACCCGCAGGCACCGCCGCAGCGCGACGCGAACACCGCCCGTCCCTACTGGGGCACCTACCCGGTGCTCCTCGGCCGCCGCGGCTGACCCGACCCCGTCCCGTCCGGCCGCGGGCACGACCGAGCCAGGAGCCGCCATGGCCTACACCGTCTCGGTGGACAAGGACACCTGCCTGAGCTCCGGCCGGTGCGTCGCCGACGCCCCGGCGGCCTTCCGGTTCGACGACGACGAGCTCGCCGAGCCCGTCGAGCCGCAGCCCCGCGCCGACGACGACCTGCTGCTCGCCGTCGCCCGCGCCTGCCCGTCGGCGGCCATCGCTCTGCACGACGCGGCCGGCCGCCCGGTCGACCTGTCCTGACCCCACTCCCGAGGAGCCGACGTCCCGTGTTCCGTCACGTCGTGGTGTTCAGCTGGACCCCGGAGGCCACCGCCGAGCAGCGGGAGGCAGCGGTCGCGGCGATCCGGGCGTGGGGCGAGCAGGCCCGGGAGTTCGGCACCCTGACCCTGGGCGTCGACGCCGGGCTCGCGGAGGGCAACGGCGACGCCGTCGTCGTCGTGGACCTGCCCGACCGGGACGCCTACGCCGCCTACGCCGCCGACGAGCGCCACCAGCGGATGCTCCGCGAGCACGTCCGGCCCATCCTGGCGCAGCGGTGCGCCGTCCAGCACGAGCTCTGAGCCGCGGGAGGCCGGGTCAGCGCTCCCGGTCCAGCCGGAGCAGCCGGACGGCGTTGGCCGACAGCACCGGGGCCAGGTGGGCCACCTCCGCGACGGACGTCGCGCCGCCGGAGTCCCACCCGGCGAAGTTGGTCCCCAGCACCAGCCGTCCGGTCCCCACCACCCGGACGAGGAGATCGAGCGCATCGCGGCCGTGCACGTGCGTGTCCAGCCACAGCCGGCGCAGCAGCGTCGGCACGCCCTCCGTGCGCAGCGCGTCGGGCACCCAGGCCCGCGGCACCGCCGCGGCCCGGGCGAGGCGCCCGGCCAGGAACGCGGTGGCCCCGCCCCCGTGGGACAGGCAGACGTCCAGCCGCGGGTGCCGTTCCAGCACCCCGCCGAACACCAGCGCGGCCACCGCCAGCGTCTCGTCGTAGGCGAAGCCCACCAGCAGGTCCAGGTCGAACCGGCGCAGCCGCGGGTCGTCGGCCGGTCCCGCCCGGCCCAGCGGCGAGGGGTGCACGAACAGTGGGACGTCGAGGTCCACCACGGCGGCGTACAGGTCGTCGAGCGCCGGGTCGTCGAGGGTGCGCCCCCCGGGGTCGGTGTCGATGCAGGCCGCCGACAACCCCAGACCGCGCACCGACCGCTCGAGCTCGGCGACCGCGGCGCCGACGTCCTGCACCGGCAGCTGCGCCGCGCCGAGGAGCCGGGTCGGGTGGGCGGCCACCAGCCCGGCCAGCGCGTCGTTGTGGACCCGGGCGTAGCGGCTGGCCGCGGCCGCGTCGAGGTCGCCGAGGTAGGTGAGCGGGTTGGGCGAGAGCAGTTGCACGTCGATGCCGGCGGCGTCCATGGCCCGGAGGCGCACGCCGACGTCGGTGAACGCGGTGCCCTCGTACCGGACGCCGCTGAGCACGTAGCCGCCCACCCGGTAGAACGGCGTGCCGTCCGGGGCCGTCCCCTGCTCCGGCCCGGCCGCCCCGGCGGCGCCGAGGCTCGAGGGGAGGACGACGTGGGCGTGCACGTCGACCACCGGAGGAGCGGACGAGGTGCCGGCCATGACCCTCCCCGGCGATGGACGTGTGACCGGCGACACACTAGCGTCGCTAGGCGGCTGACGCCGCCCACGGCGCCGGCTCCTCGCCCCCGGAGGAGGTCGCGTGTCCGTCGACGAGGTGACGGCGACCCCGCAGCTGACGCTCCGCGGCTACGCCGAGCTGTGGGACGCCTTCCGCCAGCGCGACCTGCGGCAGCGGCTCTACGACGCCGGCGGGGTGGTCATGCGCGACGCGCTGCTCGACCTGCACGGCGACGACCACCGGCTGCGCCGCCGGGTGGAGAACCGGCTGTTCCGGCGCGGCACCTTCCGCCTCTGGGAGGCCGAGCTGGTGCCCGGCGTGATCCAGGAGGCCTTCGACCCTGCCCTGCGGGCCGGCCGGGCCGACCTCGTCCGGCTCGGGTACCGCACCACGATGGCCCTCACCGCCCGGGTCGCCGGCGCCGACCGCAGCACCGGGTCGGTCGAGGAGACCGACGCCCTGCAGCGGTTCGCGGTCACCTTCAGCGAGGGCGCCACGCTGGTCCACAGCACCCGCGACCACGCCGAGGTGCGGGCCGAGGTCGAGGACGCGCTGCGCCGGTTCGACGCGCTGTTCTTCACGCCCTCGTACGAGCGGCGGGTGGCACTCGCGGCCGACGCCTCCGTGCCCGAGGCGGACCTGCCCCGCGACGTGCTCATGGCGCTGGTGCAGCACGCGGGTGAGCTCGGCGTCGACCGCGACACCGTGCTGCGCGAGGTCGCCTTCTACCTGCAGGCCGGCTCGCACAGCACGGCGGCGGCCTTCACCCACACCGTCGACGAGGTGCTGCGGTGGGCGGGGAGGGACCCGGGCCGTGCCCGGCGGCTGGCCGACGACCTGTTCCTGCAGCGCTGCGTGCACGAGGCGTTCCGGCTGCACCCGGCCAGCCCGGTCGCCGAGCGCCGCGCGCTGGCCGACGTCACGCTGCGCGACGGCCGCCTGGTCCCGGCCGGGACGGTCGTCGTCATGGACATCCGGACGGCCAACCGCGACCCGGCGGTGTTCGGACCCGACGCCGGCGCCTTCGACCCGCTGCGGACGGTGCCCGACGGCGTCGCCCCGTGGGGGCACACCTTCGGCGGCGGCATGCACGCCTGCATCGGCATGGAGCTCGACGGCGGCACGGTGCCCGCCGACCCGCCCGGCACCGACCACGTCCTGGGCACGGTGACGCTCATGCTCCGCGAGCTGCTGCGGCACGGTGTCCGCCCCGACCCGGAGCACCCGCCGACCCGGGACCCGCACTCCCGGCGCGAGCACTTCGGCAGCTACCCCGTGCTGTTCGGCAGCCCGTGAGGCACGGCCGGCGGCCGGCGGTCCCCGGTCCGTGGAGGAGCAGATGAGCTGGGCGGTCGTCACCGGCGCGGGGCGGGGCATCGGCGCGGTCATCGCCCGCTGCGCGGTCGAGAGGGGGTACCGGGTCGCGGTCTGGGACGTCGACGGGGCGGCGGCCGGCGCGGTCGCCGGCGAGCTCGGTCCGGCCGCCGTCGCCGCCACCGTCGACGTCACCGACGAGGCCGCCGTGGGGGCGGCCCTCGACGCGGTGCCCGAGGCCCCGGCCCTGGTGGTCAGCAACGCCGGCCGCGTCCGCTTCGGCCCGCTGCTCACCCTCGACCGGCAGGACTGGGACGCGGTGCTCGCGGTCAACCTCACCGGCACCTTCCTCGTGGGCCGGGCGGCGGCGCGGCGGATGGCCGAGGCCGGGGGCGGCGCGATCGTCAACATCTCCTCGGTCAACGGGATCGCCGCCGCGCCGCACGCGGGGGCCTACACCAGCACCAAGGCCGCCGTCGTCCTGCTCACCGAGCAGATGGCGCTGGAGTGGGCGCCGCTGGGCGTGCGGGTCAACGCCGTCGCCCCCGGACTGATCCGGGCCGGCATGTCCGACCCGATCTACGCCGACCCCGAGGTCCGCCGGCAGCGGCAGGAGAGGGTGCCGCTGGGCCGCCTGGGCACCGCCGAGGACGTCGCCGCGGCCGTGCTGTTCCTCGCCTCCGACCGCGCCGGGTACCTGACCGGGCAGACGCTCGCGGTGGACGGCGGCCTGACCAAGGCGGCGCTGCTCGGCCTCGCGCGGCCGCGGAGCGTGGACCCGGGTGGCTGAGAGCCCGGGCCGGGCCACCCGTCCGGACGACGACGCGGGCGGGAGCGGCTGGCATGCTCACGACGCCGACGCGGGTCCCGCGGGGACGCCACCGGGAGGGATCGGGCCGTGACGCACGACGACGTCATCGAGCGGCTGCAGCACCTGGGCATGTCCGGGTACGAGGCCAAGGCCTACCTGGCGCTCCTCGGCGCCGGCGGGCCGGTCAACGGCTACGAGGTCGCCAAGCGGTCCGGGGTGCCGCGCAGCACGGTCTACGAGACCCTCGCCAAGCTCGTGTCGCGCGGCGCGGCCTTCGAGGTCCGCGGCGCCGCCGACTCGGTCGACTACCTGCCGTTGCCGGCCAAGGCGCTGCTGGCGCGGCTGAGCCGGGACTACTCGGAGTCGCTGGCCGCGCTCGACGCGGTGCTGCCGTCGATCACCGCGCCGCCCGCGGTGCACGTCGTGCACGACCTGTCCGGGGCCGCGGCGCTGCTCGACCGCGCTCGCGACGTCGTCGCCGGCGCCCGCCGGGAGCTGTTCCTGTCCATCTGGCCGGAGGAGATGGCGGCCCTGCGGGAGGGCGTGACGTCGGCGGAGGCCCGGTCGGTGGCGGTCACGGCCATCGCGTTCGGCGACGTCGGCGACCCGGTCGGCCGGACCTACCGCCACGAGCTGTCCACGCCCGAGGTGGTGCTGGAGAACCTCGGCTGCCGGATGCTCACCGTCGTCGGGGACCGGCAGGAGGCGGTGATCGGCGGGTTCACCGAGACCGGCGCCTGGGGCGTCTACACCGACAACCCGGCCGTCGTGCTGCTGTCGGTGGAGTACGTGCGCCACGACATCGCCATCCAGCTGATGGGCCACCACTTCGACGCCGAGCAGATCCGCACCTTCTGGCGGGAGGACCCGGACATGGGGCGGCTGCGCGCCGACCGGGGCCTGCCGGCGGTGACGCTGCGGGCCGGCGCGCAGGCGGCCCCGGCCCGTCGGGCGCGCCGGGGCAGGTCGGCGGGCTGAGCCGCCCCGGCGCGGGGCGCGAGGAGGGGAGGCGACGTGCGGGACCTCGCGGGCTCGTCGGTGCTGGTCACCGGCGGGGGCTCGGGCATCGGCGCGGGCGTGGCCCGGCACCTGGTGGGCCTCGGCGCCCGGGTGACGGTCTCGGGCCGGCGGGCCGAGCGGGTCGAGGCGGTGGCCCGCGAGCTGGGGGAGGCCTGCCTGCCCGTCGCCGCCGACGTCACCGTCTCGGCCGACCGGGAGCGGCTCGTCGCCGCCGCGACGGCGCACGGCGGCGGGCTCGACACGCTCGTCAACGCCGCCGGCAACATGTACCGCGGCGCCCTCGAGGAGCTCGACGAGCGGGCGATGCTCGACCTCTTCCACGCCAACGTGGTGGGACCGGTGCAGCTGTCGGGGCTGGCCCTGCCGGCCCTCCGTGCCAGCCGCGGGTCGATCGTCCTCTTCGGGTCGGTGCACACCCAGCGGGCCTTCCCCGGGGCCTCGCCCTACGCGGCGACCAAGGGCGCGCTCGAGGCGCTCACCGGTGTCCTCGCCGCCGAGCTGGGGCCCCAGCACGTCCGCGTCAACTGCGTGCGTCCCGGCGCGGTGCCCACCGAGATCAACGTGCGGGCCGGGCTCGGCACGCCCGAGCAGGCCCGGGCGCGGCTGGACGCGCTGGCCGGGGCCCACGCTCTGGGCCGCATCGGCACCGTCGGGGAGGTGGCCGAGGCGGTCGCCTACCTGGCCGCCGCGGAGTGGGTCACCGGCACGGTGCTGACCGTGGACGGGGGGCTGGCCCTCGGCGTCACCAACGCCTGACCGGCGCCGGCCGGTAGTCGTGAGCTCCCTTGACACCACCAGGGGCCCCTCCGACGATGAGGGGACCGCGGGGCCCCTGTCCGGGAGTGCGACCCGCCGCGCAGGGAGGTGGCGCCGGTGTCCGAGCCGATCCTCGTGTCCGGGGGCACGGTCATCGACGGCACGGGGGCCGATGCCCGGCCCGGGGAGGCCGTGCTGGTGCGGGACGGCCGGATCGCCGCCCTCGGGGCGCGCGCCGAGGACCAGGCCGCGGCCCTGCCCGGCCTCGTCCGGATCGACGCCACGGGGCGCACGGTCATGCCGGGCCTCGTCGACGCCCACACCCACCTGTCCTTCGGGGAGCCGACCGGCAACGACGAGCTGTTCTTCCACCGCACCGAGGCCTACAGCTCGATGCTGTCGGCGTACAACGCCCAGAAGGTGCTGCGCGCCGGCGTCACCAGCGTGCTCGACGCCGACTGCCTGTGGAACATCGGCGTCGAGCTGCGGGACGCCATCGAGGCGGGGTTCGTCGAGGGACCGCGGATGCGCGCCGGCGGCAACGCCCTGATGACGATGCTCGGCGGCACGGCCGGCCGGCTCATCCGGGACGAGGGCACCACCGGCTACGCCACCGTCGTCCACGACGTCGACGGCATCCAGCGGGAGGTGCGGCGGCAGATCAAGCACGGCGTCGACTGGATCAAGGTCATGGTGACCGGCCTGATCCCGTCGGTGAAGGGCCCGGAGGTCAAGGTCTGGAACCGGCGCGAGATCCAGGCGGTGGTCGACGCCGCGCACGAGCTGGGCACGCCCGTCGTCGGGCACTGCCGCAACTCCGTCAGCACCAAGGAGTCGGCCGAGGCCGGCATGGACCTCATCTACCACTCGTCCTACATGGACGACGAGGCGCTCGAGGCGGTGGTCGAGTCCGGGGCGACGCTGTGCCCGACGTTCACCCTGCTGGGCAACCTCGTCGACTACGGGGAGCGGGTCGGCACCGCCCCCGAGCTGCTCGACGTCTTCAAGGCCGAGCTCGACGTCACCGGGGTCATGGTCGACAAGGCCCACCGTGCGGGGGTGCGGGTGATCACCGGGTCGGAGACCGGTTTCGCGATCACCCCCTGCGGCGAGTGGCACGCCCGGGAGCTGGCGATGCTCGTGCAGTACGCCGGGTTCACGCCCCTGGAGGCCATCACGGCGGCGACCAGCCAGGCGGCCTGGGCCGTGCGGATGGAGGGCAGCCTGGGTGCCCTGCGCGAGGGGTACGTGGCCGACCTGATCGTGGTCGACGGCGACCCGCTGGCCGACATCGGCGTGCTCACCCGCGAGGGGGCGATCGTCGAGGTGGTCAAGGACGGGCGGCGGATCGACCTGTCCCGGCCCCTCCCGGAGCGCCGTCCCCGGGCGGGGGAGAAGGTCAGCTTCCTGGCCGCCTGCCCGCTCACCCGGGCCTTCGCCCTGGAGGACACCCGGCTGCAGGCCGCGAAGGCCGAGGGCGACGTCCTCTCCGACGAGCAGATGGCCGAGCTGGCCAAGGCCTGACCGGATCCGGTGTCGCCGGCGGGCCCGGCCGGGTGCCGCCGCGCGCCGCGGGGTGTCCGCGACCGATCGCGAGCGACACCATGGGCCCTGCGCCGGGCCGCCGGGAAGGGCGGCGCGGACGCGGAGAGGAGCGGCCGCCGTGGCGCGAACCGGGACCGGCCAGGGCCTCCGGCGCGACCGCCGTCCGGCGCGGCCGCCGCGTCCCGGGCCGGCCCCCGGTGAGTCCGCGCTGGTCCTCGGGGCGCTCGGGGTGGTCTACGGCGACATCGGCACCAGCCCGCTCTACGCGATGGAGACGGTCCTCGCCGTCGACGGCGGCGCGGTGGGTGCCGCCACCCGCGACGTCCTCGGGGTCGCCTCGCTGGTCTTCTGGTCGCTGACCCTCACCGTGACCGTCAAGTACGTCCTCGTCGTCCTGCGGGCCGACAACGACGGCGAGGGCGGGGTGCTGTCGCTGGCCACCCTCGTCGCCCGCTCCCTCGGTCCCGCCGCCGGCCCCCGCGCCGCCGTCGCCACGGCGCTCGGCGTGCTCGGCGCGTCGCTGTTCTACGGCGACAGCGTGATCACGCCGGCCATCTCGGTGCTGTCGGCCGTGGAGGGCCTGGAGGTCGTGGACCCCGGCCTGTCCCGCGTCGTGCTGCCGCTGGCGGTCGCGGTGCTGACGACGCTGTTCCTCGTCCAGCGGTGGGGGACCAGCCGCGTCGGGCGCGCCTTCGGGCCGGTGATGCTGGTGTGGTTCGGCGTCCTCGGCGCGGCCGGGCTGGCGCACGTCCTGGCGCGGCCGGGGGTGCTGCGGGGGCTCTCGCCCGGCTACGCGCTGGGGTTCGCCGTCGACCGGCCCGGGGTCGCCCTCGCGGTGATGGGCGCGGTGGTGCTGACCGTCACCGGCGCCGAGGCCCTCTACGCCGACATGGGGCACTTCGGGCGCCGGCCGATCCGCCGCGCCTGGTTCTCACTCGTCTTCCCCGCCCTGGTCCTCAACTACCTGGGGCAGGCGGCGCTGGTCGAGGGGGACCCGGCGGCGCGCGAGGACCCGTTCTTCCTGCTCTTCCCCTCCTGGGCGCAGCTGCCGGTGGTCGTGCTCGCCACCGCCGCCACGGTCATCGCCTCGCAGGCCGTCCTCGCCGGCGCCTTCTCGGTGTCCCGGCAGGCGATGGCGCTGGGCTACCTGCCGCGGCGGCGGGTGCGGCACACCTCCGCGCAGGAGGCCGGCCAGGTGTACGTCCCGGCGGTCAACGCGGTGCTGTTCGTGCTGGTCCTCGCCGTGACGGTGGGGTTCGGCTCCTCCGCCCGGCTGGCCGCCGCGTACGGCGTGGCGGTGACGGTCACGTTCCTCGTCACGACGGCGCTGCTGCTCGTGCTCGCCCGGGTGCGGTGGCGGTGGTCCCGGCCCCGGCTGGTGCTCCTCGGCGGCGTGCTCGGCGCGGTCGAGCTCACCTACGCCGTCGCGACCCTGCCCAAGGTGCCGCACGGCGGCTGGCTGACCCTGCTGATCGCCGGCACCGTCCTCACGGTCATGACCACCTGGCGCCGCGGCCGCGAGCTGCTGGAGGCCCGGCGCGCGCAGCGGGAGGGCCCCCTGGACGCCGTCCTCGCCGAGGTGCGCGCGGCCGCCGTCCCCCGCGTGCCCGGGGTCGCCGTCCACCCCCACCCCACGGACGCGACCGCGCCGCTGTCGCTGCGCGCGACCGTCGCCCGCTTCTCGGTGCTGCACGAGCGGGTCGTGGTGCTCACCGTCCGGACGGCGAGCGTGCCGCACGTGCCGGAGGAGCGGCGGGTCAGCACCCGTCCGCTCGGTCCCCCCGAGGCCGGCTTCCTCCACGTCGTCGTGGAGTCCGGCTTCCTGGACCGGACCGACCCCGAGGCCGCGCTGCGCCGCGCCCTGGACGGGGTCGCGGAGGCCGACGCGGACGCGGCGACCTGGTTCGTGACCCGGCCGACGCTGCGCCCGGCACCGCGCCCGAGACCGCGACCGGGCATGAGTGCCTGGCGCGCCCGGCTGTTCGTGCTGCTCGCCCACGGCGGGACCGGCTGGCCGGAGCACCTCGCGCTGCCCCCGGAGCGCACCGTCGTCATGGGCGCGGAGATCGACCTCTGACCCGTCGGGGGAGGATCGGCCGGCGGCCGGGGCCCCGGCCGGGCGACGGCGAGGGGAGCGGGACGTGACCGACGAGGGGGACCTGCGGCGGCGGTGGGCGCAGGGGCGGGCCTGCCACGGGGTGTGGAGCCTGCTGCCGGGTGCGGTGACCGCGGAGCTGCTCGCGCGCACCGGCGCGGACTACGTCGTCGTCGACCTGCAGCACGGCGCGGCGGCCGAGGCCGAGCTGCCCGGGGTCGCGGCGGCGGTGACCGCGGCCGGCGCGGTGCCCTTGGTGCGCACCCGCAGCCCGTCCTTCGCCGACGTCGGCCGCCCGCTCGACCTCGGCGCCCGCGGCGTCATCGTCCCCAACGTGCGCGATGCCGGGCACGCCCGGGAGGTCGTGGCCGCCTGCCGGTACGCCCCGGCCGGCGGGCGGTCGATCGGGCGGCTGTCGGGCGGGTGCGAGCAGCCCCTGGTGGTCGTGATGGTCGAGACCGCGAGCGCGCTCGACGACCTCGACGCCGTCCTCGCCGTCGAGGGGCTCGACGGGGTCTACGTCGGCCCCGGGGACCTGTCGCTGTCGCTGGGGCTGGCGGGGGCCGGCCGGCGGGAGGAGCTGCGCGGCGTGCTGTCCTCCGTCGTGGCCCGCGCGGTGGCCGCCGGCGTGCCCGTCGGCGTGCACGCCTCGAGCGGTCCGGAGGCGGCGGGGTGGGCCGCGGAGGGCGCCACGATCGTCACGGTCGCCGTCGACGCCGGCTCGCTGGGGGAGGCGGTGACCGGCTCCCTCGACGTCGTCCGCGCCCGCACCTGACAGCGCGCCCGACACCGCGCCCGACCGCGGTGCCCCGCCGGTGTATCAGCGGCGGGACCGGGCCCCTCTGCCGGTCGTCGTCACCGACCGAGGGGACCGCCCGTGGACCACGACCTGCGCCTCGCACCCCGCAGCGGACCGCGCGTCACGCTGCTCGACGGCTTCTCCGTCGCGGCCGGTGACCCGCCGGCGGCCGGGGAGCTGCCCCCGGCCGTGCAGCGGCTGGTGGCCCTGCTGTGCCTGACCGGCCGGCCGGCCCGCGCCGCCGTGTCCGGCCGGCTGTGGCCCGACGTCGACGAGGACCGGGCCCGGGCCAGCCTGCGGTCGGCGCTGTGGCGGCTGCGCCGCTGCGCCCCCGGGCTGGTCGACCACTCCGACGGCGCGCTGCGCGTCGCCGACGGCGTGCGCGTCGACGTGCGCGAGCTGCAGGAGTGGGCCGGGCAGGTCCGCGACCCGCGGGTGCCCGCCGGGCGGCTGACCCTGCCGCGCCCGGCCCTGCTGGGCGACCTGCTGCCGGGCTGGTACGACGACTGGGTCCTGCCGGAGCGCGACCGGCTCACCCAGCTGCGGCTGCACGCGCTGGAGACCCTGGCGGGGCGGCTGCGCACCGTCGGCCGCTACGCCGACGCGCTCCAGGCGGCCCACCTCGCCGTGCGGGCCGAGCCCCTGCGGGAGAGCGCCCACCGCACCGTGGTGCAGGTGCACCTGGCCGAGGGCAACCTGGCCGAGGCGCTGCGCGCCCACGACGCCTTCCGCGACCTGCTGCGCGAGGAGCTCGGCGTCCCGCCGACCGGGCAGATGACCCGGCTGGTGCAGGGCCTGGGCCGGCCGCGCCGGGCCGCCTCGTGACCGCCCCGGGGATCCCCGCCGTGACCGACCACCGCCCGTCCTCGCCGTACCTGCGCGCCCTCGAGCACGCCCGCGCCCTCGGCCGCGCCGACGGGCTCCTCGAGGCCGCCGTCGGGCCGGCGGGGGAGACGGTGCCGGCGGGGACGTGCTGCCACGGGCGCGGCCCCGACGGGCTGGCCCGCCTGGTCTGGGACGGCGGGGGCAGCGCACCGGCCGGGGTCCGGCTCAACGCACCCGCCTGGTACGCGGACGGCTTCCGCGGCGCCCTGGTCGAGGCCGGCCGGGACCGCCCCCGCGTGCCCCGGCCGCGGCCGCCCGGCGACTGACCGCCGTCCGCGAGGAGCTGCCGTGCCCCCGGTCCGCACCGCCCCCGCCGCGCGGGTGCTCGCCGCCGCGGCGGAGGTCGACGCCCGCCCGGGCCACGGGGACCTCGGCCCGCTGTCGGCCGCGCGCGGGTTCCTGCCCACCCGCCCGCCGTCGGAGCGGCTGCCGGGGACCCACGCGGCCTGGGACCGGACGGCGGCGGAGCTGCCGGCGCTGCTGCGCGACGTCGCCGTCCGGGAGGCCGTCGAGGAGCTGCCGCTGCTGCCGGCCGGCCCCGACGCGCTGCCGGACACCGCGCTGCAGCGGGCGGCCACCGTGCTGGGCCTGCTCGCCCACGCCCACGTGCACGGCCGCGCGCCCCGGCCGGCGGGCCTGCCGCCGGCCCTCGCCGTCCCCTGGGCCGAGGTGCTGCGCCGGCTGGGCCGCTCGCCGGAGCCGGTGCTGGGCTATCCCGACCTCATCGTGCACAACTGGCGCTCCGCCGCCGGGCGCGACGACCTCCCGCTGCTGTCCGACGACCTGCGCCTGCTCGTGCCCGCGGCCGGCAACGAGGAGGAGCGCGTCTTCTACCTCACCCAGGTCGAGGTGCTGGCGCGCTGCGCGCCGGTGGTGCCGGCCGCGGCCGACGCCCAGCAGGCGGTCCTCGACGACGACGCCGAGGCCCTCTGCGCTGCCCTCGACGCGGTGACCGCGGCGCTGCGGGCCGCGACCCGGTCCCTGCGGCTGATCGACCCCCGCCCCGGCGCCCGCACCCACGTCGACCCCGTCGTCTGGGCCAAGACCGTGGCCCCGCTCGCGGTGCCGCTGCGGCCCGGCGACCTCGGGCCCAGCGGCACCGCCTCGCCGGTCTTCGGCCTGCTCGACGCGCTCCTCGGCCGGCGCGGGCACTCCAGCCAGCTCGGGCAGGAGATCCTCCGGCACCGCCGCAGCGCCCCGCCGCGCTGGCGGCGGTTCGCCGACGCGGTCGAGGAGGTCCCGGTCGCCGCGTACGCGACCACCCGGCGGCGGCCGCAGCTGGCGGCGTCGTTCGACGCGGCGATCGAGGCCTACGCCGGCGCCGACGGGTTCCTCGGCCGGCACCGGCGCCTGGTGTCGGGCTACCTGGCCGTCGCCTTCATGGTCGGCCGCGGGGTGACCATCGGCGGCTTCACCGGGTCCCCGCGCGAGCTCACCTGGCACACCGTCGACGCGGCCCTCACCGCGTCCCGCACCGAGCGCGACCCCGCGCCCGCGGCCCGGCCCCGGCCCCGCTCCGCCGCCCCCGGCCGGCCGGTGCGCCGGGGGCACGGCCTGGCCGACCTCGCCGAGCACAACGACGACGAGCACGGTTGGTGGCTGGCGGTCGGCGGCCGCGTGCACGACGTCACCGCCTTCCTGCAGCGGCACCCGGGCGGGGCGGCGGTGCTGCGCGCCCACGCGGGACTGGACGCCACGACCGCCTTCGGCCGGGTGCACGGCGGCCGGCCGGGACCGGGGCACCTGCTCGCCGGCACCGACGTGGGGCCGCTGCTGCGACCCCGTCTGACCCTGGCCCGCCCGCTGCACGACGCCTGGGCCGATGCCCTGACCGGCCTGGTCCACCTGCAGAACGCGTTCGGTCTCGACCGCTCCTTCGGGCGCGACACCGACCTGTGCCGGCCCGGCGGCGCCCGCCCGTCGGCGCTGCAGGCCGACCGGGCCGCGGACACCGCGGCCCGCTTCGGCGACGAGTACCTGCCCCGGTTCGCCGCCGAGGTCCTCGCGCCCCTCGCCGCCCGCGTGCTGCGCGAGCAGGGAGCGGTGCCCCGCGGGATCAGGACCGTCCCCGGGCCGCCGCCGGCCGGCACCCTCCGGCACCGGCTCGACCTGGTCGAGCGGCGGCTGGCCGCCACCAAGGCGCTGCTGGTCGCCGGCGAGCGGGACTTCGACACCTGGGGCGACGCCGTCCTGGCCCGGGGCGGGCTGTGGTGCCTGGCCGCGCGGGCGGTCCCGGTCTGCGCCGGGGCGGCCACCGTCACCGTGCACCGGGCGCGGCCCGCGCGCTGAGGGCCGGCCTCCCGGGGGAGGCCGGCCCCCGACGGGGTCACACGGGCAGGATCCGCAGGGGGACGCCGAAGCCGCCGAGCCGGCGGGTGCCGTTCTTCTGCTCGGAGTGGTCGCCCGCGTCGGTGAGCAGCGCGTCGAGCGCCTCCCGGGCCGTGGCGGCCCGCCCGTCGCGGACCATCCGGACCACCGCCCCCGCCACCTGGGGCGCGGCGAAGGAGGTCCCGCTCCAGGTGGCCCACGAGCTCGGTCCGAAGCTGTCGGGGTCGACCAGGTCCGAGGCCGGCGACTCCTCGCCGATCACGTAGGTGGAGACGACGCCCTGGCCCAGGGTCGAGCAGGTCACCCAGTCGCCCCGCGAGGACCACTCCGCCCCCACGACCTGCTGGTCGTCGTCGTCGTCCAGGCGGAGCGCGGCCACGGCCACCACGTGCCGCGCGAACTCCGGCACGCCGGCGAACGCCGCGGGCCAGCACGGGCGGCGGTCGTCCCCGTAGTTGCCCGCCGCGCAGACGACGAGCAGGTGGCGCCCCTGGTCCTCGGCGACGGCGATCGCCGTGCGCAGGGCGTGCTCCATCGCCAGCGGCGGCCGGTCGCCCGAGGTCTGGAAGCCGAGGGACAGGTTGACCACCTCCGCGCCGTCCTCGGCCGCGCGGACCAGCTCGCGTGCGACGTCCACCTCGTCCCCCTCGCCCTCGGTGTCGAGCGCGAGCCGCACGTCCAGCCGCGCACCGGGCGCGACCTGCTCGACGACGCCGGTGGTGAAGGTGCCGTGCCCGGCCGCGCGGTCGAGGAAGCGGTCGGCCGGGACGACGTCGAGCAGGTCCAGGTTGTCCGTCCGCGCCAGGCCGGCCAGCCAGCCGTCCTCGCGCTGCTCCGCGCTCACCCCGTTGTCGACGACCGCGACCACGGGGTCCCCGCCCTGGCCGGGCTCGGGCCGGAAGTCCCAGGACACGCCGGGACCCGGTCCCGAGGGCTCCGGCCCGCCCGCCGCCTTCCGGATCGCCCCCAGCAGGGAGACGTGGCTGGGCGCAGCCCGCGCGCCGGTCACGGCGCCGGCCACCGCCCCGGACGCGCGCAGGCTCCGCGCGCCGGCTCCGACGGACACCAGCACGCGCAGGTCGTCCAGCCCGGGGACCGCCACCACCTGCGGCGCGTAGTACCTCGACTGCAGCTCGGCGACGACCGCGGGGACGTCGTCCCGGCGCACGACGAGCCGGTTGGGGGTGACGGCGGTCCCGTCGCGCTCGACCCGGATCCGGGCCGGCCCGACGGCGCTGCGCCGCTGCTTCAGATCGGCCAGGGCCCGCAGGTGGTCCTCCTGCAGACCGCCGGCGGCGGCCATCTCGGCCAGCCACGTCGCGATCTGCGCGCGCACCGCGGCCCGCTGGGCGGGGATCTGGTCCGGGGAGCGCAGGTCGCCCGGTGCCTGGGGGAACTGGTAGGCGTCCGCCATCGTGGATCTCCTCCTCGCCGCGCCGGATCCGGAGCAGAATCGTCCCGGTGACCGGCGTCACACGGGAAGAGTCGACCGGCTCCCTCCTGATACGCGCGCAGCGGGCCTACGACGGCGTCGTGGGCGACCCGCGGCGCTTCGACCGGGCCGCCGCCGACGTCGTCGAGGCCGCCCGCCGGGCCGCCGATCCCGAGGCGCTGGTGGTCGGCCTGCGGGCGGTGGCCTGGGCGGCCCGGGCCCGGCGGGACAACCGGCGGGCGCTGCGGCTGCTCGACGAGGCGCTCCGGCTGGCGCGGCAGGCCGGGCTGACCTCCCGGGTCGCGGAGCTGCTGGTGACCCGGGCGGCGGTCGTCCTCGAGCTGGGACGGGTCGCGCTCGCGCTGCGCGACCTGGACCGGGCCGTGCCCGCCGGCGGGCGCCCCCCGCCCGAGGCGGACTTCATGCGCGCGGTGCTGCTGCACAACCTGGGGCGGCTCGAGCCCGCTGCGGCGTCCTACCGCCGGGTGGTGGCCGACCCCGCCGCGACCCTGGACAACCGGGGGAGCGCGGCCAACAACCTCGCCCTGGTCGCCGCCTCCCGGGGCCGGTTCGACGAGAGCCTGCGGCACCTCGACCGCGCCGAGCAGCTCGCCGCCGGCATCGGACCGTCGATGTACGCCTTCGTGGCGCACAACCGGGGGCTGGTGCTGGCCCAGAGCGGGCGCCTGGCCGAGGGGCTGGCCCAGCTCGACCGCGCGACGGAGCTGTTCACGCAGACCGGCGTGCCGCTGGGCGAGTACCACATGGAGTACGCCGACGTGCTCGCCGAGCTGCGGCTGCTGCCGGAGGCGCGGGAGCTGGCCGGGCGCGCCGCGGCCGACCTCGAGGCCCAGGGCGTGCTGCTCCTCGCCGCGGAGGCGCGGCTGACCGTGGCGCACACCGCGCTGCTGGCCGGGGACGCCGCGGCGGCGCGGACGGCGGCCGACGCGGCCGAGGGGCTGTTCCGCCGGCAGCGCCGGACGGCCTGGGCCGCCCGCGCGACGGTGCTCGCCGCCGAGGCCGCCCTCCTCGACGGCACCGGCGACCTGACGCTGCTGCGGCGCGCGGCACGGGCCGCGGGGTTCCTCGACCGGGCGGGCGTGCCGTCGGCCGCCGCGGCCGCCCACCTGGCCGCCGGCCGGCTGGCCGCGGAGCTGGGGCGCCCCCGGGTCGCCCGGCGTTGCCTCGGGGCCGCGCGCGACCGCAGCCGGCGCGGCCCTGTGCTGCTGCGCCTGCGCGGGCACCTCGCCGGCGCCTGCGCCGAGCGGCTGGCCGGCCGGGACGACGCGGTGCTGCGGCACTGCCGTGCCGGGCTCGCCGACCTCGCCCGGCACCGCGCCGCCCTCGGCTCCACCGAGCTGCGGGCGCTGGCCTCCGGCCACGGGGTCGAGCTCGGCCGCCTGGGACTGGAGACGCTGCTGTCGACCGGCTCCCCGCTGCGGGTGCTGGGGTGGATGGAGCAGACCCGCGCCGCCGCGCTGCTCGGCGTCGAGCCGCCGGCACCCGACGGGCTGCAGGACGAGCTCGCCGAGCTCCGCCTGGTGCACGCCGAGCTGGCGCAGGCGCTGCGCGACACCGGCGAGGAGCCGGCCGAGCTGCGCGCCCGGCAGGGCGCCGCGGAGGCCCGGCTGCGGCGGGCCACCTGGCAGCGGCCGGGCTCGGGCGCGGGCCGGGCACCGGTGTGCACGCCCGCCGAGCTGCGCCGGCACCTCGACGGGCGCGCCCTGGCGTCGTTCGCCACGGTCGGCGGGGAGCTCGTCGCCGTCGTCCTGCACGGCGGCGGCAGCCGGCTGGTCCGGCTCGGCCCGGCGCAGCCGGTGACCGCCGAGTGCGACAGCCTGCTGTTCGCGCTGCGCCGCCTGCTGCGCCCCGGCCGGGCGCCGGCGCTCGCGGCCGCGCGGGCCGCCGCCGAGCACGCGCTGGACCGGCTGGCGGACCTGCTGCTGTCCCCGCTGGGCCTGCCCGCGGACGTGCCGCTGGTGGTCGTGCCCGACGGGCGGACCCGCCGCGTGCCCTGGCCGGCCCTGCACGGCGCCCCGGTGTCCACCGCGCCGTCGGCGGCGCTGTGGGCCCGCACCGCGGCCGCCCCCCGCTCCGCCGGCCCGGTGGTGCTCGTGGCCGGGCCGCGGCTGCCCGGGGCGGTCGCCGAGGTCGAGGCCGTGCGCCGGTCCCACCCGGAGGCGACCGTCCTGACCGGCGCGGCGGCCACGGTCGCCGCGACGACCGGCGCGCTGGCCGGCGCCGGCCTGGCGCACCTGGCCTGCCACGGCCGGCTGCGGTCGGACAACCCGTCCTTCTCCGCCCTGGAGCTGGCCGACGGGCTGCTGACCGTGCACGAGCTCGACCGCCGCGGCATCGCCCCCCGGCGGGTCGTGCTCGCCGCCTGCGACTCGGCCGCCGACGTCCCCTACGCCGGCGACGAGCTGCTCGGCCTCGTCAGCGCGCTCCTGGCGCGGGGGACGACGGGGGTCCTGGCGAGCACGGTCGCCGTCGGGGACGCGGAGTCCGTCGGCCTCATGGACGCCGTGCACCGGGGGCTGGCCGCCGGCCTGACCGGTGCCGACGCGCTGCACGCCGCCCGCGCCGCGCTGGACCCGGCCGACCCGCGCTCGTTCGTGCACCGGTGCGCCTTCGGCGCCTACGGGGCGGGGTGAGCGGCCCGCCGGGGTATCAGGCGCGCGTCCCTGGCCTCTGACAGGGAGCGGCGGGTCCGGGACGGTCCCGGGCGGCCGGCGCCGCGTGCTGGCAGCCGGCCCGGTCGGGGGGCACCATGCCGGTGCGGGATGCCCGTGCGGGGGCGGACGGGGAGGGAGGCGGCGGTGTCGGTACCGGGGCCGGGCGACGACGAGCTGCTCGGCGAGCTGCGCGCCGCACTGCGCGCGGCCGGCAGTCCCACCCCGGCGATGACCGACGCCGCCCGCGCCGCCTTCTCGTGGCGGACCGTCGACGCCGAGCTCGCCGCCCTGACCAGCGACTCGCTCCTCGACCGGACGGCGGGCGTGCGCGGGGGGCCCGGCGGACCCCGGGACCTGGTGTTCGAGGCCGGCGACCGGTCGGTGGAGGTGGCCCGGGACGAGGACTGCCTGGTCGGGCAGCTGGTGCCGGCCGCTCCGGGGGAGGTGTCGCTGCTGGCCCCCGGCGGCGAGGTCGACCGCACCACCGCCGACGAGTGGGGCCGGTTCCGGTTCGACCGGCCGGTGTCGGGCCTGACCCGGCTGCGCTGCGCCACGCCGTCGGGCGTGCTGGTCACCGACTGGGTGCGCCTGTGAGGCCCCGCCGCCTCACACCTCCAGCAGCGCCTGCACCGCCCGGTGGGTCCGGATCCGCGCGATGGCCCGGGCCCGGGTCGGCCCGATGCTGCCGACCGGCATGTCGAGCCGGCGGCTGATCTCCTCGTAGGGCAGCGGCGGGTCCTCGATCAGCAGCAGCAGGAGGGTGCGCTGCCGCTCGGGCAGCTCGGCGAGGGCGGCGAGCAGGGCCTCGTGCCGTTCGCCCTGCAGCAGCCGGTGCTCGGGACCGGGGGTGTCGTCGTCCGGCCGCGCCCGGGAGTCGAGGTCCTCGGAGGGGACGACGCAGTGGCCGCCGCGGAGGTGGTGGCACTCGTGGCGGGTCGTGGTGGCGATCCAGCCGGGCAGCGCCCGCGGTTCCCGGATGGCGCCGAGGTGCTCGACCAGGCGCAGCCACACCGTCTGGGCGACGTCCTGGGCCTCGGCGTCCTGCAGCCGGTGCCGGCGCACGATCGACAGGACCAGCGGCAGGAAGCGCTCGACGAGGCGGTCCCAGGCGACGGCGTCGTCGCCCAGCGCCCGGGCGACCAGCGTGGCGACGGCGTCCTCGTCGGCATCGGGCTCCACGGACCGTCCCCCTCGCTCCCGGACGCCACGGCTCCTCCAGCCTAGTGACGCCGGTGCCCCGCCGAGGACCCGTGAGGCGTTCAGCCGAGGGCCCGGGCCACCGCCTCCTCGGGGGGGGGGGGGGGCGCGCCGGCGCCCCCCCCCCCCCCCGCCCCCCCCCCCCCCCCCACCCCCCCCCCCCCCCCCCCCCCCCCCCCCCCCCGCCCCCCCCCCCCCCCCGCCTCGCCGGTCTTCGGCCTGCTCGACGCGCTCCTCGGCCGGCGCGGGCACTCCAGCCAGCTCGGGCAGGAGATCCTCCGGCACCGCCGCAGCGCCCCGCCGCGCTGGCGGCGGTTCGCC